>CATKXE010000129.1 GCA_949840465.1 uncultured Lachnospiraceae bacterium | reverse complement strand
CTACTCCCATCTTCCTGATCGTATGTGCGTATAAATTATATGTACCGCCGTAAAGTGCGGAAGAACACACAATATGATCTCCTGCTTGGGCAATATTCATGATAGAATAAAAGCTTGCCGCCTGCCCGGAGGAAGTCAGCATAGCAGCTACACCGCCCTCCAGATCGCAGATCTTTGCAGCCACAGCGTCATTGGTCGGATTCTGCAGCCTTGTATAAAAATAGCCTTCCTCCTCAAGGTCAAAGAGCCTTCCCATCTGCTCGCTGCTGGTATAACGGTATGTTGTACTCTGATAGATCGGCAGGACACGCGGTTCCCCATTGCCCGGCTCATATCCTGACTGGATGCACTTGGTCTCTAATCTATAATTACTCATGTCTCTTTCCTCCTGACCCCGGACAAATAATTCGTCCGCAGGGTATTGTCTTCATCCTATTCTTCGTTCCAGTTATGGTATACATCCTGAACGTCATCGTCCTCTTCCAAAAGATCCAGCGTCTTCTGGATATTTTTAATATCCTCCTCACTTGCCAGATCCACATAGGTCTGCGGTATCATTGTAATTTCCGCCTCAGCCATAGGAATTCCAGCCTCTTCTAACTTTAGACGAACCTCGCTGAAATCCGCCGGTGCAGTCAGAATCTCAAAACTTTCCTCATCCTCTGAAAAATCTTCGGCTCCTGCATCCAATGCCAGCATCATCAGTTCATCGGCATCCATCTCACATTCTTCCCGCGCTACAAATATCTGCCCTTTTTCATCAAACATAAAAGACACACATCCCGGAGTGCCTACGTTGCCGCTGCCCTTCGTAAAGGCATTCCTCACATTGGAAGCGGTACGGTTCTTATTGTCTGTCAGCGTCTTCACAATAATCGCCGTGCCGTTAGGGCCGTATCCTTCATATGTAATGTGCTCATAATTATCCGCAGACCCTTCCCCGGCAGCTTTCTTGATATTCCTGTCGATCGTGTCATTGGGCATGTTATTGGATTTTGCCTTGGCAATGACGTCCCGCAGCCTGCTGTTGTTAGCCGGATTCGGGCCGCCGCCTTCTTTTACCGCCACGGCAAGCTCACGGCCGATCTTGGTGAAAATCTTTCCCTTGGCTGCATCGTTCTTTTCCTTTTTATGCTTAATATTTGCAAATTTTGAATGTCCTGACATCTTCTCTTTCTCCTCTTTCTCCTAAATACATACTCGTATTTTAGTTTACCACGCTTTTTTCTGTCTGTAAAGCGTTATTCAGTCCCCCCGATCCACACCCTATGTATTCAGATCCAAGCTGATCCGAATCGCTTCGTTGACCTTTCCCATCATCCTGCTGTCCACATGGCAGACAAATTCACGCAGGCGCTGTTTATCGATCGTGCGGATCTGCTCCAGCAGGATCACCGAATTTTTTATGATATGGTACTTCTGCGCACTGATTTCAATGTGCGTCGGCAGCTTTGCCTTATTCATCCGGGATGTAACCGCGGCGCAGATCACCGTAGGGCTGTGCCGGTTGCCCACATCATTCTGGATGATCAGGACGGGACGGATGCCCCCCTGTTCTGAACCTACGACCGGACTTAAATCCGCATAATAAATATCTCCACGTTTGATCGTCAAAACTTCTCACACTCCGATTTTACCTCTTTTCCAATTCTTTGTTTTCACATCGAACGGTACTTACAGTATTCCCGCTTTTCGCGGGAATATACAAAGTTCATCGGATATATTGGCATCTTACATTATATGTCCTTCGAACCGCAGGCTTCGCCTGGCGAAGTATACCCGGAGGGCATCCCGTATTCCATGTCCTTCGGACCGCAGGCTTCGCCTGGCAAAGTATACCCGGAGGGCATCCCGTATTCCATGTCCTTCGGACCGCAGGCTTCGCCTGGCAAAGTATATACTCTGGGGATCCGCTTTCCCAGACAGCAGACAAATTCATAATGGAACCGGCCGCTGAGACGGCTTAGTTCTTCCACAGAGATCCTTTCGTTTCCGTCGCACCCTATCAACGTGGCCTGATCCATAAAACGCACATTGGGAATGTCCGTTACGTCCACCATGAACTGATCCATACATACACGGCCGAGTACCCTGGCGCGCTTCCCATGGATCAGAACCGCCCCTTTATTTGACAGCGTTCGGGGATACCCATCCCCATACCCTACCGGAATAGTCGCCACCCGCATCCTCTTCGGGGCGGTAAAGGTTCCTCCATAGCTGATAGGGGTTCCCTCCTCCACCTCTTTGACATAGGAGACATGGCTGATCAGTTCCAGAGCCGGACGCAGGCATACAGCGCTTTTGTCTACCTCGTCCGAGGGATACATGCCATACAGGGAAATCCCCGCACGGACAAGGTGATGTTTAAATTCCGGGAAATCAATAATCCCCGCACTGTTGTCACAGCTTAAATAAGGAATCACTGTGTTGCGCTCCTCTAATGCCTTCTGCATCCTGATAAAGCGCTCATGCTGTTTCAGGGTAAAAGCCTTGTCTGTCTCATCTGCTTTTGCGAAATGTGTAAACATTCCCTCCGCTTTTGCATACGGAAACTTTGCAATCTCTGCTATCACATCCGCACTCTCATCAGAGGCCGGAAACCCGATCCTTCCCATGCCCGTATCTATTTTAATATGAAGATATGCCGTCTTGTTTTTCTTTTTGGCAGCCTCAGCCATTCCTGTTGCCATCTCTTTTGTATACACAGCCGCACGGATCTCATAAGAAACCATCTCCCCATACTGGTCAGGAAAAACACATCCCAGAACCAATATGGGTTTTCGGATTCCTGCTTCCCTGAGCCCTACGGCTTCTTCCAACGTAGCCACCGCATATCCCCATACATAATCTGTCTTTTCGAATAATTCTGCGATCGGCACTGCCCCGTGTCCATAGCCGTCCGTCTTGATCACGGCAACCATCTGGGCTCCGCCGCCAATACGCAGCTTCATCTGTTCCATATTATATGCAACAGCACCTAAATCTATTTTCGCATATACCCGGTTATGGCGTCCCACTTCTAAAATCCCCCCATCAAATCTTCTGCCTGTTTTAAGGAAGCCTGAATCCCTTCTATCAAATCTTCTGCCAGTACGCTGTAGCCTCCCAGCTTCTTCCGTGCCTGATCTCCGCCGCAGGCATGGAGAAACACACCAAGTACCGCACTGTCAAACGTATCCACATGACCGGCAAGCAGGCCTGTGACCACACCTGCGAGCACATCCCCTGCCCCTGCCTTTGCCATGGCATGGTTCCCTGCGGTGTTCACAAACCTTCGCCTGTCTCTTTGAGCCACAACAGTGCGGGCGTCTTTCAGTACACAGACAGCCGGATACCTTTCCGAAAATTCCGTCAGCTTCTTAAAACGGTTTTCCTGTAATTCTTCCATGCTGCATCCAAGCAGACGGGTCATCTCCCTCATGTGCGGGGTCAGTATCACGTCTGCCTGCACTTCTTCCAGCAATTCCAAACAGCCGGCCAGCAGATTCAGGCCATCCGCATCCACCACACAGGGCACTTTCACATGGCGAAGGGTCTCTTCCAGCAGTTTTTTGGAAACCTCATCCCCTCCCAATCCACATCCGATGCAGACCACATCCGCCCATTCCAGTAAATGGGACAGCTTCTTTGGCTCATATTGCCCATACACAGAAATCACGGCCTCCGGCAAAAGCTGTTGTAATATCGTGCGGTTCTCTTCCTGCGTATAGATCTGCACCAGCCCCGCCCCGCAGGTATACGCCGCTTTGGCGCTTAAATAGGCCGCTCCCGCCATCCCCCTGCTTCCGGTGATCATAAGTACCTTCCCATACGTACCTTTGTGGGAATTGTCCCGGCGCACGGGAAGAAGCCCCGGCAAATCCTTCTTTTCTAAAGTATAGCAGATTTCCCGATGCTTCCCATAAAAGGCAGTGTCAATCCCGATATCCACTGCCCGCACTTTTCCGGCATATTCCCTGCCCGGAAAAAGCACAGTTCCCAGCTTTTCGCACTGGAAAGCAACCGTCAGATCCGCCCGAAACGCAGCGCCCAGTATATTTCCTGTAGCAGAACAGATTCCTGAAGGAATGTCTACCGCCACCTTTGCGCAGTCCAGTCCATTCATCTCTTCCAACAAATCCGCATAAGAGCCGCGAACCTCCCGGCTCAGCCCAACCCCGAACACCGCGTCCACCAGAGCGGTATACGGCCCGCCGGAAATGCCGGAGAGTACGGGGATCCCCATATTTTCTACGATCTGCTTCTGTATCTTGCACTCCGGGGTTAAAGAAGCTTCCCTTCCGGCAAATACCGTCTGCACGCTTTTTCCCGCCAGAGCCAGAAGCCTTGCGATAGCAAATCCGTCGCCGCCGTTGTTCCCTGAACCGCACACAATCAATGCACAAGAGCAGTCGATTCCCTCCTGCTCCATTACCTCTACGGTCTTCAAGGCCGCATGTTCCATCAACACCACCGACGGAACCCCGATTTCCTGAATCGTATGTATATCAGCTTTCTGCATCCATTTTCCTTCCGGAAGATAACGCATGGCCTGTCCCTCCCTTTATAAGACATTCTGAAAGTCAAATACCCCGCAGCAAGCTACGGGGTATTTGGTCTGCACTCCGTTTCGATGGTTGCGAAACAAGCGCCGCTGGTACTTAACATCCCTCGCGGCAGTCGCCAAACGGACATACAAAAACAGTTCCACCTGGCTCGTTTTCTTCGCGGGAATAAGGAACCGTATCACAGTTCCTTATCTTCCATGTTCCTCTTTATATGTTGTAATATTATAGGACAGCTTCATCAGGCTGTCAGAGAGATGCACACTTTCTACAATCACGTCTTCCGGCAGGTTCAAGTCCGTATGTGTAAAATTCCAGATTGCCTTGATCCCGCACTTCACAAGCCTGTCTGCCACTTCCAAAGCCTGTGATTTCGGAATGGTAAGGGCGGCGATCTCTATTTCATGATCTTGAAGGAAACCTTCCAAGTCCTCCATCATACAGATGGGAATGCCGCGTATTGATGCCCCCTTCAAAGCCGGGTTCACGTCAAACAGCCCTTTTACTGCAAATCCATGCTTTTCAAAAGAAGAATAATTTGCCAATGCATGGCCCAGGCTCCCAACTCCGATAATAAGCATATTATGCTTCTGGTTCAGTCCAAGAATTTTTCCAATCTCTGTCCGAAGATACTTCACATTATATCCATAACCCTGCTGTCCAAAACCGCCGAAATTATTCAAATCCTGACGGATCTGGGACGCAGTCACCCGCATCTTCTGACTCAGGTCATTGGAGGATATCCGTTCTACCCCTGCATCTATCAAATCCCCCAGATATCTGTAATATCTCGGCAGCCTGCTGATTACCGCTTTTGATATCTCTTTCTCTTCCAATTTAAATCCAACCTCCAAATCATATCTGTAATTTATTATATAGAATTGTCTGTCCAAAGTCAAATTTTTTATCACTGTCCTTGATGACTCTTTCAGGATATAGTATAATAAATACTGTTGCCCACCGGGCTGTGAACTTTCATTAACGCGCAGAAAACATACCATTACAGGAGGTTTTATGATACTTGCATGTCATAATCTAAATAAATCATTTGGGGAAAGAACCATTGTAAAAGACGGTTCTTTCCATATTGAAGACCGGGAAAAGGCGGCGTTTGTCGGCGTCAACGGCGCCGGCAAATCCACGGTACTGAAGATGATCATCGGGGAGGAACCCATAGATAGTGGGAATATACTTCTGACAAAAGGAAAAACCATCGGTTATCTTGCCCAGCAACAGAACCTGTCCGGCAGCAATACCATCTATGAAGAGCTTCGGACTGCCAAAGCAGATTTAATTCAACTGGAAACAGATATCCGTTCCATAGAACAGGAGTTGAAATCGCTGTCCGGCGACGCGCTGGAGGCCAGGCTTGAGACTTACAACCGGCTGATGTCCGAATTTGAATCAAAGAACGGCTATGCATATGAAAGCGAGATCGTGGGCGTCCTTAAAGGTCTGGGATTTCGGGATGAAGACTTTGGAAAACAGGCGGACACCCTCTCTGGCGGCCAGAAAACCCGTGTTTCTCTGGGAAAACTGCTTCTGACCAATCCGGACATCCTTCTCCTGGACGAGCCTACCAACCATCTGGATCTGAATTCGATCACCTGGCTGGAGACTTATCTGCTCAATTATCCGGGGGCGGTATTCATTGTGTCCCATGACCGCTTTTTCCTCAATCGGGTGGTCACCAAGGTCATTGAGATCGAGCATGGCAGCATCCGCATGTACAGCGGGAATTATAAGGCATACGCCGACAAAAAGAAGCAGATAAGGGATGCCCGGATGAAAGAATATCTGAACCAGCAAAGGGAGATCCGGCATCAGGAGGCGGTCATTGAGAAGCTTCGTTCCTTTAACCGTGAAAAATCGATCAAACGTGCGGAGAGCCGTGAAAAATTGTTGGATAAGATGCAGGTGATAGACAAGCCTCTGCCGGATGTACAGGAGATCCATTTTACATTGGAGCCATCCTGCGTCAGCGGAAATGACGTTCTTCTCGTAGAGCATCTGTCCAAACAGTTTGACGGACAGATCCTTTTTTCCGACGCTGAATTTGAAATCAAACGAGGAGAACATGTGGCTGTGATCGGTGCCAACGGAACGGGCAAGACGACCCTTCTGAAAATATTGAACGGCCTGACAGATGCAGATTTTGGTTCCTTTACACTGGGCACAAAGGTACATATTGGATACTATGACCAGGAGCATCATGTACTCCATGGCCAGAAGACCATTTTTGACGAGATTTCCGATGCTTACCCCGGCCTGAATAACACGACGGTCCGAAGCACGCTGGCAGCATTCCAGTTTACCGGAGATGATGTATTTAAGCTGGTAGGCGATTTAAGCGGCGGGGAAAAGGGACGGGTTTCCCTTGCAAAACTGATGCTTTCAGAGGCCAATTTCCTGATTCTTGACGAGCCCACAAATCATCTGGACATCACTTCGAAAGAGATTTTAGAACAGGCGCTGAATGACTATACAGGAACAGTCCTTTATGTATCCCATGACCGTTATTTTATCAACCAGACCGCAAGCCGCATTCTGGAGCTGACGGGCCGGACTTTTATCAATTATATCGGGAATTATGATTATTATCTGGAGAAAAAAGAAGAACTGACAGCCGTTCATGCAGCAGCCCCGCCTTCCTCACATGATGCGGACAGGAAAGCGAACGCGAAGGCAATCCAAAAAGCCGCGCCCTTTGAGGAAACGGTCTCC
>CATKXE010000128.1 GCA_949840465.1 uncultured Lachnospiraceae bacterium | reverse complement strand
ATTTGTGGGATAAGAATTATTTGATATAGAATTTTTTTTGGAAAAATTTTCAACAAAGTGTTGACAAAATAAACATAAAAGAATATACTGCTAATTGTGGAAAGCAAAAGAGGCAGATACAAGATATGGAGGGAAAGGTATGCTGACGAGGTTTGGTAAGCAATTAAGAAAGTTAAGGATTGAATACGATCAGAAACTAAAAGATATGGCTGACAAACTACATGTTACTGTTGCATATTTGTCGGCTGTTGAAAATGGGAAAAGACCAGTTCCAGATTCATGGATAAAATTGATTGCAGATTGTTACAATCTTACAAAAGATGAGATTCTGGAATTGCAAGAATCCGCTTATGAGAATAAAAAAGAACTTAAAATAAGTATTGAAAATGTGAATGAAGTAGAAAAGGGTCTTGCGTTATCATTTGCAAGAAGATTTAAAAATTTATCAGACGAAGAAATGAATCAGTTACAAAGAATTTTGGATGAACATTAGGAGGGGTGCATATGAATCAATGTATTGCAGAGCCGCTTTCTAGAAGAGATATTAGGATGATGGCCAGAAAAATAAGATTATTAGAAGGGGGATTGGGAAAGTTATATTTTGACATTGTTCATTTTCTAGAAATTACCCTTCCTAAAATAGATGACAGTTTTACATTTACGGTAAAAACAATGTGGGAAATGAAAGATTGCCACGGATTAACCTATCCTGAAAGGAATGAAATACAAATAAGGGAAGATGTATATGAAAGAGCCCTTGTAGATAGTGGGCGGGATAGACTTACAATGGCACATGAACTTTTTCATTTATTACAACATCAAAAAGAAAACATCAGTTTCCCGAGAATAAGAGAAAATAAAAGAATTCCAGCCTACATAGATCCAGAATGGCAGGCTGATGCGTTTGGTGGGGAATTGTTAATACCACACCATTTGATAAAGGGGATGACGGCAGAAGAAATAGCATTTCAGTGTGGAGTGTCATTGTCAGCGGCCAAATGTCAAATGGTAAAATAATTAATTCATATGTACTTGGTAGAAGTGCCATTTACATAGAAAAAACCAAGCACACAAGGTGCTTGGCACTTACCGAAAGCGTTTCTGCTATACGGTCAGTTGTAATTTTCCATCGCAAGAAAATTATAGCATGGCAGAGACCTTTTGACAAGTGAAAACTTGAAAGGAGGAACTTCTTTATGTATATAATTCGTGCATCTATCACATTAAAAGATGGGACTAAGATTTATGCAAGAGATTATGGAAAAAGGGGCTTTCCTATATGGATAGGGCCTGAGCCAGAGCCAGTTCATGGGAAGCGGGTAAAGTATTAACTATGTAGAGTGTATGTTGCTGGCACATACACTTATATTAAGTTGAAAATAGCAATATAGGGAATGCTCTAGCATAACAATCAGCGTCTGTTATGATATAAATGGAGTGGATCAGCTGCAACTGACATTAGAAAAAGTTTAAGAAAAAGGCGGTAGTTATCTGCCGCTTGATTTCTTAATCTTTAGGCTCTATCGCCAGTTTGTATTATATCTTCAGTATGTATACAGTTTCTTCCCTCTGTAAATATCGCAGGAATAAGCTCCTAATTTCAATTATTTAAGGATTCCAAGAAAAAGTAATCCATGCAAAAAATAGTTGATCACTATTTTGTTCTTCAAATTGATAATAAATATCAATAATTGCTATAAAATAACAAATTATGTATAAAAAAATCAAATTGTGTTATTTTATAACAGAGGAGCAATACGAATGATTAAAATTTTACTATCAAAAAAGCTCGGTGAAATCAGGTGGACTAAGAAAGATTTGGCAAATGTAACAGGAATTCGTGCAAATACAATCGGTGAGATGTACCATGAATTGATTGAGAGAGTCAATCTGGAGCATCTGGATCTTATTTGTGAGGCTTTGAATTGTGATCTTGATGAGCTAATTGTACGGGTTCCGAATGATAAGCCTAAAATTACACATGACAAGAATGGAAATCTGATTTCTCCTGATAAGTAGTGCTGCAACACTCTTATCATAAAAAGACGTTCATATAACATGAACGTCTTTTTATGATGTGATTTTCATCGTCATCCAATTTGAGTAGGAAAAGTAACAGTCTATTTTTTAACATCATATTAACATCACAGAGTAAATAAAAAGAGCAAAAAACCTTTGATTTCCAAGGCTTTCAGTCAGAAAGTCACTTATTCGAACTCGATGGTCGAAGGCGGCTTCGGTGACATATCATAGCATACGCGGTTGACATTCTCCACTTCATTTAAGATCCGGGCAGTAATCCTCTCCAGTACATCCCAGTCAATCTTTTCCACAGAAGCAGTCATTGCATCAATCGTATTGATTGCCCGGATAATGACCGTATATTCAAAACAGCGTGCATGATTTTTCATGCCCACGGATTTGAAATCCGGTACGACCGTGAAGTATTGCCACACTTTTTTATCAAGTCCTGCTTTTTCAAATTCTTCGCGCAGGATCGCATCGGATTCCCGGACGGCTTTCAGGCGATCCCTTGTAATTGCGCCAAGGCACCTGACGCCAAGCCCGGGTCCGGGGAATGGCTGGCGGTATACCATGTTGGCCGGGAGTCCAAGTTCAATCCCGCAGGAGCGTACTTCATCTTTAAATAATTGTTTTAGGGGTTCCACAAGCTCAAATTGTAGATCTTCCGGGAGGCCTCCTACGTTATGGTGTGATTTGACCATTTTTGCGGTTTTGGTTCCGCTTTCGATAATATCAGGATAAATGGTTCCCTGTCCCAGACATTCAATGCCGTCCAGTTTCCTTGCCTCTTCCTCGAAAACGCGGATAAACTCCTTGCCGATAATCTTCCGTTTTTGTTCCGGGTCAGATACATGTTCCAGTTTTCCGAGGAAACGTTCCGAGGCATCTACATACACCAGATTTGCATGAAGCTGGTTTTTGAATACATCGATCACGCTTTCGGATTCATTCTTGCGCATCAGGCCATGATTCACATGGACGCAGGTAAGCTGTCTGCCGATCGCCTTCAATAGCAGGGCCGCAACGACAGAGGAATCTACGCCGCCGGACAATGCAAGCAGGACTTTCCGGCTGCCCACCTGCTGGCGGATTATTTCCGTCTGGTCTTCGATGAAATTCTTCATATTCCAATTCGGCTGTGCCTTACATTGCCCAAATACAAACTCTTTCAGGGCTGTCTCATCCGGCAGCGCATCCAGGGCCTGGCTGCATTTTGCAGTGGGATGGTTTATGGCGATGACAGGGTATCCGCAGCTGTAAATCTCAGGGGAAACCTCAACGGCCTGTCCGTCCACAATCCGGTTTTCTCCACCGCTTAAAATGACGCCCTTTACATTATCCAGATTTTTTAATGCCTCTGCCGTAATATCATGAGGGTGAATCTCGCTGTATACCCCCAGTTCCCTGATCTTGCGTGCCAATACGGTATTTTCAGTACTTCCCAGATCAAGAATCACAATCATGTCTTGTTTCATTTTGCATTCTCCTTCGTTTGTCTTTCACAGGTTAATTTGGATCCTGATTTTATTATAGACGATACAGCGTAGGTTTGTCATTAATCTTTTCAGATATTTTCTATATTTATTCCCGTGAAGCAACAGCCAAAACGAAGTGCAGACCAAAGACCCCGCAGCTTGCTGCGCTGGAAATTTGATGTCACGTCAGCTTGCTGCGGGAGCTTTGACTTAGCCGGATTTTAGCCGGATTCAAGAGAAAACAGTTGATTTTACTGGGAAATGGTGGTATACTTGACGACAGTTACATAAGGAACCCGGCGGAAGAGTGAACAGAAAGTTCACTCTTCTTTGTTGGTACAAAACATTTAGTAGAGAACGAAAGGAAGTATAACGTGTCGAGACGAGAAGACTATGAGAAGAAGACAGAAGCGCTTTTAGAGCCGGTTGTGGCAGGATTTGGATTCGAACTGGTAGATGTAGAATATGTAAAAGAAGCCGGAACCTGGTATCTGCGGGTCTACATTGACAAGCCGGGGGGAATTACGGTAGACGACTGTGAAGCTCTCAGCCGGAAGTTTTCGGATATTCTGGATGAAAAGGATTATATTGAAGATACCTATATATTTGAAGTCAGCTCCCCGGGGCTTGGGAGGCCTTTGAAGAAGGAGAAGGATTTTCAGAGAAGCCTGGGAGAAGAAGTGGAGATACGCACATATCGTCCCATTGACCGGCAGAAAGAGTTTGCCGGGATATTAAAAACATTTGACAAGGATACGGTGACCATCGTTTATGAGGATGACGCCGAGCAGGTGTTCCAAAGAAGCGAGATCGCTTTGATCCGTCTGGCACTGGATTTCTAAGAAATTTGATTTAGGAGGAAGAGAAGAAAATGAACACAGAGTTACTAGAAGCGTTGACAATACTAGAACAGGAAAAGAACATCAGCAAGGACACCATGATGGATGCCATTGAAAATTCTCTGATCAGTGCGTGTAAGAACCATTTTGGAACTTCCGATAATATCAAAGTGATCATGAATCGGGAGACCTGTGATTATTCGGTATTTGCAGAAAAGGAAGTCGTGGAGGAAGTGATGGATCCGGCATTGGAGATCAGCCTTGAGGATGCAGAGAAGATCGACTCATCCCTGCAGCTTGGAGATGTGGCCCAGATCCGGGTGGAGTCAAAGTCATTTGGAAGGATTGCCACGCAGAATGCCAAGAACCTGATCCTACAGAAGATCCGGGAGGAAGAGAGGAAGGTCGTCTTTGATCAATATTGCGAAAAAGAACGGGACATTGTCACCGGAATCGTGCAGCGGTATGTGGGAAGGAATGTCAGTATCAATCTGGGAAGGGCAGATGCGATGCTGACGGAAAATGAACAGGTCAAAGGGGAAGTCTTCCAGCCAACGGAACGGATCAAGCTATATATTGTGGAGGTGAAGAATACACCGAAGGGGCCTAAGATTCTGGTATCACGTACCCATCCTGAACTGGTGAAGCGTCTGTTTGAGGCAGAGGTGGCAGAGGTGAAGGACGGGACAGTGGAGATCAAGAGTATTGCCCGGGAGGCCGGTTCCCGTACAAAGATGGCTGTCTGGTCCAATGAGGAGAATGTGGATCCGGTAGGCGCCTGCGTGGGGCTTAATGGCAGCAGAGTCAATGCGGTAGTTAATGAACTGCGGGGAGAAAAGATTGATATCATCAACTGGAGTGAAAACCCGGCGCTGTTGATTGAGAATGCATTGAGCCCGGCAAAGGTGATTTCCGTCATGGCAGATCCGGATGAAAAGTCGGCAAGCGTGATCGTGCCGGATTACCAGCTTTCTCTGGCAATCGGAAAGGAAGGGCAGAACGCCAGGCTGGCGGCAAGGCTGACAGGATATAAGATTGATATCAAGAGCGAGACTCAGGCTATTGAATCCGGGGAATTGCCGGAGGACTATATGGAACAGATGGGTATGATGGATGAAGAAGGTTTCGTAGACGAATATGATCAGGATTTCGATGAATATGGAGATTATGACGGATATGAAGAACCTTATCAGGAAGAACCGGAAACCGAAGATGAAAGGCTCTATGCAGAAGAAATGACAGACGCGGGCGCAGACAGCGGGATGGAAGAGAAGCATGAAGAGGATGCCCGGGACGTGACGGGATTTCCTGAGGAAGAAGACGTAGAATTTGAATTTGTAGAGACAGATGCATGATCCGAAAAAGATCATCTGATGAGAGGTGGTATAGTTGGCAAATAAACGCAAGGTTCCGATGCGCAGATGCGTCGGATGCGGGGAGATGAAGCCCAAGAAGGAACTGTTAAGGATTCTTAAGACAGAGGATGAGGAATTTGTTTTGGATACGACAGGGAAGAAAAACGGCCGGGGTGCATATATTTGTTATTCCAGAGATTGTTTTCGAAAAGCAGTGAAGAATAAGGGGCTGGAACGTTCTTTCAAACAGGCGGTTCCGGCGGAAGTATATGGATGTCTGGAAAAGGAGATGGATGAGATTGAAGAGGGATAAAGTGCTGTCTTATATCGGGCTGGCGACCAGAGCTGGGAAAACAGCCAGCGGAGAGTTTATGACAGAGCGGGAAATCAAATCCGGCCGTGCCGCGTTGGTGATCGTGGCAGAAGATTCATCGGACAATACCAGAAAGAAATTCCTTGACATGTGTGAATTTTATGAGGTTCCGATTTATATTTACGCAGATAAAGATACCTTAGGGCATGCAATGGGAAAAGAATTCCGTGCATCTCTGGCGATATTGGACGAAGGATTTGCGACGGAATGTATGAAACTGCTGAAAAAGAACGACGAGACAATTGCATAAAGGAGGTAGTATTTGACTATGGGAAAAATGAGAGTACATGAACTGGCGAAAGAGCTGGGATTAGAGAATAAAGCGTTATTGGATATACTGGCAAAAAAGAAGGTGGAAGTAAAAAACCATATGAATTCACTGAGTGAAGATATTGTTTCAGAGGTCCGCAGGGAGTTTGGGAAAAAAGAACAGGGAGGAGACAACGCCGCTTCGGCAGAGACGCTGAAAAAAGCGGCGGCGCCAAAAGCAGCAGAGCCTTCACAGAAAGCCCGGGAGTCAGTATCCAAAACGGCAGAAACCGGGGAATCCCAGAAGGCAGAAGGCGAGCCGCCCAGGACAGAGGATGGGGCAGCGCCGAAAAAGAAAAAGATCGTCCAGATTTTCCGTCCTCAGAATGCAAAGAACGCAGGCCGTATGTCCGGCGGCCGTTCCGGAGGCAGGCAGCAGGGCCGTTCTCCGCGGCAGCCCGGGGCACGTCCTCAGGGACTGCCGGGAACCCGCCCACAGGGGGCAAACTCCCGTCCCCAGGGAGCGGCAGGAACACGTTTGGGAGCGGCGGAAGGACGTCTTCAGACGGCAGCCGGGGCACGTCCTCAGGGAACGCCGGAGTCCCGTCCGAAGACAGAGGCAGTACGCCCGCAAGCGGCAGAGTCCCGTCCAAAAGCAGCTGCAGAACCGCGTTTAGAAGCTGCAGCTCCAAGGGAGGCTGCTGCACAGAAGAGTCAGGAAGCGGCGTCATCGGAGCAGTCCTTGCGTACAATACCGCCACAGAGCACAGCAGGGCAGCAGGTGCAGGGGCAGGCTGTCCGTCCTTCACAAGAAAACCATGTATCAAAGGACAAAGTACAGGAATTGAGAGGAAATACAGAGGAAGAACAGATGAGGAACAAGCGTCCACAGGATAATGCCGCACAGGAAGGCGGCCAGAATATGCATTCACATGGAAATGCACAGAACCAGCGTCCAAGGCAGGGAACTGGCCAGGGGAACCGTTTTCAGGGCAGCGGCCAGGGAAACCGCCATGGGGGGCATTCCCAGGGAACCGGAGCAGAGGGGCGCCCGCG
>CATKXE010000127.1 GCA_949840465.1 uncultured Lachnospiraceae bacterium | reverse complement strand
CCTATCTCCGTCCATGATCTCAATACCCGCATCAAAACAGTATGATCCGCTCCAAAAGCCTGTATTACAATCATTCTGTCATAATTTATCGCTTTTTATCCTATTTTAAAGGTTTGATCTATTTTAACCGGCCGTTTCAAATCCCGCTCGTCTCCTCAAAGTAGTTCATTTTCCGCTTCAACATCATTCAGGTTCTCCCGGACGCCGCCCAGCAGCACCATACTCCCGTCTCCCATCACCCCATACACGTCAATATGGTATTCTCCGGTCTGATATCCAAAGTTGGCAATACTGATATCCAGCACATAATTTCCTTCTTCATTCTTCCATGCCTGCGCCCACTGGAGGTCGCTCTGATCCTCAGCCGTCCACACAGCTACGTTCATAGCCACAATTTCGCTCTGGACATTCCTGATGTCCGAAATCAGGACCGGAAGCACTGCCGTCGTACCGTCATACTCTCCCACAGTGATCAAAGCCTCCGGAACCTGCTCTTCTACAGCCTCTTCCGGTTCTTCTTCCTCCACTTCGATATAGGATGTGAGATCCTCCATGAACTTTGATTTTTTGTTCAGTTCAGATTCCACCCAACTGCGCTGATACTTTTCCGTCAACGTCCATTCATCAGAAAACAGATTGGTTCCCAGTCCGAGGCGTTCTCCTTCGATCTTCACCCCTAAACTTGCCAGTGTCGTCGGATAATGGTCAAATGTCGTATATTCCCTGTACATATCCTTCTTCTGCACCTCTGCCGCCGGATTGATATACACCGTATATACCTTTCGGACGTAATCGGGCTTTACATCCTCGCAGAAATCACTGTCCATGGTGGGATGGTCGCCTGCAAGCACGATGGTCGTATTTTCATAGAAATCCTGCTGCTGGACCCACCTCACAAAATCCGCGATCTTCTTGCTGGAACACGACATCACATTGGCATATTGATCGGATCCAAATTCATTTCCGCAGTCCTCGCACACATATCCGTCCTCCCGGTGGGTATCTACGGTCAGGATAGTCAGGTTGAACGGCTCCTCCCCCGCGGACAGCGTCCTCAGTTCCTTTCTGGCAAAATGAAAAAGCCGATTGTCCTCATATCCCCACCACACACGGTAATCGCTGGGGATCAGCCCCTCCTGGATCGCATAATTATAGTCATGTATCGTAAAATCCCCGTGTTCGGAAAATAAAAGCCGCCTGCCACCGAATGTGGCGTCCGAACCGATCAGAAGCGTCTGCGAATATCCCGCGTCCTCCAAAATATTTCCCAGCGTGTTGGTCCCTGCAAAGAAAGAGTCCTGCGTATTCATCTCATTGCGCTCAATGGGGATCGCCAGGGGAAGCCCTCCGGTCTGGGCAAACATGCCCGCAACGGTCCAAGTCGTCTGAGGCATGGAATACGCGCCGTTCAGCCTCCTCTCGGAACCGGAAAAGTCCTCGTATACCTGTGCCAGTTCTGTCAGCTCGGGGATACAGTTCTTTTCAAAGCCGCCGCCATTTTCCAGATCAGCATAGGTGATCTCCATGGATTCCAGAAAAATATAAATCAGGTTCCTCCGAACCTCCGGAAAATACAGCTCCACGTCATCTGAATCCACATAATTGGTCTCAATAAACGTAGAATAGGTACTCTTGTTTTCAGAATAGTTTGCAAGATCCAGGCGGACCCATGTCATATTCAGAAAATAAGCCGCCAGTATGACAGAACCTAAGAGCATCCCCGCCATGCCCACATGATAGATCCATTTCCTCTTATGAAATACAATGATAAACATAATCATAAACACCAGTGCAAGAACCGTAACCGGAATACAAAAATCCATATATTCCAGAATAATATCTTTACTGGTTCCCTCCATCGGCGTATTCAGATGGTAGACCAGTTCATCCATGGATAAATTGCTCCAGGTCTTAAACATCCATATGATGCTGTTGCTCAATAATACAGAAAATACCCCCAGCACTACGACGATTGCCGCCTCTAACGTATAGAAAATACCCTTGAAAGTTTTAACAAACACATTCTTTGCATTCATCTTTTTCCTGTATACTCCTGGCTGCATGGCATGCCTCACGTTTCAAAAATCATGCGATGCAGCATTATTCTATGATATTTTTCACTTTACTGCCTGAACACACCCGCTTAAGAACGTTCTTTACTCCACTGTCACTGACTTAGCCAGATTCCTCGGTTTATCCACGTCGCATCCTTTTCCCACAGATATATAGTAGGCAAATAGCTGCAGCGGTATAATGGCCAGTGAATTGGTAAAATACTGGTTCGTCTCGGGAATATAGATCACATAATCCGCTGCTTTCCGGATTTCATGGTTGCCCTCATTGGTCACTGCCAGGACAAATGCCCCTCTGGTCCGAACCTCCACCATATTGCTGATCATCTTCTTATACAAATTCTCCTGCGTCAGAACCGCAGCCACAAGCGTCCCTTCCTCTATAAGAGAAATCGTGCCATGCTTCAATTCCCCTGCCGCATATGCTTCGGAATGGATATAGGAAATCTCTTTTAGCTTCAAAGAGCCTTCCAGAGAAATCGCATAGTCAATCCCCCGCCCGATAAAGAACACATCCCGGGCCGCCAGATAGCGGTTTGCAAACTTCTGGATACGGTTTTTATTGTTCAGAAGCATCTCTACCTGATCAGGAATTCTTTTCATGTCTTCAATATACCCGCCAAGTTCCGTATCCGAAATTGTTTTTCGCACCTGTGCAAACTTCATGGCCAGCAGGTACAGAGCAATCAGCTGGCAGGAATAGGCTTTTGTGGTCGCAACGGCAATCTCAGGCCCGGCCCATGTATACATCACATTATCCGCTTCCCGGGCAATCGAACTGCCTACTACATTGACTACTCCCAGCACCTTAGCTCCCCGCTCCCTGGAGTCTCTCAATGCGGCAAGAGAATCTGCGGTCTCGCCGGACTGGCTGATGATAATGGTCAGCGTGCCCTCCTCAATCAAAGGATTCCGGTACCGGTACTCTGAGGCCAGATCCACCTCCACAGGAATCCTTGCCATGCCCTCCAGTACATATTTCCCTGTCACACCTGCATGATAGGCAGAGCCGCAGGCCACAATCATGATCTTTTTAATATTCAGAATCTCTTCGTCTGACATGGCCAGTTCTTCTATACAAATCTCCCGCCCTTTTATCCTGGGAGAAAATGTGTCCGTGATGGCCCTGGGCTGTTCATACATCTCCTTCAGCATAAAATGTTCATATCCGCCCTTTTCCGCCGCATCCACATCCCACTCAATGTGCGTGGGTTCCTTTTCAATGGGCTCCTCATCCACGTTAAAGAATTCCATGGAATCCTGCCGCATACACACGATTTCTTCGTTTTCAATAAAATAAACGTCACGCGTATATTTCAAAACCGCAGGCACATCGGAAGCAATAATGCACCCGTCCCTGGTGTGCCCCACGATCAGCGGGCTGTCCTTGCGCACCGCATACAGTTCCTCCGGATGATCCTTAAATAAGATCCCCAAAGCATAGGAACCCTCCATGCGGTGCATGATCTTAATGATAGCCTGCATTGGGTTGCCATGATAATAATAATCCAGCAGATGGGCGATCACCTCTGTATCCGTATCGGAAATAAACTTGTAGCCCTTTTCAATCAGCTTCTTTTTCAGCTTCAGATAGTTCTCTATAATTCCATTATGCACCACTACAATGCTGTTATCCGCATTGAAATGCGGATGTGCATTCACGTCTGAAGGCTCTCCGTGTGTAGCCCAGCGGGTATGCCCTATCCCCACATGGCCTGGAAAAATCTCCCCGTCATGGGTAAGTTCACTGAGTACCTTCAATCTTCCCCTGGCCTTTTTCATCTGGATCTTTCCGCTGTCGCATACCGCAATTCCCGCGGAATCATATCCTCTGTATTCCAGCTTGCCCAGTCCATCCAGAAGGATAGGGGCGGCCGGCCGTTTTCCTACATATCCGACTATTCCACACATAAGCCTCTCCTCAAATCACTCTTTTAACAACAAATAGAACTGTATGTCACACAGTTCTAAATGCCCCGCACAACCTGCGCGGATATTCATTATGAATCACTTACAAAACAGCGTAAGGCTAAAAAGCCGCCCTTCTGTCATACGTCTATAAAATCAATATCATCATAGGAATCTTTTTTCCCTGACGACTTTCCGGGAGTATACTCCTTCATATCCTCTTCTTCATCCTCATAATCATCGTATTCGTCGTCATCGTAATATTCATCATCATAGCCGTCTTCGTCATAACCGTCATCATGGTATTGGTCATCGTCATAATCATCATCCATGAAGTCGTCTTCCTCTTCGTCGTCTTCCTCGTCATATCCGACAAACTGCTGACGGGATGACTTCCTCACCCTGGGGCTGTCATCATCGTCATCTCCTGCATAGATGTCATCCAGCTCCGCATTCCTGCGTCCCAGCTTTACGGCCAACACAATCATGATCAGGAACAGGATCAGGATGAGCGCCGCGGCAGCTCCGGCGACAATGATCAGATTGTCACTGATGATGCCTTCTATTTTGCCTATGATGGAGTCATCCTTCTTCTCTTCCGGTTCTTCCGCCGGCGCGCCTTCTGAAGAAGCAACATATCTCTGATACGTAGAATCCACCGAGTCATACTGGTAAAATCCTTCCGTACCGCCGCTGCTCAACGCATAGATCAGATAAAAATCCATGGACTCCATATTCTGCCATGCCGGGAAATTCACTTCGTGCAAAGACAATGTCGTCTCATAGAATTCTTCCGGAAGTGAACTGCCGTCCCCCGATGCCAGCACCATGATATAGAATGAATCTGAAACGTCCACACGTTCTGCCCTTATGAACGTGCTGTCGCTCTCATTGTATACTGCCATGATGGGATCAGAATCACCGGCTACCAGGAAAAAAATCACCTTTCCGCTGGCGTCCTGCCGGATTGCAGAATGCTCCGTACCTGCATACTGTGCCGTCGTCCTGGAAAATCCAAAGGGAATCAAGGCGTCTGTAAAGTTCTCATAAATGGCATAATATTGGCCGTCGATCTCAATGCTCTCCTGTCCGGTCACCCGTTCCGCCGGCTCGGCGGCGCCGTCGGTTCCATTCCCGGCTCCCACTGTAACCGTAGCCTCTCCTGCCGCAAGATTTAAAGTCTCGTCAGAAAACAGATAGGCCGTGGATTCTGTCACCTGAACCTTCGTTTCCCCTTCTGCCAGTCCTCTAAACAGCAGATTAAAGACCATCTCTGTCTCCGCGCCTGTGCCGGAAGCCGTCAGGGTGAGCGTTCCCTCTCCGCCTTCTATATTGGTTCCGCTTACAAATTCCAGCATCGCCGGATCATACGTCAGAGTAACCGTTACGTCGCCGATGGGCTGGCCGCCGCCGTCCACCCGCATCGTCATAGCAATCTCTTCGCCTACCCCGCCCGCAGGATCTGACAGCATCAGCGTTCCGTCCGCAGCATAGCCGGTCATTACCGGAAATAGCAGCAACGCGCATACTGCCGCAACCATTACGAGCCATCGATTCACTCTTTTCTTCATAGTATATACCCTCTTCTCCTGTATTTATACACAACTTTTCTGTAATTCCCGAACAAAGCCGGCGGATACCCGGCCTTCCGGATTATACCGGGAACCCCGTTTTAATAGTAGACGTCCCCGGAACCTGTATCCCCGCCGGTGCCTGAACCGTCTCCCGTGTCGGTGCCGTCTCCGCTGTATCCGCCGTTTGGATCGGTATAGCCGCCTGTATCCTCACCGCCGTAAGCACCGGAGCCGTCAGAGCCGCTGTAATCACCGCCGGAACCATTGTAATCATCCCCGGATCCGTTGTAGTCGCCTCCGGAACCGTTATAACCGCTTCCGTCTCCTATATAATTACCATACGCATCGTATTCTGAACCGTTGGAATACCCATTGTCTCCATAACCGGAACTGCCGTCATAACCATACGTACTCTGGTCATTCCCATATGTGCCGCTTCCGTCGTCCGATCCATATTCATATCCCATGCCGCTCAGATACACAATCTCATCACTAATGTCACTCACTGTCGAAGACGCGGAATACCCGTTCTCTCCAAACAGAAATTCATGAAGTTTTTTTACATTGGACTCCAGATTCAGCGGTACAACCACATTCCCCGCATCGCCGTAATCCATCGTATCTACATTCTCCGGGAATCCTTTCGACTCGCCGATCTGATATTTTTTTACATCCTTGGCGTAAGCCAGTATCTCCGGCAGCGTAAAGTTGGTCCGGATCTTTGGGAATACCCGGTCAATAATCGTATTCAGAGTTCCCAGGTTTGCCGCCTGTGCCTTCTCCGCAATCTTAGTCAGAACCTCTCTCTGCCGTTCTGTACGCCGGTAATCGTCTCCCCCTCCGTATCGGATCCGGGCATATGCCGTCGCCTGCACACCCGTCAGATGCTGGTATCCCGGTTCCGTGATTCCCCAGGTATCCACGCCGGTATTTTCAATAATCTCAACCGCATAATTATTCAGATAAGGAATCTCTTCCTCTGTCACCTCAATATCAATGCCGTCCAGTGCATCGATCACATCCACCAAAGCCGAAAAATCCACTGTTACATAATGCATGATATCCATATCCAGATTCCGGTTCAGCATAGCGACCGCCTCTGATTCCTGCCCGAACGCATATGCGGCATTGGCCTTATTGTAGGTTTTATCATCCATCTGCAGCAGCGTATCACGGTATACGGAAACCATCTTCACCACTTTTGTCTCCCGGTTCAGGCTCGCGATGATAATCGTATCGCTTCTTGAACCCATCTCTTCATCGTTCTCTCTGGTATCCAGGCCAAAAAGCGCGACATTAAGATAGCCTGTCTCATCATATTGAAGCTCGTCGCTGATACTCAGCTTATCCGGATCCAGTTGCGTAAAATCGAGCTTTTTCATCTTGCTGTATACTACTGCAATCGCCGCCAATACCACCAACAGAAGAAAAACACATAACGCAAGCGCTATCCTCCCAAGTATAGACAGCCCGTTTTTCTTCTTTTTCCTTACCTTGCCAGAGCCCCTTCCAGAAGCCGGGCGCCTGCCGCTGTCTCTTCCCTTTCTTGCCTTATTCCCAGACGAAGCCCTAACCGCTGCCTGCCTTCCTGCCCTTTTAACCGAAACGGGGCGTACTGTTTTATCTGCCATAATATACCCTTTCCATGTATATATCCCTGCCTGACCGTATCTTTCTCAATCTGCTTTCACTGGTGAAAATAAGTATTGTCCCATAATCGTCATTACTTATAGTACAATATTTTAATCAAAACATCAATCTATTTTTATAACTATTTCCTTTCTTCTCTTTTCCAGTAGCCTGGATTCAGCGTGCACCGCAGGATCAGCC
>CATKXE010000126.1 GCA_949840465.1 uncultured Lachnospiraceae bacterium | reverse complement strand
CTGTATACCAATTCCTTCAAGATGCTCTCTTCCGCCATTGCCGTCAGTCCATTCATATGCGCTGCCCATGCCATCTGGTCTTTCTCCTTGTCCGGAGCTGGGTATTTCAGAAGCAACCCTTTCATCAGGGTTTCCATCCTCTCCGTCGCTGCCTGTTCGATCTCCATCAAGTGTTTGTCCAGTTTCCCCGACAGCATCATGCTCTGATACCATCCTTTCCGGTTCTCCTTCAGGTATGTCCGGCGCAGCATCCCGTACTTCCCGATGGTCACTTTCGGTTCCTCTATGGTCAGGTTCGGGAACAGGTAATCCCCTTTGCGGTGGTAAGTCAGTTCCATGTTCATTTCCTCCTTTTTCGTTTTCACTTTCACGCTTTAAAGCGTTAAATTCATTATAGCCGATTCCATTCTCTTTTGCAACCGTTTTCTGATATTCTTCTATCAGGATCCTCCGCACCGTCCGTCCAATGTCCACAAGGACAGGCTCTACAAGCTGGCTTGTGGCATTTCCCAGGAAGGTCAGTACAGACAGTGCATTGTAATCGGTAATCGCGGAAAAATCTTCTTCCTCCAGATACGCCATCGGATCAAGGCCGCAGCGGACAGCCAGCGTATAAAAAGCGCTGTTCATCAAAAGCCCCCGAAACTCCACACGGATCGTGTCCTCGTCCAACCCTTCTAAAAATGTCCCTTCCGTTTCATACAGAAGGCCCTCCATCGCTTCCTCTAAGTTCTCCTCCGTCAACTGGCGCGAAATTTCGGATAATGCAAAGGGCAGGTCTGCAGCATCCACCTCTGCCAACCCGTAAACATCTGCCAGATGGTCAAGGACAGCTCCCTTTTGTGCAGCTTCAATCCTCCACAGGTTCGGCGTCCTGCCGCCACGCCCCATATGGGTGTCGGAAATATCGAATACATACCGCAGCCTCCGTGTCGGTCTGGTATCGTCAATCAAGGCAATCCCCTTTGCCCCACGGTTCACCCACCGGTTCATCTTCTCATTCCACAGCTCCAGCGATGCACAGGCGGTCGCGTCCGGGCGCTGTGCATGGATTAAAAGCGTATCCGGGAACGAATAACGGTACAGCTTCGCCGCCGTGTCCAGATACTTCATCCAGTCCTGTGGGGAGCTGGTGACGGCCTTTGCCTCATACTCCGCAAGCCCACGGATTTCATTTAACATTGCCATATAAAACCTCCATATAAATACCGCCCCTGTACCAGAAGGTTGTTTTATCAAAATACATCTTCCGATACAAGAGCGGCATGTTCCTAATTTTTATTTCTGTTTTTCTGTTTTCCTGTCGGATTTCGCATTTCCCTTTTTCTTTGGAAACTCCAGGCTGAAATTCGCACGTCCGTCCTCCACCTTCATTAATAGGTCTGCCGCAAAGGGTTTCCCCGTCCTCTGTGAATAGAGATCCTTCACATGGGTACGCCCCTTCCCCAATAAATCCACAGCCATCTTCTTATCCACCAGCTTTTTCATACTGGAAAGATAGCGGTTCTCTTTCCATAAGCAGAAAGAACATTCCCGGCTGTCACAGTAAAAATTCTTTTTCCCCTCGTACACAGGGTTTCCACATACCGGGCATATCCCAACGCTCTCCCTCTGACGGAAACGGTTCTGTTCTTCCCCGGATATGGCGCTGCAGCCTGCAATCATCCTATCAATCAAATCGGTAATCCCCTGCAAAAACTCACTGCTTTCCATCTCTCCCTTCTCCATCAGGAGCAGCTTATTTTCCCATTCTGCAGTCATGGCGGCAGATTTCAGATAAGCTGGCAGTACCGCAATCAATTCCTTCCCGTCTGCTGTCGGGAGAATCTGCTTTCCGCTCCGTTTTGCATAGCCGGAGGAAACCAGTTTTTCCAAGATGGATGCCCTGGTTGCAGGCGTTCCAAGCCCTTTCTTCTCCGTATCCTCGTCAAACTCCTGATTCCCGGCACGTTCCATTGCGGCTAACAACGTATCCTCGCTGTATGGCTTCGGCGGGGAGCTGTAATGCCTGCTGTTCTCTGCCCGGACTTCTGCAATCCGCATCCCTTCCTGTAAGCCCTTTGGAATGGAGGCCGTATCATCTGTTCTATTTTTATCCGCTTGCTTTTCTTTTTGCACAGAATCACGAAAAGTTTCTTCAATCTTTTTAAAACCGGGCTGGACTTTTATCTTCCCCTTTGCAGAGAACTCATGCCCCTCGCACAGAACCGTAACCTTTGTTTCCTCGTAGATACATTCCTCGGATACTGCCTGCGCCAGACGCTGCCCGATCAGTCGGAAGATATTTCTCTGCCGTTCCGACAGTTCTTCAAAATCCTCCTCCAACGCCTCTTTTGTCGGCAACAGTGCATGGTGGTCGGAAACCTTGTCATTATTGATAATACGTCCGACATTCCCCCCGATCTGTTCTCCCTGTAAGCAAGGGAGCAGCTCCGGCAACAGTTCTAATAATTCTAAGGCCGTCTGCTCCATATCAGCCGTAATATACTGACTGTCCGTCCGGGGATATGTAACTAACCTTGCTTCATACAGTTCCTGCAGTTCCCGCAGTGTTTCCTGCGCCGTATACCCAAAGAAACGGTTTGCCTCCCTCTGTAGCGTGGTAAGGTCATAGAGTTTCGGCGGCTGGTTCTTCTTCCGGATTTTCTCTAATTTGGAGATAACTGCAGGTTTCCCATTGCATTTTTCAGCTAGGGCAATGCTTTCCGCTTCATCTTTGAGCGTTTCCGATACAGCTCGAATCCCATTTCCCTCAATAGATACTTTGTAATAGGCTTCCTTCACAAACCCGTCAATGGCATCCTGCCGCTCCACCAACATTGCCAACGTGGGGGTCTGGACACGGCCCACCGTCAGCCGCTTATAATATTTCGTGGTAAACGCTCTGGTTGCGTTCATCCCTATCAGCCAGTCCGCTTTTGCCCTGCATATGGAGGCTTCACAAAGATTTTGGTATTCCTCTCCATCTTTCAGGCTGGCAAACCCTTCCCGGATTGCGTTGTCCTCCATAGAACTGATCCACAGCCGCTTAACCGGGATTTTGCTGCCCGACAGGTCGTAGACACGCTTGAAGATCAGCTCCCCTTCCCGCCCTGCGTCACAGGCATTGACCACATAATCAATATCTTCCCGGTTCAGCAGCTTTTTTAAGACGACAAACTGCTTTTTCTTATCTTTTGCAACGGATAATTCCCACCGCTCCGGCACAATCGGCAGGTCTGCAAACTCCCATTTTTCATATCTGGAATCGTAAACTTCCGGGGAAACATACTCTGCCAGGTGCCCCAGGCACCAACTTACAATGCAGTCTTTCCCCGACAGATAACCGTCCTCTCGCTCCCCGGCAGAAAGAATTTTAGCTATACTCTGCGATACACTCGGTTTCTCCGCAATCACCAAAAACATTATTCATCCTCCCCTTCATCATCAGAATCATCCTTGTCCTCATTGATATATGCGCCGCCATCGTAAAATTCCAGATCCTCACCGTCCATTTCATCCTCGTCCTGCCTTGGTTTCAGCACTTTAAAATAATAACAGCCGCCGATGCCACCAGCCAAAAGTACAATCACTGCAAGCAGAGCGCCTGTATTCATGCCGCTTTTCTTTTCTTCCGGTTCTGTCTCCGTTTCCGGTTCCTCCGGCGCAGATGGTTTTTCTGTCTCCGGGATAATTACAGATGGCTGCTCCTGTTCCGGTTCTTCCTTTGTTTCCCCGATAAACTCTGCCAAGTCATTTTCGTCAATCATGGACAGCATATAGACATTCTCCGTATTATTGGAACGGTCTAATACCATGAAAAAGGTATTGCCGTTCTTAGTCTGGATAGTCAGAAACTGTTTGCTTTCATCATCTGCCTTATCATCCACCAACTTCCCGTTTCCAGTCACAGAAAACGGAGTTCCCTGCATCCTGCCCTGTGAGCCTTCATCCTTTGATTCTTCCGTATCCGATGGTTCTTCTGTAACCGCTGTATCTTCCGTATCTTCTGTCTCCACGCTAGTATTGTCGGTGACTGTTCCTACATTTGAAGTATCAGTCTCCGTCTGCTCCGCACCGCCAGTGTATGCCAATGCAGGCATAGCCGCAGAAAACAGCATCCCCACGACCATCGTAATTACCATCAGATATTTTTTAATTCTGTCTTTCATCCTAAAAATCCTCCCTTTCCGCTGCCGCATCCTCCGGCAGCCCCTGTCCTGCAGAGAATCCCTCTGCCGTGTTTTCCGCTGTTTCTGCCGTATTTTCTATTATCTCCGACAGATTCCCTGGTTCTGTACTTCCGTCAATATTGGAATCATCCGTCATTTCCGGCTTCTCCGAAAGTATCACTGTCCCATTCTGAACGCCCTCCAGAACAGCTAATAGCTCCCGGCTTCCAAGCCGCATGGAACGGACGCTCTTTATAATCTCCGCATCCTCTAACATCTCCTTTTGGACATTCAGCTCCCCTAAATGTTCCTGCCATGCGGCAATCTTTTCCTCCGTTTTCTGAATCTCATCCAGGACACGGTGTAGCTTTTTGTTCATGTTCATCACCTCATTTCCTCTGTTGCCTCATTCACTGTTTTACCAGATATTCAAATTCCAGTTGCTTTTTACAAATTCCGCTGCATATATAACCACTTTGGAACGGCACACCCTTAAGAAATGTCTTACTCTCTCTCATATAATTCACTCTTGGACTAAGCCAAAGCATTTCCACCTTATGTTCTTTAAACATTTGAAATCGTTCCCGGCTGTCAAATATTCCCTGAAAATTTACCAGCATAGCGAACGGCCTGCCAATCTCATACAGCTTTTTCAATACTTCATTTTTTAAGCTGTAAGGCGGATTGCTTACAATGTAATTACATTCCGGGACACGAACACGAAAAAAATCCTGCCCTGTCCGGATATGCCCGTAAACAACGTCAAATCCTTGCTGGACAAACACTTTAACAAATTCACTGTCCTTTGTGTCAAACGGACACCATACCCTGGAACCCGCTTTGAGGCGTTTCACAATTGGGTAAACAGCATATGCAGGCGTGAAATATTCATCGTTTTTATTAAATTGGTATTGTATTTGCGCCATATCATCCCCCATTTGTCTGGTAATAATAAAGTTATACAATTTTATATCTTAATTTATAAAAAAGTATTACAATATTACGCTTGCCTTACAAAAAGTCATCACCCCATTCCTTTAAACAAAAAAGGAATACATCGGCTTTTACGGCTTCTGTATCCTTTCCATATTACTAACAAAACTATTTTTCTGTCACTTTTATTACAATCCGAGAGGTATTAAAATTTCCCTAAAAACAAAAATATATATGTTTAGAAATCTTCTAAAGGAATTTTTAACTCAAATTTTCTGCATTCGAATACTACTCTTAACCAAGTTAGCCTGAATATTGTTATCCTGAAGAAATCTTTCTATATCTTTGTATTCCGTTTCTGCCATGCATGGGGCTGTCATTATTTCAACAATCGGATGCTTAAAAGGAACCAATATAAATTCTTTATCTTCAATCCTGCTACAAGAATCTCTCATTGCTTCTGGATTACCTATTACATCAGTATATCCTGATATCTTAAACCTCCACTCGTCTTCATATTTCCAGTAATCAACTTTTCTATTACCAAGTTCCAAAATTTTAATATCTCTGTGCCCTTCTGGAAACTTTATCTTACTTTCTATATGACTCTTTACCGCATTTGAATATGTCTCATTTATACCAACTACATATTCTATTTTAATAGGACCATATACTTGCGTTATTTGTACTGGCTCTCCAGAAACGCTACCTTTCCTTTGTAATGAAATTGGCAAAATTTTTCCTACAGGCACAAATCCACTATCTGTTTCCTGTAAATCTAATCTGCCAGAAAACAAATTAGATTTTGCTTTTATTCTCACTCCCCGAAAATTGCTGTAAATTCCCCACATACTTATACTTTCGATTGGATTTGCAGTCCAACAGCTACAATAAAGTAGTCTATTAATGCCATCAATTTTATGCTCTTTGTCCAGCACAACCATCCCTTCATATGGATCATTCAATAAATCCAGTCTATTAAAGAGAATCGTCTCCGACAACAATATTTTCTTTAGTGCTTCAATATTTGTATATTGATATAAATATTTTGGAATCATCTAACCACCTCTCCTATATTTCTAACCTTCTAAGTAATATAATTTCAATTATCCTTGTATTTTTAAAACATAACATTCTGAAATCTTTTTCATTCCGCTTTGCTCCCATTTGCAAACAAGGAATTATTCAGATTGCTAATTGGTCTTTCAATCAGCTCACTGTTCTTTTATCCGTATCTGTGCTTTCCGTTTTACGCCATCATAAGTAAACGCCCTCCCACCCGCTTTTTTCTTTTTATAGAGATTTCTGTATAATTCTCTTCTAATCTATGCCTCCTACGTCTCGCAGACTTCATCAAAAAATTTCTGCATTTCCGGCAGATACCGCAGCCTACCATATATGTCGTCCCTGTTTATCCCTACCGCCTCGCTTCGGCAAGATATTTGTAATACTTGGCTTAATTCCATGTCCGTATTCGTTTCAACATAAACACCACCTTATTGTCAAACTTTTCAGATAAAATATTTTGATATTGTACAACTTTTTTACTATTTCTGGTTGTTATTGTATAACTTTTTTATCTTGTTGTCATTCTTTTTTATTAAATTGTATAACTTTATTATTACTCGACACCATTCATTTAGGGCAGCCTACCAAATCCGAGCAAATGTTGCTGCCAGTATGCAGAACTTATGTTTGTGTATTGGATTGGGTCGCCGCAGTGAATCATCATATTGTTGCCTACATAAATCCCTACATGGCTTGCGCCGGATGTCGGGTAAGTATTTTGGAAGAATATTAAATCACCTGGCTTCGCCTGTGCAGGCGATACATAAGCGCAGCACCCACGTAAGCCTTCTGCTGTCTGCCTTCCCACGTTCCATCCATTCCCGCAGTTATTGATGACCCAACTGACAAAACCAGAACAGTCAAACCCGGTACTCGGTGAAGCCCCGCCCCATACATAAGGACGGCCTAAATATTTTTCTGCCTCATGGATCATCCTTGCAAATTTTTCATCCGACAATGCTTCGGACGGGATTTCATACCCATATCCATCCGCACCACCGCCACCGGGCAGGCTCCCCACATCAAATAAATAATTCCGGTTGCCGTAAGTCCCATTGTAGAGGTCATACCGCTTCTCCTCATTTTCATCCATCCGGCTCCGCAGAACGGTATCCAGGCTGCGGTTCGTCAGCGTCACCTCCAGGCGGTTAATCTCTTCTGTCGTGGTCACTTCCACTTCCCGGCTTCCGTTATCATCCGCAATAAATGCTTCCCATGTCTTGTGTCCGTGTGCGGACGCAGCGGAATGGCTGTCATAATAAACGTCAAACTGCACCCCATACCGGGCAAACGCCCCTGTGTCCTCCACCACATACTCCA
>CATKXE010000125.1 GCA_949840465.1 uncultured Lachnospiraceae bacterium | reverse complement strand
CTCGCTTTCCCGGTTTCCTCCGGCTCCTTTGTGGTGGTCATCTCCGCCTCTGCCGCACCGCTGTCCTCCACCGCATCCGCAACGGCCTGCAGGCTGTCCGCAAGGGAACGCATATCCTGGACCACATCCAGCAAAAGTTTGATCCTACTCATGTACCAGCCCTCCTTCCGCAATCTCTTTGATGGAAAGTTCCTCCACTGAATTCCCCGGAACAATGACCGTCAGCCGGACCGTGTCACCGAAAAGGAAACGCATGAGACGCTCCCTTATGGAGACACGGCGCACGCTGACCGCCCCGCCGTTTACGGGCTTTTTTGAAACACTGATCTGCAATGTCTGCTTCATCCTGTCACCTCCGCTTTCTGAAGGGCTGTATTTTAATGCCCTTCACTATACGGAGATTTGGAAGGCTGTTTGAGGGGGTTCTTTTCAGAAAAACTTTTTAAATTTTTCCCTTGCGCCCGCGATGGACTCCCGGATGGTCTTGATCTCCTTTCCTTCCCTGCGGGCAATCTCCCGGACGGAAAGCCCCTGCGCCAGCATCAGAATCCGCCGCCGCTGCACATCCGACAGGCTGCCAAGCGCCTCCGCAATATGCTCCCTGTCAAACTGCCCCATCAGGGCTGTTTCCGGCGTTTCGCTATCCGCCATGTCCTCCCCTTCAAACTCCGCCGCATCCAGGGAATAGCAGTGATACCGCTCCTTCCTTCCGAGATTTTCTTCCTCTCTCCTGGAATCAAGAATGAATGTACCAATCTCCTCGTTGACCTCAACCTCTGAATTTTCTCCGTTTGCAAATGTGTAACTGATTTTCATTTTGCCGTTCTCCTTTCCGGAGCCCGGCAAGCGGCACTTATGGCGGCAACGGACAAAAAGAAAAAGAGCCTGACAAGCAGCACAAAAAGTGCCGCCTGCCAGGCTCAATGTCATCTCCGCCATATTTCAGACGGTATCATGGTGGTCTGACCGTTTTCCCAGAATGAAACCATCCCACCGTGCATCATGCTCAAACAAACGAGTGATCCTTGTCCCGGTTTAGCTGTCCGTTTCCCATTCCCATATACATTCCTTATGGAAACTGCTGTGTTGCCGCAGCGCCCCGGTTAGCCTTAGACATAAAATCCAAAGCAGATCGATATCTTTTATTCAATTTTTACTACCCCGATTTCAGCGCCACACCGGTCGCATTTCAAAATAAAATCGGGACACCGTCCCATTGACGGTGCAACAAACTGTACTTTCGTATCTATTTTTGCATCCATGATGCGCCCTCCACATTTTGGACACCGCACAGGACGCATACGCTTTTTTATCTCATGCTTCCATGCCTCCTTTTTCCTGCACATCCCATATACGCCTCTTTCTCACCTGTTTCTGTTTTTCTTCGGAGGTGTATGAACCGGCTGTCAATTTTTTATTTTACAAGTTCGGTAAGCCATGGAACCATCGGCCTGGAAATCACTCTGGCATTCAGATAGGCCATCTCCAAAGTCAGGCAGGTATGCCCCAGATAATATCCGTCCATAACAGACAGCGTCATGGCAAGATCCGGCTTCTTCATATTTGTCAGATAAACAGGCAGCAAGTATTGTATCCTGCCCTGGTATCCCTGTGGCACGACTATCCCCGGTTCATATAACAGCCTTTCTCCTTGCAAGCTCTACCGCCGTTTCCAACAGCAGAGGCAGATTCTTTGCCCTGCGGATTCTGTAAGGGATACGCCCCATATTTTCTTCATCTCCTAAAATATGTTCCACTTTTACCCTGATAGGCCAGTCCGGATTAAAACTGTCACTCCTTCCCGCAACATGGTAATGGGGTCTCTCCGGCAGTGGCTCTATATATTTCAGCCTTGGCGAAACCTCGTCACAAAAACCTCTAAAGTACCAGTCCAACATAGAGTCACGCCTCTTATTACGGTCAAAAAACGCATAGATTGCCTTATACCGTTCCGTATAGAGACCTGTGTGAAAACATGCACATTCATTCTCTATATGAAAATACCGTGCTGCCTCCGCTTTCTCTTTCGCTGAATTATAATCAATGCTCTGCTTACGAAAAATAATATGTATATATCTTTCCAAAATAGGGGTATCCTGGTTTTTGGTTTCAACCGATGGCCTTTTAAACTGCCACGGTTCTGGCAGCACCATCCCTTCCAGTTCCTCCAGTTGCCCATACCAGTCCGGTATATATGCAAAATCAAATAGATCTGTTTCCATGACTGTGTTCCTTTCCTAAAATCTCTGATTGTATTTCCAATGCAGTCCTTACGAACAATATCCATAACGTGGGAGAACGGCACCTGACCGTTTTGCTCATAACATAAAATAGGGAAAAGATACTCCTGCAGCTAAAACTGCATTTGTATCTTTTCCCTATATATGGATTTTCTCTATGTAAGTATGGTACAGCCATACCTTCGATGGTGTAAATATCTGTAGATGTCACCTGAATTTTTTTGACCGCATCATTACTCCTCTATCCATCATAAAATACCCCATTTCCATCGAAAGTATGGTTACGCCGTCCTAAAATAGTACTGCCACACCATTTTTACATTTGTATGGTATGGCACTATCATACTTCTAGGAGGTGAAACTATGGCTCTTCATCCAAAACAGTTCGGCATAGTGTTGAAAAATGCACGAATGGATAAAAAACTTACCCAGGCCGAATTAGCTGAAATACTAGATATTTCCCTATCATATCTGAAAGACCTTGAGCGTTTTCGGAACAGCCCAAGCTATGAGGTCTTTGAAAAGGTAATCCGTTACTTCAACCTGTCAGCAGACACTGTGATCTATCCCAACCAGAATCAGGCTGATGATACATACCAGAAAATAAGGCGTCTGCTGACCTATTGTGACGAAGGACAGCTCAAGGTCATCCTTGCTACGACAGAGGCACTACTGTCCGTAAGTGAAAAGCCCTCAGAATCAGAGTAACAGATGGAGGCGGTATTCAGGCGGTGTTTCTGTCACTTTTTCCCTGCATTTTAAAGGCTCATTCCTGCAACAGAATTTTCTGTGCAAAAATGAGCCTCTTTTACCGATTTATCCATTTCATAAATTCTTCTATAGACAAATCCTGCCGCAATAGTCCCATGCCGCTTAACAGGAGGATGCAGTCCACATATCCCTGACAGTATGCTTTCTGCCCTTCCAAAGAATTCATATCTTCCAGTTTTGCCATCCAATCCACAAGCAATTGCCGCTGTTCCTGTGGAAGCTGCCACACCACTGCCTCGCATTTCTCCCGAAGTGCTTCCATTTCCTTCTGCGTTTCTCTGTATCCTGGCATCTCTACCGCAGTATCCCTTGTTACATTTTCGCAGCGCAGTCGGTTCAAAAACTGCCCAACCTGCTCCCATATTTTATTCTGCATATCCATGTCCTCCTTCAAATCTTATTATCATTATTAACATATCCGCAGATATTACACCACCTAAAAATCAAGCTTACCATAGAAAAGGGAATGAGCAGTGTTCCCAATACATAAGAACACCGCTCATTCCCTTTTCACACTATTTATTTTATAGCCAACCCCTCTCACTGTCTGGATATATTCCGGTTGGCTTGGATCATTCTCTATTTTTTTCCGAAGCCGACGGACATGGGATGTAATATTGCTGTCATCTTGAAGATACTCCCCATTCCAAACATAATTATAAATCTTTTCTTTAGAAAGCGTTATCCCTTGATGAATTGCCAGCATATACAGAATGCGAAATTCGATGTTTGTTAAATTGACTTCCTTTCCCTGCCTTAAAACCCTGTGCTGCTCCGGTATAATGTGCAATTCACCAATCTGTATTTCATCCAGACACGCATCTACTTCTCTGTCTATACTGATATCAGCTTTACTAACAATTTCCAGTATTTTATCATATATGTTTTTTTCCGATTCATCCAAAGAAAGAACTATCAGTTTTCCCATATCACTACTCACCTCCTTTGCCGGATTCTCTGAAGTAAGGAAATGCCTTGGCAAATATATAATTTTAATCAGTTCTGTATATTCAGAATTCTACGGAATGCATCATCTTCATGTTTTCTTAGTGCCTGGAATAGCGGAATATATTTTTCAGTATGCCTGAAAGAATGCCCTGCCACATCTTCAAGAAAACCATCTACGATCTTTTCAATAATTTCCCCACTCTTCTGAAAATGATGAGCTGCCTCTCCCCAGGTTTCTTCCCCAAGGGAATCCTTATACCTCACAAGCGCCTGTGCAAATTTATCCCTGGATGCCCTATGAGGATTGATAATTCCCGATCTTTGTCCACTAATTTCATAGGGAAGCTCCGGGAGAATGCTTCCCGTGTATTCAATAAAGTGAAAATATATTTTCAGTAATTCTTCTTCAGGAAATATGTTTTTCCATTCCGGGAATTCCCCGATGAATCTGTCAAGCCCTCTCTGTCCTACAAAACTTAATGGTGAAGATAAATAGGTTTCTGCATTTTTCCCTATCCCTTTTTGTACAATCCACGCTGTATCTGTTTCCGGAGACCTCATATCAATCCCAAAATACGCATTTTTCTTGCTTATTCCTATATAGTCTTCTGCCCATGCCAGTTCCAGTTCCGCAATCGGGATGGTCTGCATTTCCTCTTTGGAATTATCATGAACATATACATTTGTCTCATCATAACCTATCATGAGAACAACATGCCCCGGAATATGCTGCCTATGATAGAACTTACTTTGATAAGGCAGATAAAACATATCCAAGCCAAACAATATGACTGGTATGCCCTGGTCCAATAACTCCCTGACATTTTTCCAGGTTGTCCGAAAGCATTTTCCTTCACCCGCTATCACTTCATATCCAATGATTCCTTTCCAGAATTCATATTCCCGCTTTCCAATGCTTCCCTGCCCCATAAAAATCATTTTGGGCACTGCTGCCTTCTTTTGGGAAATCATTTGAAAACCGGCCTTGGAATAGAAAATCAGTTCTTCCGGTATCCGTTTTCCTGTTTTCCACTCATAAACATCACACAGTCCATTCACCGGACATAAATAATCCGCCAACTGATGCGGCAATTCTAATCGCTTCATACGCTTTCCTCCTTTGCTCCGCTTAAGTTTAAACCCTTACATTGTCCGAGAGTCAAGTGATATCGGGAAAAAAGATGCCGCTAAATTGCAGCATCTTTTTTCATAGCGGTTTTACAGGAAAGCACACCTCTGTAACCATATCTTCTACTGATTGTTCCGTTTCCGGAGATACATGGTATATGTTGAAGCGTTTCCCACCAAGCCTATAGTGATTATCGGTAATCCATCGTATGATTTCTTCATTTGCATCCGGCAACAGACTATACTGTCCTTTAAATGTAAGCGTTGCTGCCGTTGTTTCTTCGATTTTCTTAAATTTCATTTCCTCTGTATCATGATATCTGCCAACTACCGCCTGCTGTATCTCCACATCCAAATCATATTCTTTGAATCCTTCATCATGGAACACTGCTATATTCAAAGCCGGATTTGCAAATTGTATTTTTTGTGATTCTCTCTCCTTTGCCAGCTTTTCCCAGAGAACAGCTTCATTCTCTGGAGTTTCTATTCTCCCCCTTATACTAATCACATAGTGGGCAGGAAATTTTTTAAGTGCCACACTATACAAAGGGATATCAGAAATATGGCCCAGATTCACTATGGTCGTTTCAATCAGATTCAATTGTTTCTGCAAATTCGCTATTTTTTCCCGCTGTTCCACTGCATGGAGTTCAAGATAATTTTTCAATTGTTCATTGCTTGTGTACTTAGCCAATATCTCCTTGATTAAAGCCAAACTCAGCCCCATGCTTTTTAACGCTTGTATCTTGTTGGCTATCGGGAGCTGACGCTCACTGTAGTATCTATATCCTGTGAAATCATCCACATGTTCAGGAATCAGCAAGCCAATATCATTGTAGTGCCGGAGCATATGAATACTGATTTGTGACAAAACTGAAAACTCTCCTATTTTCAGCAAAGAAACCACCTCCTGACTTTAAGTGTAAACCCTCACATAATACGAGAGTCAATCCCTTTTTCCTTGGTAGATGACACTATAAATCGTCTTTGCAATAAAGTCAACTGATAATGAAATTGTGTTCAGCTCATAAAACAGGCTCGATGAATTTCTTAATCAGCTCTATTCTATCCCCTGCTTTGGGTACAAAGAGAGCCGCAATAGAAATCACCAGCTTTTTCTTTGTGTTTACATAAATGATATTGCCGCCATCCCCCATCGCTGCATAACCATCCTCATTTACCCACCAAAGGTATCCATAGGGCAGGTTTTCTTTTTTCCATCGGCTGTGTTCTCTCGTGCTGTCCTCTATCCATTTTGAGGAAATAACCTGCTTTCCCTCCCACATACCGCCATTCAGATATAACTGCCCGATTTTTGCCATATCCATTGGTGTAAGCGTAAGTCCCCAGCCTGCCGCATGAATCCCCATAGGGTCTGTTACCCATCCGCTAATATCTGTAGACTGGTTAAATGCCAATTGCTCTTCTTTGCTTTTGAATAACAAATTGTTTTCCACTTTTATCCCAAGCGGTTCAAATAAATTCTTTGTAGCAAAATCCAATACGGACTGCCCTGTTGCTTTCACTAAAATTCCCGATAAAATATCTGGTCCAATCAACGGGGCATATCGGAATACTCCTATCTTCCCACGGCCGCCTAATAAATCAAGTGAAAATTTTACCCAGTCACTGCTTGTAAAGTATTTTATATAAGGTGCAAAAAACTGGTATTTATAAGGTGCCGTCATGGTCAACATATCTCTTAGTGTAATATTCTGTATTTTTTTCTCTCTCCTTTTCACCTTGTATTCCGGGAAATAATCCAACACTTTCTCTTCCATATTTTTTATGTATCCTTTATCCAGAGCAATCCCAATCAATATTGAAATAATGCTTTTTGTCACGGAATAGATATGAATGCGGCTATTCTCTGTGCAGCCTTTAAAGTATTTTTCATAGGATACAACGCCATCTTTTATTATGACGATACCTGTGGTATTTCCATATTTGCTGCTTATAATCTGTTCCAACTCTTTCATTTTTATGTGATCCATATTTTCTTCCTCTCATGCACTTCACAATATCTGCTTGCCATTTCAGTCTTTTGAAACCCTCTTTTTTACCGGATAGTAGACCTCCGTAACAAGTTCGCTTTCTTTTGAAACCTCTGTTGGATCTGTTACATATACCTCATACAACGCATTGCTGTTTTCATAGCCTTCCCTTTCTGCCCATTCTATTTGTCTTGCATAAACAGAAGAAAGCTGTAAATAAGAACCCTGTACAACTGTTTTCAAACATAATCCAGGGCAGAAATCCCTTGTTCCAGTTGCATACTCCTTTATGGGAATTGCAAACTCTGTATCTAATCCAAATGGGGTATACTCATCACCATGAAACAGTACCATTGGCGGAGCAGCCGCTGTCAGTTTCTTCTCTTCCATTTTCCGAAATAGTTGCCCAAAGCAAGTACCATACTCTTCTGAAAACTCATGTTCTAAAACATTCTTCCGTATCGAAAGAAGATACATCTTCGGTATCTCGACTAGCTGTACATAAATGCTTTCCATATAGGACATAATGGATTTTCCGTTTCTCAAATTTGATATATCACTGTCTATTTGGTGCATTGTATCTTCAAACTTCTGTACCTTTACCGCAATCTCTTTTTTCTTTTTATTAAGTGCGGTAAAAAGTACCTCATCTATCTGTTCTTCCGGATCCAAAATTGATTTAATTTCTTCCAAAGAAAAGCAATAATCCTTCAGACGATTAATCAGCAGCATTTTCTCTAATTGCTCGATGGAATAGTACCGATAGCCATTTTCCGGATTGATTTCATCCGGCAGTATCAATCCTATTTCAGCATAATATCTAAGCGTTT
>CATKXE010000124.1 GCA_949840465.1 uncultured Lachnospiraceae bacterium | reverse complement strand
GGACCCGTCCCAGAACCTGAACCAGACAGACCCCCTTGGACTCTCAGACGACGAGCGCGACCTGATTGCTGCGGCAGTGGAGGCCAAAGAGGCCAACGGCGGAAAAGTCATTGTCCTGCTGAATAACGCCAGCGCCATGGAGATTGACGAGATTAAAAATAACGACGGTGTGGACGCAATCATGGAAATCGGCCTGCCCGGCGGATATGGATTCTACGGAGTTGCGGATGTGCTGAGCGGCGAGGCCAACCCATCCGGGCATCTGACCGATACCTATGCCGTGAAAAATGCAAATTCCCCGGCAGCGCAGAACTTCGGCAATTTTGCATGGACCAACCCGGATCCGGCCACCAGTACCAATTCCTTTGAGGTTGAAGCGGAAAGTATTTATACAGGGTACAAATATTACGAGACCCGTTATGCGGACGTGGTACTCGGGCAGGGAAATGCGGCGTCCAAAACAGGGAGTACCACAGGCGGCCCATGGGACTATGACAGCGAAGTGTCCTATCCTTTCGGCTACGGCCTGTCCTATACCACTTTTGAGCAGGAGCTGGAAGACGTAAAAGTGGATCTGGATGCAAAAACGGTGACGGCAAGTGTGAAGGTAACCAATACCGGAGAGGTGGCAGGAAAAGAGGTGGTGCAGCTTTATACCTCTGTGCCATATACAGAATATGACAAAAAGCATCTGGTTGAAAAATCGGCCATCCAGCTTTTGGATTATGAGAAGACGGAACTCATCGAGCCGGGCAAATCCGAGACCGTGACCATCACAGCGGACGCACAGGATATGGCGAGCTGGGATTCCACCTGTGAAAACGAGGCGGGAACCACGGGAAACTGGATTCTGGACGACGGAACTTATTATTTTACCGTAGGGAACGGCGCGCATGAAGCGGTGAACAACGTGCTTGCGGCTCAGGGGGCGCCTGCGGACGGAGACGAAGGAAATGTAAAGACATGGGAAATGGATACGCTGGATGACGAGACATTTGCAGTCACATGGAACGGAACCCCGGTGGAAAATCAGATGGCGGATGCGGATCTGAATTTCTATATGCCGGATACCGTAACCTATCTTACAAGAAATGACTGGGAAGGCACATGGCCGAAGACGTATCAGGATCTGACGGCCACAGATGAGATGCTGGACATCATGGACAATGACATCCGTGAGATTACCGCGCAGGGCGACCCCTCATCCGTAACCTTTGGGGCGGACAACGGCCTGACCCTTGCGGACTTAAAAGGCGTAACCGATATTGAGGACGAGCGCTGGGGACAGTTAATCGATCAGATTGAACTGGAAGAAGCGCTGATCCGTACTGCGTTTGGCGGGACAAGCACGAAGATTATTGAGTCCATCGTTTCCCCGGAAGCGATCCAGAACGACGGTCCCAACGGATTTAACTCTTACCCCCTGGGACAATATGCCAATCAGGACAAATCCACAGGCGACCCCTGCGCCGTAGACCCGGACGACCCGAACTTAAATTATAAGATGGGCGTCATGGGAAATGGGACGGTTATGGGCCAGACGTTCAGCAAGCAGTTGATGGAAGAGTGGGGCAAGGCGGTCGGCAACTATTCCCTGTGGGCGAACACTGCGATTCTCTGGGGAGCAGGAACCAACCTCCACCGTGTACCTTACAATGCAAGAAACCACGAGTATTTTTCAGAGGATGCGGTGCTGACCGCGGGGCAGGCTTCCGCGTTTATCGCCGCAGGGCAGGAATACGGAACCATCATTGCGCCGAAGCATCTGGCATGCAATGACACAGAGATCAACCGGACCGGAATCGCTGAATTTATGACAGAGCAGGCGGCAAGGGAAAATGAGCTTCGGGGAACCCAGGACTGCATCGAGGAGGCAGGCGCCCTTGGCGTAATGTCCACCTATAACCGGATTGGGTGTACGCAGAGCAACGCGCATGAAGGCCTGATCCTGAATATCCTTCACAAAGAATGGGGCTTCAAAGGTCTGATGTCAGAAGACTTCATTCAGGATCCGAATTACACGGTATTGAAAGAGGCTGTACATAACGGCGTAACCATGACCTGCAATACAGGCGATAACAATATGGAGGCGGTTGCCGCAAAATGGCCTTACTGGACCGTAGAAAATGTAAGCCAGGATGAGACGCTGCTGCGTGACCTGAAACAGGTTATGCTGTACCAGAATTATGCGCTGGCCAATTCCAACGCAATGGACGGCATGTCTACCGGAACCCATATCGAAAAGGTCAATACATGGTATGACAATCTGGTGCTTGGGCTAAGAGCAGGATTTGGCATTCTGACAGTACTCTGTGTCGCAATGTATCTTCTCGGAATGAAAAAGAAAGAGCAGTAGGAAAGGGGAAAATGAGATGGGTGAGAAAAGAAAGATGGGTATCGGCTTTATCCTGACGGTTCTGACGATGATCGTGACGGCCGTATCGCTGTTCCTTTATCTGCAGAACTGTAAGACAAATTATTTTGCCAATATGGGCGTCAATACGACGGTAGCGGCCTGCCTTGTGATTGCGGTTGTGTTAGAGGCGCTGATGCTTGTATTGTCCATGAAGCAGGGTGAAAAAGCCTGGCTTGATGTGATTCCGGTGGCATGCGGAGTCCTGACCGCAGTTGCGGCCATCCAGTTTATCGGCAGCAGGATTGCCGGGGCTGCTTCCATCATGACATTTGAGAGCAATGCGGAAAATATGGCGGATCTGAACAATGCCATTGTGGCGATGGCCGTTTGTGTGGCCGCATTAGTACTGGTGATGATCAGTTCTTTTTTCAGGGTAGTAAAGGAAGCTTAAAAAAGAAAGGAATGAAGCAGCATGAGCAGTCAGAAAAATGATTTTTGGAGCAGCCCGTTGACGCGCTCTAAGATTACAACCTCCGATGTGAAGACGCCGGAGATGCTGTTGGGATATTTTATCGGGCCTTTCGGCGCACTGCTTTCCTCAGGGATTTTTACCAGCATCCTGCAGAATTATTTTACGGATGTGCTGCGGCTGGATCTGACGTTTTTGACAACCTTACAGTTGTTTTCTACGATCCTGATCGTAGCGGCCAACCTGATCGTGGGGCAGCTGATCGAGCGGACAAAGACATTTGCCGGGAAGGCAAGGCCGTGGGTCCTGCTCTCTGCCCTGACCCTGTCGGTGGCCAGCGTATTGATGTTTATTGTGCCCTTTGAAGGGGCGGCAAAACTGGTCTGGGTCGCTATTGCCTACAACCTCTATTATGCGGTGGCATATCCGATCTATAATACGGCAAATTCCACTCTGGTCCCGGTATCCACACGGGACAGCCAAAAGCGCGGCGCGCTGGCATCCTTTACCAATGTGGCGGGGTTGGGAGTGATGGGGTTCGGCTCCATGGTATTCCCGATTTTAGTGTCATTTGCCTTAAAAGACAATCAGGCGCTGTGGTTCATGGTGATGCTTGCGGTAGCGGTATTTTCCGCACTGACCATTTACCTGCAGTTTCTGTTTACAAGAGAGCGCGTGACGGAGGAAATCCTGTCGGGCGGCGAAAAGGAAGCAGACGGCGGCGGGGCAAAGGCCGCCTCCCTGTCCTCCCAGTTAAAGGCCGTGACCAGTGAGAAAATGTGGTGGATCGCAATTTTGTTCTATCTGGTATTCCAGTGGAGCGGAGCCATCAAAAACGGCTCCATGTCCTTCTTCTGCAAATGGGTTCTGGACAACACGTTTTTTGGTTCCGCGGATGCATGGGGCGCTTCCCAGTCCCTGTTAAGCATCATGGGAGCTATCCCGATGGCGTTAGCGGTGGTGGTGGTAGTGCCGCTGTGCAATAAGTTCAGCAAGAGGGCGGTGGTATTTGCCGGCATGGTGATCGGCGTGGCCGGCGGCGTGATCGCGGGGCTTGGAAACGGAAATATCGTGCCCGTGGCAGTGGGCGTTGCGCTGAAATGCCTGGGATCTTCCCCGGCAGCCTATGTGATCCTTGCCATGCTGGCGGATGTGATCGACCATATCGAATTTAAGAGCGGGATGCGCACGGATGGATTGACAATGTCCATTTACAGTTCTATTATGGTAGCGGGGACACCAATCTGCAACTCCATTTTCAGCGCCATTTTAAATATCAGCGGATATGTGCAGGATGCGGACGTGGCGTTGGGGACGGCAGCCCAGAGCGCGGCGGTGCAGAATGCGATTTCCATCAGCTATATCTGGGTGGAGACGGTGGCTTATGCGGTCTGTGCGGCATTGATCTTTTTGTTCACGGTAGAAAAGAATCTTCCGGAGGAGCAGGCGCAGATTGCGGCGAGGAAGAAACAGTAAAAGCCAAACCATACCTTACAGAATGCAGCAGGTGCCTTGCCATCTGCTGCATTTTTGGCGGCGGGATGTGGGAACTGTATGTAAATTACTTAGTTCCTTACAGTTCCTGAATTCTTAATCAGGCGGGGATAGAGGAGGGTGTAATGGAACAGAAAAAACATAGAAAGCAACCTATCCTTTCCTGTATCTTTGCGCTCTGTATTTCCTTCGGTGTCATCGGATGCGGCAAAAGGGTACTGGAAGAGAAGGACTTCTGCCGTCTTGTGCTGGAGGAAGGGGAAGGGTTTTCTGTCAGGGAGAATGCCCTGACGGTGGAACGGGGAGGGGATGCGGCCTTTGAGATTCTGCTGGAAGACGGATACCAGCTGCGGAATGTAAAATATGGAGACAGCAGGGCGGAGGAAAACCGTGCCTCAGATGATCCGGCGAAGTATAGAGAGGGCGGGGGAGAAGAAGAGCATGCCTCAGATTATACGGTGAAATATGACGGCCAGGGCAAAACGCTTACTTTGACGCTGTACGACGTCCGGTATTCTGAGACTGTGCGGGCGTATGTGGAAAAAAGCGACGTGGTCATCCGATACCATGCCAATGGGGGCAGGCCGTGCGCAAGCCGGAACAGAGCGGATGAAAAAAGTGGGGAGGGGGCAGGCGCAGAGGAAGCAGAAAATGAAACAGGCGTAAGTGGACAGGAAGCAGAAAATGGAGGGGAAGTCTCGATTGCCGCGGCGGGTTCCCATCTGCGTCCGAATACATCCATTGGCACGGATTTATTTGAGAGGCCGGGATATACCCTGATTGGATGGAATACAAAGCCGGACGGGAGCGGAATCCCTGCAGGGCTTGGCAGCAGGGTGGATTTTCAGGAGGGCATGGCGCTTTATGCCCAGTGGGTTCCGTGGACAAACGCCTCTTGCTTCCGGTACGAGGCGCAGGGGGAATTTGCCGCCATTACCGGCTTTGAAGGGCAGGAGGATACCATCTGTATCCCACCGGAACTGGACGGACGGAAGGTCAGGCGGATTCGGGACGGAGCCTTTGCGGGGGCGCGCTGCAGCAGAGTGATCCTGCCGCCGGGGATTTATGAGGTGGAGAGCGGGGCTTTTCATTATGCATCGCTTAAAGAACTGTATCTGTATGATGATATTTCCAGGATCAGCGATCATGCATTTACCGGCTGCGGGCAATTTCAGACGCTGCATATCAATGCCGTGGAGCCCCCGGTATATAGTGGAAATTATTTTGATACTTTCCAGGATAAATACGATCGCCTGCTGCAGTTAAAGGATCGGAGGAAAATGGTCCTGTTTTCCGGCTCGTCCACCCGGTTCGGTTATGACAGCGCGATGATCGATGAGGCGTTTGCGGAATATGAAGTGGTCAATATGGGGGTATTCGCCTACACGCCGGCTCTTCCCCAGCTCTTCCTGATTCTGGAGTGCATGCAGGAGGGAGATATTTTGATCCATTCGCCGGAATTTGACGCCAGCAACCGGCAGTTCTGCGGGCAGAACTCTCTGGATTACGCCACATTTGCCATGATGGAATCGGATTATGATGTGTTCGCGCGGCTTGACGTCCGGGACTTTGAACAGGTCTTCACCGCATGGAATGCCTACAATGCCGGGCGGGAAGGGATGGTAAAGAAAAATTATGGAATCTCGGCTTCCCACTATGACGAGGACGGCGTTCCGGTGGAGGAGGACAGCTATAACCAATATGGGGATTATTGCCTGTATCGGCCCAATTCCGCGGAAGAACAGCCCGTCTACGGGCTTCCGGTGCATTATACGGTCAATGCGTTTCCCAGGGAAATGTATATAGAGCCGTTGAATGCGGTGTACAAGATGTTTTTAGATAAAGGAGTGGAAGTGTACTTTACCTATTCGCCTCGAAACAAACATGCGCTGTCAGAGGGCAGCACCCCGGAAGAACGGGCACGTCTCCACCGGTATTTTCAGGAGAACCTGATTGTGCCTGTGATCACGGAACTGGAGGACTCTCTGGTTTCCGGAGTGTACCTGTATGGAACAGACAACCATCTGTCCACAGAAGGGGCACAGATACGGACCAGACAGGTGATAGAGGCTTTAGAGCAACAGTTCTCAGAAAGGGGGCAGTCATGGGAATGAAAACAGCGGTTCTCTGTGTTTTGTGTGAAATGTGTACCATAGCCGCAATGATATGGGCGCTTGCCTGCGGCGCAAAACTTCCGGAAATTCTGTCCGGTATATTGCTCATGCTTGCCGTCAGCCTGCTGCCTGCAGGGGCGAAGGATGGAAAGAGGCCAGGTAAAAAAGAATGTGGAGATCCTGGAAAAACAGACAGTAACCCGATTGACGGTTCTATGTGACAGGCAAACTATGGGATAAATGAGAGAAGAGGGGCATATGAATTTTACATCTTTGGAATTTGTGATATTTTTTCCCCTCGTCCTGCTTGCCTACTGGCTGATGCCGGGCAGGGGACGGTGGATTCTGCTTTTAGGGGCAAGCTATCTGTTCTATATGGACGGGAGTCTCCTTTTGGGAGCGCCGCTTTTATTTACAACAGGGGTGTCTTATGCGGCGGCGATCCGGATGGGGCAAATCCAGAATGGGAAAAGGAAAGGATCTGCCAAAATATGGATGTTTTCTGCGCTGGCCTGTTGCCTGGGCAGTCTGTTCCTCTTGAAACGGGAAAGGTTTCTGGTGGCGGGGATTTCTTTTTATACCTTTCAGACACTGGCCTATGTGCTGGATGTATATTACGGACGGATTTCCGCGGAACCACATTTCGGATATTATGCGCTGTTCGTATCTTTTTTTCCACAGTTGGTGGCAGGCCCCATTGAACGGACGGAGAACCTTCTGCCCCAGTTAAAAAAAATACATGTCTGGAACCGGGATAATCTGGCGGACGGCTGTTGGCTGTTGCTTCGGGGCTTCTACAAAAAACTTGCGGTGGCGGACTATCTTGCGGCCTTTGTGGATGCCGTATATGCGGCGCCGGAAAAATCGGGAGGGCTGGGAGTTGTAATGGCAACGTTATTTTTTGCAGTCCAGATCTATTGCGATTTTTCCGGGTACACAGACATTGCGCGGGGAGCGGCGCTTCTGCTGGGCGTCCGGCTTATGGAGAACTTTCAGAACCCGTATGGAGCGCACAATATCCGGGAATTTTGGCAGAGATGGCACATCAGCCTGACGAAATGGTTTACGGACTATGTGTATATCCCGCTGGGCGGCAGCAGGAGAGGGGAACTTACGCGCTGCAGGAATATATGCATCGTTTTTTTGCTGAGCGGGCTGTGGCATGGATTGTCCTGGAATTATGTAGCGTGGGGGATGCTGCATGGCTTTTGTTTTGTGCTGTATATTCTGTATGCATCCCATAAAGCAGGCTCCTGTGGGGAGGGCGGAGTCCGGCGAATCACTTCTGGAATTGCCACACTGCTTTTTGTCTGCTTTTCATGGATTTTTTTCCGGGCAGAGAGCATCGGCGCTGCGGGGCAGGCTATTGGGCAGATATTTTTCCATTTTACGGATCAGGGGATCCTTCGGACATTGCAGTGGATGCAGCTTCAAAGAACCGACCTGTTTCGTCTGCCTCTGGCGCTGTTCTGCCTGCGGCTTGCAGAGCAGGCGCCGGATACGGTTTTCAGGGTTAGGACGGTGAAAGAGACGGCAAAAGCAGCGTTTCTTGGGTTTTATATGGTAAACGCGATCACCCTTTCATGGCTGATCCAGATGGCGGCGGACAGGGGGAATACGTTTCTCTACTTCCGGTTTTAAATTTGGCCTGTTTTTTGATTTGAAAATTCTTGCATTTTCTATCTGGTGTTACTAAAATGAAAAGCAAGCGTTTTTTCT
>CATKXE010000123.1 GCA_949840465.1 uncultured Lachnospiraceae bacterium | reverse complement strand
ATTCCCGCGAAGCAACGAGCCAAGTGGACATGCTTTTCAATGTCCATTTGGCGACAGCCGAGAGGGTCAAATACCCCGTCAGCTTGCTGCGGGGGCTTTGGCTTTATTGGAGTTGGGCGTAGTCGGTGCTTAAAGACTTCGCTTTTTTCTGGTGATAAATGGATTCCCAATTTTTCCAAAACATCAAACCGGCTTTTGCAGAGGAATACGTACAATAAATTCAACTTTTCCGCTGCGGCACGCTACTTCAATCTTCCCATGATGAGCGGATACGATTGCTTTTGCAATCGAAAGCCCCAGCCCATAATGGGATCCCTCGCTGTTTCTGGCGGTATCCGCGCGATAGAATCTTTCAAAAATCTGTTTTCTCTGAGCTGGCGGGATTTCTGTTCCGTCATTGGAAACTGACAGGACAGCATGGCTTCTCACCGCTTTCAATGAGAGCGTGATTTCACCATGCGGATGACAATACCGGATTGCGTTGTCGAGAAGGATGGAGGTAAGCTGCTTTAGCTGTGTGCTGTTTCCGTTCACATAGAGCGGGTTCGGGGCTTCCCATCCCAGTATCAGGCCTTTTTCAAATACAACGCTTTCAAAGGGGAGAACTTCGCCCTTTACCAGACGGCAGAGTTCCACGGATTCCATCTGCGGCGTGACGTCCTCGGTGCGGGCAAGTTCCAGCAGTTGGCCTACCAGTATCCCCATGCGTTCATTTTCATAGTGGATATTGGAAAGCCACTGGTTTTTACCGATTTCTCTGGAAAGAAGCTCTGCATTGGCGCTGACCACAGCCAACGGCGTTTTCAGTTCATGGCCCGCGTCGGAGATAAACTGCTTTTGCTTTTTATAGCTCTCCTCCAGAGGCTGTATGATTTTTCCGGCAAGATATAGGGCGAGGAAAAACAGTGCGAGGATAGCAAAGCCGCCGAAGATCAGAGTATAACGAAACAGGGTCGTCATGCTTTCGCGCATGACGGTATTATCCATGAAAGTGATCAGAAGATAGCTGCCTTTATCGGCTATATAGTAGATCAGGTTGCTTTTTATCCCATCCGTCCTGCCGCTTTCTGCGACTTCAAGAGCAATCGCTTCCAGTTCTTCATCCTCATAGACTGCGTTCTGGCTATTATTGACGGTAAGAACCTGTCCGTCTTTTGAAATTGCTACCGAGTAAAAGATAGATAACTGGAATGCCGGGGTATCTTTAAAATGGGGCGCGCCGGGATCCGGCGCAGGGACGCTCTTCGGTTCTGCAAATGGCTCTGGCATGCCGCTTTCAGCGCCAGGTTTTGGCATACCGCCCTCAATAAAGGGTTCTGATATGCCGCTTTCAGTATCATGCGGCAGCAGATACCTCCCTGCATGCTGTCTTAGCATGTCCCTGTTTCGGTTGGAAACTTCATAGTAGCTGGAGCCATAGATGATTCCCAAAGTGCCTGCCCAGAGCAGAACCAGGACTGTCATAATCGTAATGACAATTTTCCAACGAGTTTTTTTAAACATCACCACACCTCAATTCATATCCAATTCCGCGGACGGCTTTGATGGATGTTTTTGCTCCGATAAAAGCAAGCTTTTTTCTCGTAAAGGTCATATAGACCTCCACGTTGTTATATTCCGCATTGCTTTCATACCCCCAGATCTTTAAAGCAAATTGTTCACGGGTGAGGATCTGCCCCTGATTGGCGATCAGGTATTCCAGTATCCGATATTCCTTTTCACTTAATCGAACGCTATGGCCTGTGTGGGTGCAGGCGACCGTAGATGTGCCAGTGTCAAGCGCGATGTCGCCAAAGGAAAGAGTCCCGTCCGGGGACTGGATATTCCTACGGCTAAGCGCGCGCAGCCTTGCAAGCAGTTCTTTTGTCATAAAGGGTTTGGTCAGATAATCGTCGGCGCCGCTGTCCAGCCCGATGACTTTGTCGTCCACGTCGTTTTTTGCCGTAAGCATTAAAATGGGGGTGCGTATTCCACGCCTCCGTGTTTCTTTTGCTATTTCAAATCCATTCTTTCCGGGCAGCATGACATCAAGGATGATGATGTCGTAGACATTGCTTTCTGCTGCGTCCATCCCGGAGAGGCCGTCCGCGCAATGGTCTACCTCATATTTTTCCTGACGCAGCAGTTCCGCCAGAGCCTGCGCCATCCGTTTTTCATCTTCTACCAGTAAAAGCCTCATGTTGAATCCCGTCCTTTTTGTGATAAAAGGGTATACCCAAAGGGCATCCCGAAATGCATGCCCCTATGGGGCAGGCGGACGTTGTCCGATAAGGTATACCCAAAGGGCATCCTGTAATTCAATATTATAGCATAGAAGATTGAAAAAGGATTGAATAAGCTCTGTTTTTTGACGGCCTGCCCCATTCTTGAAATCTATCATAGCCTGTGTTAAGATAAAACTGTAAAAATCATTTCAGGATTTTAGGGAGGAGCGCCGGAATAGATGGGCAGATGTTTTAATACGGACGGCTGCTGTGATTCTGAACTTCATGACATGGCAGATGTAAGCAGGCAGCTTTGTGAAATGAAATCCAGGGTTGATTCCGGGAAATGTTGACACTTTAATCGGTTCCGGCATTACCCGGCCCGGAAATGGATTTTCAGATACGATTGCAAGAGGGGCGGGGCTTAGAATGGCAAAAATTTTACTGGTGGAAGATGACGACACGATTACATTTGGGATCCGGGCGGCTCTGGCTAAAAAAGGCTATGAAATGTCCGGATGCGCCGGCATTACGGAGGCAAAACATATATTTTCCAGAGAATTTGCCCTGGTGCTCCTGGATCTGAACCTCCCGGACGGCAGCGGTTATGAGTTGTGCAGATGGATAAAGGAACAGTGCAATACGCCCATTATTTTCCTTACAGTGCGTGATGCTGTTGAGGATATCACAAAAGGGCTGGATATGGGGGCGGACGATTATGTGACGAAGCCGTTCCATATTGCGGTTTTGGAGTCCAGGATTGAGGCGGTGCTGCGCAGGGCGCCCGAAAAAAACGGTGCAATGCTTGTCTGCGGGAATATTTCCCTGGACAGAGAGAAAATGCGGGCCTATGCATCCGGTAAAGCGGCGGAGCTTACTGCCATGGAATACCGCATGCTTCTGGCCTTGATGGAAAATAAGGGGCGCACGCTTTCCCGGAGCATGCTTCTGGATAGGCTGTGGGATTCGGAAGGGAATTTTGTAAACGACAATACACTCACCGTGACGGTGAAGCGGCTCAGGGAAAAGCTTGGGAATACACATTGCATCAAAACGGTTCGGGGGATCGGGTACCGCATGGAGGAAGGGCAGAATGGAGCAAAATGAAGGGAAGGCATGTCTGAAAATATTGACTGGCTGGCTGCTGATCGGATTGGCAGCCGGCTTTTTGCTTGCGGCGTCAGTCACGTATCTGGAATATCAGAACTTTGCGGAGTTTGCGGGGGCGGCCGTTTTGGCGGGCGGGGAGCCGACAGAAAAGAATGGAAGCAGTCAGGGGCGTAAAGGGACTGACATACAACAGGCGATTGCTTCTGCCCTGAAAGACGGCAGCCATTCAGACAGAAGCGCAGGAAAAGCGCTGTTTCAGGAATATGGGTTTCATAGATGGGCGCGTCTGGGAAAGAACGTTTTGTATATTGCGGGAGGCTGTGTGATTTTATTTGAGATAATCGGGCTTTTTTGCTTCCTGATCTGGAAAAAGGAGCAAAGGCGGCAAAAGGAGAGGATTGCCGGACTGACCGGATATCTCATGCGGGCAAACCGGGGGGAGGCCTCTGCGCTCCAGCGTAGGGAAGATGAATTTTCTTATTTGGAGGATGAGATCTATAAGACGGTCATGGAATTGAGAAGCTCAAAGGAGGAAGCCATCCGGAACCATTCGGTATTATCAGAGCGGATTGTGGATATCGCCCATCAGTTAAAAACTCCGATCACGTCCATGTCCCTGATGGCGGAACTTCTGGCAGGACAGCAGACCAAAGAGGGGGAGGAGTGCTTAAAGCGCCTTGCACTGCAGATCCGCCGTCTGCAAAATCTGGTCAGCGCTTTGCTTTCACTGGCAAAATTGGAAGCCCATGCAATCCGTTTTGAAAAAAGAGAAGTGGACGTGGAAACGCTGGTGGACGGCGCGGCGGAGCCTTTGCAGGAACTTCTGCAGGAAAAGAGAATCAGGCTGGATGTATCGGGAACACCGGCACGGTTTCTGGTGGACAGCCGCTGGACAGAGGAAGCCATACAGAATGTGCTGAAAAACTGCGCCGAACATTCGCCCCGGGGCGGGGAAATCAAGGTAAGATGGGAAGAGAATCCGCTTTATATAGAAATACGGATTACGGACAGCGGCAGGGGGATTTCCCGAAAAGACCTGCCTCACCTGTTTGAACGGTTTTACCGCGGGGAGGACGCGCAGAAGGACAGCGCAGGGGTGGGGCTTTCTCTGGCAAAGCTGGTGGTGGAGCAGCAGGACGGGCATATCTATGCTGAAAACACGGCGGACGTCCATGCACGTTTTCGTATACGGTTTTACAGGTAAATTAAAAAACAAAATTCTTTTCTCATTCCAACTTCATGAAAAAATAAAATATTTGAAACTTTTCCCCTGTTTTTTTTATCTAATAAATATCAATCGATTGAGGCGGTACATGAAAAATAAGAGCAGGAAATGCCAACCATTTTCAAATGCTGTTAAAATGATAGTAAGAAAGGACGTGTGGAAGTGGCAGATATGACAGGGCTTGTGAGAAAGGCGCAGGCAGGGGATAAGGAGGCTTTTGTAGATTTAATAGAAGGCTGCAAGCAGGGATTATATAAAACAGCGGTTGCGATGCTGCGCAACGACGCGGACGCGGCGGATGCGATCCAGGATGCAGTACTGAAAAGCTATGAAAATTTACAGAGCTTAAAGAAACCGCAGTTTTTCAAAACATGGATTACAAAAATATTGATCAATCAGTGCAACCGCATTTTAAGGGCGCGCGGAAACATCGTTCCAATCCATGAACATCCGGAACTGGAATATACAAGCCAGGATACATCCGGAAAGGCGTTCATAGAATTGCTGAACAAATTGGAGGAGCAGTACCGTATTGTATTATATCTGTTCTACGTGGAAGAATTCAGCATCAAAGAAATCGGCGCAATTCTGGATATGAATGAAAATACGGTCAAAACCAGATTATCCAGAGGACGGGGCAATTTCCGCAAACTTTACATGAGAGAAAATCAGGTTTCCTGCTGCTGAACGGGAGGCGGATTTTCCGGAATATGGGAGTGAAACAGCCGCGTCCTTCTTCTAAGAGGGAGACAGGTTCAGCGGAAGACAGAAAAAACTGCGGCGTCCTGCGGCGGGGATCAGATGAGAGGCATAGATCAGCGGAATACAGAGTGAATCGAGAAAACGGCGGCAGAAATGGAAATTGATTTGGAAAGAAGAGGTGCAGAATGGGCAATTATGAGAGAGAATTTATCGAAAAAATGAGAGAGGAAATCCAGATTCCAGATCTGGTAGACGATAAATTGAATGAAATTTATGGGAAGATCCGTCAGGGTGAGGCAGAGATGAAGCGGTCAGGTTTTCGTGCAAACAGAAGCAGGGTTTACAAAAGTTTTGCAGCGGCCGCAGCAGCCGTATGCATGGTAGCCGGGTTATCCGGGATATTCTATGTGAATCCTGCGCTGGCACAGGATATCCCCATTTTGGGGGATGTGTTCGGGCGTCTGCAGGAAGTGAGGGAGAATAGTGAATATCCGGATAAGGACAAAACCGCATATGAAAATATCAGCGAACATTCTACGCCGGTTCGGGAGGCCGGAAATTTTGCAGAAAACGAAACAGGCACTATGACCGTTTCCGACGCATACTGTGACGGATATGATATGTATTTTACACTTTCCCTTCGGATAGAGGGTGAAGAACTGAAAACAGCCGAATATTTTCTCCCCATGCATCAGGAAGGAGAGGAAGATTCTCTTTATGAGGGAGGGAAATTCACAATTAACCAGAAACAGGTGTGGCCGTCAGAAATATCAGCGCTGCGGAAGGCAGAGGACGGGGTATATGTAGGGTTATGCCGGATTGCGTCGGTGAATCAGGAAGACGTGTCTTTTGAAGGAAAGATGACGGTGAATGCAGAGATTGACGGACTAAGCGCGGGGACAGCATCGGATTCTGGTTATGTGGAGGAACTCCCGCAGATAAAGGGAGAGTGGAACCTGCAGTTTGACGTTGAAGCGGATACATCCGCGAACCGCGTGGCCGAGCCGAATGCGCAGAGCAATGGAATCACCGTGCAGAAGGCTGTCCAGACCCCGAGTAATATGCATGTGACCTGTTATGTCCCTGCGGAATTGGCAGAGAAAAATCCGGCATTTGTCCTGCTGGATGGAGACGGAAACCGTGTACAGAATGAAAGTGGGATGCATAAAAAACAGGAAGACGGCAGCGAGATTCTGGAAATGGTATTCAACACATCTCAGGCAGACCAATTTGTAATGCAGGTCTTTGATAAGAATGCAGGGACAGATGAAAATGGCGGAATCCCGTTGGTTGCGGAAATTCCATTTTCGATGGGGGAATAAAAGATTTTTTGGATGGAATGAATCCTCTGTCAGCAGCAAAGGGAGTGTAAAATAAAGTGTGTAAGTTAGAAATACAATAAAACTAACTGCATACTTTATTTTTCTATATAAGGTGTGCTACACTCAAAGAAAGGATGAAAAAAAGGATGAGTACAGCACTTATGGCAAAGAGAAAGAACCGTAACACAAAAGGGGCGGCGATCGCCCAGGCAATCTTGGAACAATACCAGCCGCAGACAAAAGAAGAAATGCAGGATGCAATCAAAGATATTTTTGGGCCTATGTTTGAATCCATGCTCCAGGGGGAGATGGACAGCCATCTCGGATATGATATAAATGACCATGGGTATAAGGAAACAACAAACCGCCGGAATGGATACATACACAAAAATGTAAATACCGCTTACGGAGAGATTCCGGTCGACGTCCCGAGGGACAGGGATGCAACCTTTGAGCCGCAGCTTATCCCTAAACGCACAAAGGATATCAGTGGAATCGAGGACAAGGTTCTCGCCATGTATGGGAAAGGGATGAGCCAGCGTGATATTGCAGACATGATCGAGGATATCTATGGCTTTGAGATCTCCCATGAAACGATATCCACAATTACAGACCGTGTCATAGATACGGCAAATGAATGGCAGAACCGCCCTCTGAAGAAATTTTATACGTTTTTGTTTGTAGATTGCCTGTATGTCTCCATCCGTAAGGAAATGGAAACCAAGAACTGCGCAGTGTATGTGATACTTGGTTATGACGTGAATGGCGTGAAAGACATTCTTGGCATCTGGATTGGGGAATCCGAGGGAAAACATTATTGGATGCAGATTTTTGATGAGATCAAGGCCCGCGGAGTGGAGGACATCCTGTTCATCAGCATGGACGGTGTTTCTGGGCTTGAAGAAGGGGCGCGCTCCATTTTTAAAGATGTGGTTGTACAGCGCTGTATTGTGCATCTGATCCGTAACTCTATGAAATATATCCCATCAAAGGAATATAAGAAATATACCGCACAGCTTAAAAAGATTTATGGAGCAGCCAGCCTGAAAGCGGCGGAAGCGGAATTCGAACGGTTCCGGCAGGCATGGAGCAGTTATCCCGGGGCTGTGGATGTATGGCTGCGTAATTGGACCCATGTAGAGCAGCTATTCAATTATGGGAGCGCCGTCAGAAAAGTAATGTATACAACGAATGCCATTGAGTCGGTCAACTCCAGTTTCCGTAAAGTCACAAAAAAAGGCTCCTTCCCCAATGAGGACGCAGTCAGGAAAGCCCTTTATCTGCGGATCGTGGAATTATACAAAAAATGGAATGATCGTCCAGTGCCGAACTGGTCGATGGTGAGGAACCAGCTGGCGATGGATGATAAGATGCAGACCAGAATTTTAAAATACGAAAAATATTAAGACAGGGAGGAACTTATGCATGAGTAGATACTACGACTATTTTGAAGAACAACGTCACACTGACGGAGAAGTAACTATTGATGAATTTATAGCAGAAGCCATGCGGACAGACCTCAAATTTGAGACGTTAGCAGAGGAATTGCAATATCAGCGCACCTCCCGGATAACACTCATGAATGAACTCCTTACCTGTTACCAGTACCTGAAAGAGCATGATATGTTACTTTTATATGAGGCTTATAGAAATGGTGAGGAGCTACCCTTTGATTGAGCTTCAGATAATAAATATGGCGGTCATATGACCGCCGAAAA
>CATKXE010000122.1 GCA_949840465.1 uncultured Lachnospiraceae bacterium | reverse complement strand
TGTATGGGGATTCCTGTACAAACTTCTGCCACCATGCCTTTTTCACATTATTCTTCAATTCCACGCCGAGGTTTCCATAATCCCATGTATTCGCCAGGCCGCCGTAAATCTCGGAACCCGGATATACGAAACCTCTTGATTTTGCAAGGGCCACAATCTTTTCCATCGTCTTTTCTACCATAATACCTGTTCCTCACATTCTTTTTTCATCTTCACATTTTTATGGAAACAATCTAAGAAACTGCCGGAAAATATCCCGCGCGCAACTGCACAGGTTATTTTTCTACAGTCCAAAAAAATCAGAACCGTTCCCAGACCATTGTCATTATAACGATTCTGATAAGACACGTCAAGATGCATGCGTTATTTTCCCGGAATAAACCCGGTTTCAGTGCTGCAGGCCGCACCTGGTTAAGGCGCGGCCTGCAACGTTTCAGTTCCTTACAGCCTCTGTACTACAGGATGACGTTTATAAGCGAGCAAGCCGACGGTGATCCCTGTTATAAAGTAAACCTCCACACCCGCAATGCTTGGATGAATGAAAGAGGTTTCCTTTGAGCCTCCGGCGGATGCGCAGAAAATGGAAGAGGAAGTTGTCACTTCGTGACCCCTTTTTCGCGCAGTTCAGCGCCGGAGCGCTGAGTTTTCAAAGTAATACAGGGCTGTATCCGAAACCATATTTACTATAACACTCTTTGCGGGCAGATTTCTATAATCTGGGATAACTTATAGATTTTCAGGGACAAGAAAGGCGACTATGAACCGGAAATATTCAAAAGGATCCTTGTCACGAACCTTCCGTCCTCTATCCCAAAGTCCGTCTCACCGCTATAGCGGGATGCTGTCTTTACAATACTGGACATCCCCAGCCCTTCCCCTTTGCCTGATCTGGGAACTCCGTTATAAAACTTGATGCCCTCAGCACAGGTATTGCTGCATTGGATAATAATCTTATTCCCTTTTTTCGCAATATAAATATCAATTTCCTGCATAAACCGCCCGGAATTGATGCATCCGTGAATGGCGTTCTCAAACATATTCGCCAGAATAGCCACCCAGTCAATATCCCTGATGGGAAGCTTCTGGGGCACGCCGACATCCATAGACACCTGAATATTCTTGCTCCCCGCCTGCCTTGCATAGGCTGAGAGGATACTGTTCACCGCCGGATTTGCACAGATTGGCGATACCCTCCGGCTTTCCATATCTTCGCCGTACTGATCCAGATAAGAGAGCAGGTGCGCCATATCCCCTTTTCCTATATACTCCTTGATCAGCAGGATATGATGCCGCGCATCATGGCGGATACGCGCCGACTCCTTCTCCGACTCCCTCACAAGCTCAAGCTGGCTTCTAAGGAGCTGCTCGTTTAATTCCAAAAGCTCCTTTTCGGTCTGGAAATGATGCTCCCTTCCCAGATGGATGTACAGATGAAGGATAGTATATTGAAGAACGCCCGCCATCGCCAGTATCAAAAACGCACGAACCATATTAAAGACAGAAAAACTCTGGAGATTCGGCCAGTATGCCATGATCGCGCCGAGAAATACGGAGAAAAACAACGTAAGGATGCTATAAAGATCCATCTCCTCAATCAGAAAATCCACCCCGTCCTGAAACTGCTTCCTGAATTTTTTCCATGTAAGGAACAAGATCACCGTAAAACACAAAAACCTGACCAAAATATCTATCCACAGATTTCCGTCGAACCACCAGCGTGCCACGTCCACTCCCACAAATGCGCCTATAGAGAACAGATAAAAGGCCGCCCCAATCTTATACAGCGACAAATACAGCACATCCCCGCTCATCAGGCTGCAGAAAACACCCACCACCAGCAAGGACGACAACGGAGCGATTCTTACAAAGCTTTTCTGAGCCAAAAGATACCACGCGCTGTACCCGAACAGCGATACAATGCCGAAAACCACATAACAGCAAATTGCTTTTTTCATGGGAAGCCTGGGTCTGTCCAGCATCAGAAAAAAGGACAGCATCAATATGATGCTCATCCCGTTACGCAGCATTGCAATCCAAAAAGAACCTCCCAACATCTTGATCCCCCCCTGTCCGGTGTTCAGTCCGTTCTGACGACCAGGCCGTAAAACCCTGTACTTTATCCTATACTATACCACTATTCCCATTGAAAATTCTATATAATGGGATAAATCATCTGTTTTTTGGGATAAAACAGTGTGCGTCTTAACGCACACTCGCGCCGAAGCGGGCTGCGCAGGCAGCCGTTTTCTCATTGAAATAATAGGAAAAGTATTCTTTTTTAAATTTTACCGCCATATTTCTGGGAATATAGATAATACGTTCATTCTTCATCAGTATCTCTTCCTTTTCCACGGACACGACATGGTTCAGGTTGAGGATAAAAGAACGGCCGCACCTGTTGAACTGGGGAAGATGTTCCAGAATATCCCAAAGCTCCCTGACTGTCATGCGTACTTTGCATTCCTCCGCCGCCAGATACAGCACCTGATAATTTTTCTGTGATTCACAGTAAAAAATTTCATCCGCGTCAAGCTGCCGAATCCCTCCTCCCGCTACCTTCACCACAATCTGGTTTTCCTTCCTTTTCTGGATCTGGCAAAGAACCATGTCCAGGGCATGAAAAAATTTTTCCCGTTCCAGTGGTTTTACAATATATTGAACCGCATCCACCCCATACGCGTCCAGGGCATGCTCCGTCGAAGTAGTCAGAAAAACAATCAGGGAATTACAGTTTTCTTTCCGCAATTCCTGAGCCGCCTCGATCCCGGTCTTCCCCTGCATATAAATATCCAGCAGCAGAAAATCCGGCGCATATCCATTTCCCCGCATCTCAGAAAGCAGTTCCTCCGCACTGGCAAAACGCTCTGCTTTGTATTCCCACGGAATTTCTGCTTTCTCCTGATATTCTGTCAGGAGATTTTCAATCTGGTCAAGTTCCTCTGCATCATCATCACATAACGCTATCAAGTACATCTCTCTCACATCCTTTGTCTACAACAAGGTCTCCAGTATCTCCAGTGATTTAAACTGCTTCTCTGCATACACATCCAGATATCGTTCCATCAAACGCCCCAGTTCATCCAGAACTTTTCCACTCACAATAAATGTATACAATTTTTCAATCCTGCTGCTTTCTATATACTGCAAGGTATACAGCGTAGATGTATCCAGTTCCATCCCGTCCGCCACATCCTGCATGCAGCTACTGCAAACCAGCCCTCCCTTTTTCACGCTGAACAAAGCGGGGCGTTCCTGATCCCCGCAGGAAATACACTGAAATACCTGAGGACCCTGGCCGTTGATACACAGGGCACGCAGTTCAAATATGTACCGTATCAGCCGGTTGGGAATCTTTTCATTCACCAGCGCTTTCATGGTCTGATACAATAATTTCAGCATTTCCCTCTCGTCATTGCCCTCCTCTGTATAAAAACCTGCAAACTCCAGAAAATAAAAACCATAGTAGGCTCCGACAATGTCTTCCCTGAGTTCGGCAAAATAATTGGTGATAGAGGCAGACTGGATGGTATAGGAAGACCGCCCTGCATAGAGGGTAAATTCCCCGAAGGAAAACGGATTGACCGCACCTGCCAGATGGTTGTTAGGCCTTCTGGCGCCTTTGGCAAATGCGGCAATCTTCCCCTGTTCTTTCGTCAAAATCACTACACGTCTGTCATATTCTCCAACCGGTGCTGTGGAAAGCACCATCCCTGTCACCTCGATCTGATTCACAATTCCCACACCTGCCTGTATCTGAGACTTTCCATCTCACGCGATATCGTCGTCCCGGGAATAAAAAGGGACGACGGACGCTTCGATCTCCTTCCCTGCCTGTTCCCTCTGTCTTTCCTGCCTGTCACTGCCGTGGGCGTAAACTTCCATCTTATACCCCAGATAGTCGCATATCCCGCCGGTTTTCATAAACTGCTCCCAGTATTTTTGCTCCATCGGATCACCTCGTCATCTGTGCTTTGTGTCTTAAAAGAACGGTATTGCCGCTTCCTGATGATTAGTTTCTCCGATCCTGCCCATGCCTATACCTCGCAAAATCTGCCAGTTCTTTTTTTACAGTTCCCCTTGACAGCCCTGCTATTGCCGGTCTTTACTGTACCCAAAATTCTTCATGAAAAGGTCGCTGTCCCGCCAGTTTTTCTGAACCTTCACCCACAGCTTTAAGTTCACCCTGCACTCCAGCATCTTCTCAATTTCAAACCGGGCGGTACTCCCGATCTTTTTCAACATGCTGCCCTGCTTTCCGATGATGATCCTTTTATGGGATTCCCTCTCGCAGATGACCGTAGCCTCAATATGCATCACCTTGCCGCGCATCTTCATCCGCTCAATGGCAACGGCAATGCCGTGAGGAATCTCATCCTGCAGGCAGTGCAGCGCTTTTTCCCGGATCAGTTCCGCCACGATCTGCCGCCTGGGCTGGTCTGTCACTGTATCCTCATCGTAGAACTGCGGCCCATAAGGAAGGCGAGCCATAATCACACGCACCAGTTCCTGCGTATTCTCTCCGGTCCATGCGGACACAGGCACGATATCTGCAAATTCAAATTCCTTCCGGTATGTGTCAATGCATAGAAGGACGTCCTCCCGTTTGACCGTGTCAATCTTGTTGACCACAAGGATGACCGGAGGCTTTACTTTTTTGAGCTGCTCAATAATATGGCGCTCCCCGGCCCCGATGAATGTGGACGGCTCCACCAGCCAGAGCGCGGCGTCCACCTCATCCAGCGAATGCCGGGCGATATTCACCATATATTCCCCCAGCTTATTCTTCGCCTTGTGGATTCCCGGCGTATCTACAAATACGATCTGCCCCTCCTCTGTCGTCAGTACCGTCTGGATACGGTTCCTTGTGGTCTGCGGCTTATTGGACGTGATCGCGATCTTCTGGCCGATCAGATAATTCATCAGGGTTGATTTTCCCACATTGGGGCGTCCAATCAGCGTAACAAAGCCTGACTTAAAATTCTCCCTCATCTCATTTCCTCCGTTTTCGCATGGCTTATGCAGCGTTGCCGGCCATCGGAATCCTTTTTAAAACAACGTCTTTACCTCCAGAAACATCTCTTTACACGCCTCGATCTTTTCTTCGCTTCCGATGACGCAGATCTGCTCTGCTTTCAGCACCGCTTCCACAACATCCGCCAGCTTCCTGATGTCCTTTGGCCCGGCATCCAGCACCTCCGTCCGTTCCCTGCGGATCATTTCCTCTGAAATATGGTTCATATACAGATTCATGGAGCGGTCTCCCTTTGCGGCCGGGGTCATAGGACGGTCCATATTGCTGATCGTACCGATGATATATTGATTCATATCCCTTTCATTGACATCAAACTCTTTCAGATAATCCACGACGCTCTCGTAGACCTCCATCGTCTTTTCCAGATTCGGATCGCGGTAGGAGATCAGATAGCCTTCTCCAATCCGGTTAAAATTGCACATGCATCCATAGGCGCCGCCCTTGACCCGGATATTCTGCCACAGATAACCATAACTTAAAATCACCTTCAAAATCTGCAGGGCGCCGCTGTACTGTGCTCCGTTGTCCACGAAATTGCCGACCCTCGCCACATACTGCACCTTGGAAGAGGTCTTGAAGCCTTCGTTCAACTTCCTGCAGCGCATGATGCACCGTCTCGTGGCATCCGCTGCTTTTGAAGCAAAAAGCCTGTCCTTCAGCATCCGTATGCCCTGCGTCGCAGCCTCAACCCCTTCTTTGCCGGAGGTCAGGCTGACCATCAGATTTTCCGCACAGAAAATCTGTGCCGCCAGATGTTTCAGATGCGCTTTCAATTCCTCTCTGCGCTCTTCAAAATGCTCCTCAATCCCCTTCACCGCCTGATAGAACCCGATCCCGTCCGTGTCGTCCTTAAATTTGGAAATCGGGGAAGCGTAGGACTGGGCGCGCAGCGCGGCCGTCGTATGGCCGGAGGACTGGAAACCCATCTGCAGCCGGGATTTAAGCATGGCAAGGATTTCTTTCAGCCGCTTCTCATCCTCCAGCTTCGATTCTGTCAGGATTTCCTGCATCATGGAGAAAAGCACGTCCATCTTGGGATACAATGCCTTCCCTTTCATCTCAAAGGTGGCGCGGAAATCCTTTTCCTTCACATGCCGCACATCCGGATACATCTCTAAAGAGGTTCCGATTCCGCCCGTATGCACATTAATCTCATTAAACAGTTCCCCATATTCATAATGGGCCGTGTCAATGATCCCTAACACAGACTGCAGTATCCCCACATAGGGAAGTTCCTCTTCCGGCACACCGGACAGGTCAAACATCAGGGATACATACCCGATACCGTTGGTCTCTACCTCATGGTGTACCAGCAGGATCCCGTCCACCTCTTTCTCTTCATTGAAGATTGGCTGTATTTCTCTGGAAATATCTTCCCGGCCAAGTACCGGAATGGTTTGCTTATCCTTCTCGGAGTCCTCGCTTTCCTGATATTCCACGAGGTTCTCTGTCTCCTTTACAAGCTTTTCTCTCTGTGCATCGCTCAAACTGTCTTTATAAGCCTGAAGCTTCTGCTCCAATTCCAGTTCCAGCCTGGCCGTCCTTCCCCGCTCTGGCTTCACTGCTACGATGGAGCCATGGGTGTTGTCCAAAAGCCAGGTCTGGATCAGATTTTCAAAATATCCGCTCCCCAACTGTTCTTTCAAAAATTCGAATACCGGGATAGCCTGCATATGGAGAAACGGCTTCGTGTCGTCATACAGCCAGCTGTCAAACATCTGAAGTCCATACATGAGCCCTTTCGGATAATTCCCGTAGTCTGCCTCGCGGAAACGGAATTCGTGATAATTAATCCCTGCTTCCAGCGCTTTTTTATCTATCCCCTGGCGTACAATGTCCCCGAGCGTGTTTTCTATGGTATCGATAAACGCCTGCTTCTGCCCTGGCTCCGCATTTTTCGAGATCACGGAGAAAATAGGCTGGTAAATCCCGTTGTCATAGGAACCCATAATGTCTTTCCCGATCCCAGCCTCCACCAATGCCTTTTTCAGCGGCGCGCCGGGCGCGGACAAAAGCGCATAATCCAGCACCTGGAAAGCCAGATACAGCTTTTCATCCAGACTGGTGCCAATGACTTTGTTATAGGAAAGGTAGGTGTTCTCTTCCTCCGCCTCCTCACTGGAAATGGAATACTCCATCTCCACTTCCCGCATGGCGTCAAAGGGCTCCTGATAGCGTATCTCTGAATCTACCGGCTCCGGATCAAAAACGGACAGATACGCCTCATCCAGCCATTTCAGCTTTTCCCTCATATCCATGTCCCCGTAGAGGTAGATATAACTGTTAGAAGGATGATAATATTTTTTATGAAAATCCAAAAACTGCTCATATGTCAATTCCGGGATCACGTCCGGATCTCCGCCTGATTCATAAGCGTAAGAAGTATCCGGGAACAGCGAATTGAGGATCACACGGTCAAGCACGCCCTCCGGTGAGGAAAACGCCCCTTTCATCTCATTATACACCACCCCGTTGTAGGAGAGTTTCCCGCCTGCTTCCTCCAGCTTATAACTCCAGCCCTCCTGACGGAAGATTTCCTCGTGGCGGTATATATTAGGGTAGAATACGGCGTCCATATATACATGCATCAGGTTCTGAAAATCCTTCTCATTACAGCTCGCCACCGGGTAAACCGTCTTATCCGGATAGGTCATGGCATTTAAAAAGGTGTTCAGAGAACCTTTGGCCAGTTCCACAAAGGGATCCTTCACCGGGAACTCCTTAGAGCCGCAGAGCACAGAATGCTCCATGATGTGGGGCACGCCCGTGCTGTTTGAGGGCGGAGTCCGAAAGCCGATGGCAAATACCTTGTTCTCATCGTCATTCTCCATCAAAAGGATGCGGGCCCCGCTCTTTTTATGCTTCAAAAGATATCCCTGCGATCTCAGGTCAGATAAGTCCTCCTGCAAAATCTCCTCATAAGCCTCTAAATCCGAAAACGTACTGTAACGGCATGGTTCTTCCGATTTTAAGGAATCAAAATCACTCATAATCAACCTTCTCTCCTTACATATTTTGCTGCCGCAGACCGGCATGATCAATATTTTACCGGCAATTCGCATAGAATCAGCGGTACGCTAATGCATTTCATTATAGCATTTTCCCGGCGGCATGGAAAGGGGAGTTTCTATTTTTTCTCATTCCTTTATCATCGAAGCGGTTACACTCTTTCTCATGTGCGCGGCGTCACTCTTTTTTTCACATATCGGAAGATAAGGACAACTCCCCCCGCGATCAGCAGCAGACGTACCGCAGACGAATACCGGTCCAGATACACCAGCACGGTCTCCCATGAAGCGCCCAGCGCGGCGCCCAGCGATACCAGAATAATATTCCATACCGTACTGCCGATGACAGTGTAGGCCAGGAACAAGGGGATCTGCATCTTAGCCATGCCCGCCGGAACGGAAACCAGACTGCGGATGATGGGCACGCAGCGCCCCAGCAGCACCGCCTTTTTCCCATGCTTTTCAAACCACTCGACAGTCTCGTTTACGTCTTCCCTCTCAAACCCCAGCACACAAAACAGCTTTCCCTTCGTCAGTTTATCCAG
>CATKXE010000121.1 GCA_949840465.1 uncultured Lachnospiraceae bacterium | reverse complement strand
TAAGAATCACCTGTGTTTTCCCACTTTTTATAAGTGTCAATGCCTGATTATCCATCTGCTCTGTTTGGTTAACCGCCCTGTCCAGCGCCAGAAAAAGACGTTCTTCCGTAACAGGCTTCACCAAATAATGTACCGCATTGGCATCAAAAGCCTCCACCGCATATTCCCTGTAAGATGTTACAAAAATAATGCGGCTTCTGCTGGAAATATGTCTTGCCACTTCAAGTCCTCCAATCCCGGGAAGCATCAGATCTAACAGGATGATATCCGGCTTCTTTTTTGCTTTTAATAATTCTTCGCCTGACGTAAAGGTTTTTATACTTGCATTCAATGATTTCCTGTTTATATATTTTTCTACTTTTTTTCGCAGTTCCTCCAAAATATATCCTTCATCCTCGCATATAGCGACTACAATCATTTTGCATCTCTCCCCTGTATATCTAAATGAAAAAAACTGCACATTTCAAAATGGGATTTTGCCACTTGCAAAAATAAATATCGTTCTAATCAGGATAACCCCGCCCCAAAGTGGACTTTTTAATTTTGTACATAGAATGTATTCCGTAATCAAAAGTACACCAGCAACAGCAAATCCTATAATGAAATCAATTATTTGTTATCCCTCCCCTTAGTCTATGTCCTTTGCTTTCATACATTTCAATTCCTTTTGTCTGTATTCATACCGTCCTACCATCCAAAGTAAAATAGTGACAATAAAGAAAACAACATAAGCAATAATAAGTTGTGTTGAAAAACAGGTTTTAGATATTACAAGTTGATAAAACATTGCTACAATGCCAGCCAACGGAAGCACACCTCCTAAAAACCCAAATTTTGTTGCACTTAACCGTTCATGCAAAATCATCAACGTAATTGCAACTATAACAATAATCCAATGTTTCATAAATTTATTTCTCCTTTTCTTGCTTATATTTCTCGATAATAATTTTTGCAGTTTCTAAGTCAATTCGAGAGTCAACTGCTAAGCCTTTGATAAAAGCCGAAAACGGTTCATCTTCTTTTTGGTCATTCAATTCAATTTTTTGAATGAGCTTATCTAACCGTAATCGAACAGTTGGATATGAAACCTCATACAATTTTGCTATTTCTTTCAAAGAACCCGATTTTAATACAAAGTTTTTGAGAAACATAGCGTCCTCTTGTTCTAGGGCCAGTATCCACGGTGGTATTTTATCAATCTCCAATTCAATTCTCCTTTCGTATCGACTTTAATAAAATTAAGTGTAACATAAATAAAATTAAAATCAAGAGCAAATTATTGAAAACAAACAAAAATACTATGGAAATCAATGGATAATCATGGATAATTTCAATAGGGGTTAATAAATCAAGCAAAAATGAGGGAGCGTTCCGTAGTAGTCGGCGATGTGGGAAAATCCAAAAGTTTTAATTTTCCCACAAATCCAATAGGTAATTGTCAAATGATTTCGTTATCAATGTGGATAACTTTTCTACAGGTAAGGAGAAGATTGAAAATGAAAAGTAGAGGGTATCCATTCCCTTAATCGCATCACAAACAAGCCATCTTTCGGTGGCTGCTTTAAAAATTGAATATTGTGTATGTTAAGGTTATGCAGTTGCTGACTTGATCTTATAACCTTGATTCCTTGCTATGATGATTGCCTGCTCTACCGTAATCTCACGGTCTGCAGACGGCAGGCCGGATTTCCGGTAAAGTTCCGCATTATAGTTTTCACCGTTCTTAAGCATGTGGTATAATGCAGTCAGAAGCATTCTTGCTATGGCAATGATTGCTTTCCTGTGACCGCGACGCTTTTTGAGACGGAGATAACGGTTACGAATCTCAGGATGCTTATTACTTTTAACAACAGCATTAGCGCACTGCACTAAAAGTGGTTTGATATAGCATCCAGCCCTGGAAACCCGGACAGATTTTTTCTTCCCTGCACTTTCATTGTTGGTTGGGGTAAGCCCAGCCCATGAGCATAAGTGTTTCGCCGAAGGAAAAGCCTCCATATCGGTACTGGCATTCACCCCTCCGGTAGGCATAAATTTTATAGTCGTATAAGGGGCTGCAAGCGCTTTGATCGTATTTACCCCTCCAAACTGTTCTGCCGGAAAGAATTTCACCACATGCAGTCCTCTCTTTACAGCCTGCGCTACTTCTGACGGTGTAACACATCCCGGAAATACGGGAATCTCATTCTCCATACAGTAATCTACAATCTCTTCGTCAAATCCCGGGCTTACGATAAACTTAGCCCCGGCATTCACCGCTTTGTCTACCTGTTCGACCGTAAGAACCGTACCTGCCCCTACCAGCATATCCGGATATTCTCTTGTCATGATCCGGATGGATTCTTCGGCCGCATCTGTGCGGAAAGTTACTTCCGCACAAGGCAGCCCTCCTTTCACCAGCGCATCCGCTAACGGTTTTGCATCTTTCACATCCTCTAAAACGACGACCGGCACCACGCCAAACGCAGCAATTTTTTCATTCATTGTACTCATATCTTCCTCCCTTATACTCCTGAATATGCGGCAAATCCCGCATCAATCGGTAATACAACCCCTGTAATTGCGCTGGCGGCTTTCTCATCACATAAGAAGAATACGCCACCAAGAAGTTCTTCCCCATCTACAAATCTTCCCATCGGTGTCCCATTTAAGATCTTATGGGAACGTGCGGTCGGCGTCCCGTCCTCGTTGAACAGCAGCGCCTTATTCTGCTTTGAAATCAGGAAGCCCGGAGCAATCGCATTACAACGGATTCCCGTTCCTGCAAAATGTGTTGCCAGCCACTGTGTAAAGTTAGAAATGCCCGCCTTTGCCGCAGAGTATGCCGGAATCTTTGTTAATGGCGTATAGGCATTCATGGAAGAAATATTTAAGATACACCCTGCTTTTCTCTCTACCATGTCTTTTGCGAATACCTGGGACGGAATCAATGTTCCCTGGAAATTCAGCTTGAACACGAAATCCACACCCGATGCATCCAGGTCAAAAAATGTTTTCTGCCCTTCTTTCGCCTCATGCTGATACTCGTTATCCGTTGTAGCCCTTGGATTGTTTCCGCCTGCTCCATTTACTAAAACATCGCACGATCCAAGATCCTGTAAAACAGCTTCATGCACTTTCTCAAGGGCTTCCGTCTCCAGTACATTTGCCTTGTATCCTTCGCAGATATACCCTTCTGCTTTACATTCATCTGCAAGCGCCTTCACCGCATCCTCATTCAGATCTAACGCCGCTACCTTTGCTCCTGCCTGGGCAAATGCCCGCGCCATTGTCCCGCAAAGCACGCCGCCCGCGCCGGTAATTACTACTACTTTCCCTGTAAAATCAATATTTAATGGTAAATTCATCTTTTTCTCCTCCTAAAATTTTATACTTGAAATCCAAAATAGTTATTTGTATTGTTATAGCAGATATCCTCTACTAAACTAATTAACTGCGGTTTATCTTCCGGATACTGGCCGCTTTCTACCCATTCTCCAATTAATTCACAGAGAATACGGCGGAAATATTCATGTCTTGTATAACTCAGAAATGAGCGGGAATCCGTCAGCATTCCGACAAAACATCCAAGCATTCCGTTATTCGCAAGTTCCGTAAGCTGGCTGCGCATCCCTGTCCGGTTATCATTAAACCACCAGCCGCTGCCCTGCTGGATCCGTCCGGCTATGCCGCCGCCCTGGAAACATCCGGCAATCGTGACAAGCGCCGTATTATCGCAGGGGTTCAGGGAATAAAGGATCATTTTCGGCAGTCCTTCATTTTCTGCAAAAGCATTCAAAAGCGGCGCCACATTTTCCACTCCCGATCTGCTGTTTACCGCATCATACCCGGTGTCTGCCCCGAGAAGCGCAAACTGTCGTTTATTATTGTTACGAAGGCATCCGAAATGAATCTGCATCACCCATTTCTTTTCTGCATACTTTTTTGCACACGCAATAGTCACCATAGTCTTATATACATCCGCTTCTTTCTTTGCAGGGCATTGATGTTCCATAGCTGTCTGAAACGCATGGTCAGCCATAGCTTTATCCGGCTTTTCATACATACAGTAATCCTGTCCGTGATCGGCACACAGACATCCGTGACTGGCAAAGAAGTCTATTCTCTCACATAATGCTTCTGCCACATCTTCCGTACACTGGATTTTCCTGCCTGTTATCTGTGATAATTTACAGATATAATCTGCAAAACCTTCTTTTTCAATATTAATTGCTTTGTCTGGACGGAATGCAGGCAGGACTTTGATTTCCATTGTTTCATCACCGGCAATCACCTTATGCCAATGGAGGTCGTCACATGGATCGTCCGTCGTGCATACCGCTTTCACATGGAATTTGCGCATCAGCTCTCTGGCAGAGTATTTTGATAACACCTCATTGCATTTGTCGTAGATTTCATCCGCGTTATCTGCGGTCAGAGGTTCCTCAATCCCGAATACACGCTTTAATTCCAGATGGCTCCAATGGTACATTGGATTCCCGATGAGTTTTGGCAAAACGGAAGCAAATGCGCGGAACTTTTCTCTCGGATCTGCATCCCCGGTAATTAGATTCTCCGGTATTCCCCCAAACCGCATCTGCCGCCATTTATAATGATCCCCGCCAAGCCATACCTCGGATATATTATCAAACTTACGGTCCTCGGCTATCTCCTGGGGACTAATATGGCAATGATAATCAATAATCGGCATTTTTTCCGCTGCCTCATGATACAGCCATTTTGCCGTAGGCGTAGATAACAAAAAATCCTGATCCATAAATTTTTCCATCTTACTTTTTCACCTGTCCTTCCGTCTTCTCAAGCATATCCCAGCATCCCCACAGATACATGATTCCCAGCGCCCGGTCATAAAGCCCATATCCCGGCCTGCACTGTTCGCCCCATATGTGCCGTCCGTGATCCGGACGCACATAACCGGTATAACCACAGTCATGGTAAGCCTTCACAATATCAAGGATGCCCGTATCCCCGTCACAGTCCCTGTGGGAAGCCTCCGTAAAGTCTCCGTTCGGATAATGGCGCACATTCCGGATATGTGCAAAGGCAATCCGGTCACAATAGGTACGTACAATATCCGCAACATCATTTTCTTTATTTGCACCAAGAGACCCAGAACACAGGCAGAGACAGTTATACTCATCATCCACCATCTTAAGGAACCGTCCTATGGACTCTTTATCACATAACAGACGCGGAATCCCGAAAATATCCCACGGCGGATCGTCCTGATGAATTGCCATCTTAATCCCGGTCTCATGGCAGGTCGGCATGATTGCTTCCAGGAAATACTTCAAGTTTTCCCACAGCTTTTCCTTTGTTACCGGACGGTATGCCTCAAACAGTTCATCAAGCTTCGCCATTCTCTCTGGTTCCCATCCCGGAAATGTCATTCCATGGAGATTATTCAGGATATAATCTGCCATCTCCTTATAATCATCCTGTATACGGCCTTTCTCGTAGAACAGCGCTGTAGAACCGTCTTCCAGCGGATGAAACAGATCCGTCCTTGTCCAGTCAAAGATCGGCATAAAATTATAGGTTACGACCTTCACGCCAAATTTCGCAAGATTCCGTAAAGTCGTCTTATAATTTTCAATGTACTGATCTTTTGTAGGAAGCCCTATTTTAATGTCATCGTGTACGTTCACGCTTTCCACCACTTCCATGTGGAAACCAGCGCCTTCAATCTGACGTCTGGCTTCTTCAATCTCTTCGACTTCCCATACTTCTCCGGCCTGCTTATCATGCAGCGCCCACACAAGACCGCTCACTCCCGGGATCTGCCTGATCATCTCCGGAGTGATACTGTCATTTCCTTCCCCATACCAGCGAAATGTCATCTGCATAAATTTCTTCCTCCTTCTTTTTATATTAATCCTGCAGCACTTGGTAAACCGGTACTTAAAAACGGAACATATGTAATAAGTAACAGACCAATCAGAATTGCAGCATAATACCACAACATATATGGAATTGTCTTTGCCAGCGATGTATTTCCTACTTTAATTGCCACAAAAAGTGTGTTTCCTACCGGCGGTGTGATATTCCCTATGCACAGGTTGTAAACAAGAATCAGCCCAAAGTGTACCGGATGCATTCCAAATGTCTGCACAATTGGCAGGAACAATGGCGTAAAGATCAAAATTGCAGGAGTTACATCCATGAAAGTACCGGCAATCAGAAGAATCACATTCATAATCAGCAAAATTAAAATATAATTATCTGTCAGTCCCAGTAAAGCGGCTGAAACCGCCTGCGGGATCTGCATAAATGCCATTACCCATCCAAGGATATTTGATACGCCGATAAGGAAAACAACCATACCGCTCATCTTTGCACTGTCTACTACGATATTCCAAAAGGATTTTACAGTAATATTCTTATAAAAAATCCCCAGTACCAAAGCATATACTACGGCAATTGCCGAACCCTCTGTAGCTGTAAAAACGCCGATTACAATGCCTCCGATTACGATAATAATCAATGATAAAGCAGGTAATGCCCTAAGCGTGGCCACGCCAAGATTTTTCCAGTCATATTTCCCTTCCGCACCTTTATATCCTTTGCGCTTTGCAAGAATGATTCCGACAATGATACAGCAGAGCGCCCACAAAACTCCCGGAACATATCCTCCAAGAAACAAAGCTGCTACTGACGTTCCTCCTGATGCCAGAGAATAGGTAATTAATGCATTGGAAGGCGGAATCAAAAGTCCGGACGGCGCTGACGCCCCATTTGTTGCGGCACATAACGCCGGATCATATCCCTGTTCTTCTTCTCCCTCTTTCACCATGCTTCCAACTGCCGCCGCCGCTGCGGAAGCAGAACCCGAAATAGCCCCGAACAATGCATTTGCCCCGGCATTTGTCACCAGTAAAGCTCCCGGGAGCTTGCCTAAGACCGCCATAACAAAGTCAACAAGGCGTTTTGCAATCCCACCCTGGTTCATCAAATTACCGGCCAATATGAAAAACGGGATCGCTGTCAGGCTAAATTTACTCATACCAACAAAAGTTCTCTGCGCTGCAGTAACCACCGACACATCCAAAGGAACTGTCTGCAAAATTGACACAAGCGCTGAAATGCCGATAGAATACGCAATCGGAACTCCCAATGCAAGCAATACCAGCAAGATCACAAGTATCATAACCAAAGATTGTATTGCCATTTATACCGCCTCCTTTTCTTCTGTTTGTTTTTTCAATATATCTGCTATATTTAAAACTGTATAGATCATATTCAAAATGCCACACAGTGGAAGCACAATATAAAAGATACCGATGGGAACCCCCAGAGATGATGTCATCTGCCCCATAGCAAGCGTCGTAATCTGTACCCCTCCAAAAACGAGTATGACCGCAGAGAACAGAAACGCGACAACTTCTCCAAAACAATTCAGTCCTTTCTGTACAGTTTCACTAAATCTTTCTACTATAATCGGAATATTCATATGCCCGCGTTCACAAGTAACAATGGACGCTCCCAGCAGGCTCATCCAGGCAAAAAGATAACCTACCAGTTCTTCTGACCATGTAGACGGATTTTTCAATACGTATCTTGTCAAAACCTGCCAACAGGTCAATATGACCATCGCAATAAAACTGATTCCTGCCAATCCATTCAGGATCCGGGTGATCCCATTACGAAATGTTTTCATCTGATCGCTCCTCCTATTCTTCTTCCGTCTGATGCTGTTCATTATGCATCTGAATCCTGTCATAAATCGGCTTCAGATCCGGATAACTTTCTAACATTTCTGTGTGCATTGACTTACAGGTTTCCTGAAATGGCTTCGTATCGGGATAAAGGAAATGAACTCCCTGCTGGTTTTCAGCCTTATCCTTTGCCACTTCCACAGCCTTTACCCATTCCTCGCGCTCTACGGAATTAATCAGTTTGAACCCTTCTTCAAAAATTTCCCGTTCATCTTCTGACAATGCATCCATAAATGCACAGTTCCCAATTAATATATCCGGGATCATCTGGTGCATATCATAGGAATAGTATTTGCAGACATCTCCATGTCCATTAGAGGTCAATGCCATTTCATTATTCTCCGCCCCATCAATAACCTTAGACTGCAGTGCCGTGTATACTTCCCCAAACCCCATGGGTGTGGCCGAACCGCCCAGCAGATCCATCATCCGTACATTCGTAGGCGATTGCTGGACACGTATCTTTAATCCTTTCAGATCCTGTGGAGTCTCAACGGGTACTGATACTGTATAAAAATTCCGCGTACCCGCATCAATCCATGTAACTGCTTCAAAACCAGCCTGTTTTGTAGATTCAAAAATAGGATCGACAATTTCCGGATCATCCATGGCCTCATGGTAGGCGTCTGCCGAAGAGAATAAATAAGGCAGATTAAACAAGGTATAATTCTCTGAAAATGTTTCCAGGATAGAATTGCTCGCCACACAAAAATCAACAGCGCCTGTCTGTGTCAATTGCACCATGTCTGTCTGCGAGCCGAGCAGCTCGCTGGGATATATTTCTATATCGTATTTATCTCCAAGCTCACCCTCTATGTATTTCTCAAATTCCAACAGTGCAATATTTGTAGGATGATCTGTCGCCTGATTATGTCCGATCCTGACAATCTGCTTACTGTCACCCCCATTTCCACTGCAACCGGAAAGGGCTGCCGCCAGTATTCCGGCACTGATGATCACAGGAAAAATTCTGCGATACCGTTTCATTTTTTCTTCCTCCTTTTTGTTTTTATAGGCTCTCGGAATCTCAAAGCCCTATTTTATGCGGCTTCCGAGAGTCGTT
>CATKXE010000120.1 GCA_949840465.1 uncultured Lachnospiraceae bacterium | reverse complement strand
GCATAGTATCATGCTGCCTTAAACACATTTCCAACCGTACAGGTGGAAAATTTTTGATAAGCCGGAGACTTTAGGGTTCTTCGGCTTTTAATCAAAAACATTTCCATAGGTTGTTCATATTCTGGAACATCTATGATAAAACCGCCGCAATCTTTATATCCCAATTTCCTGTAGAAATGTTGTGCCATTTTCCCAATGTTCCATGAGTTTCTTTCCATAACCTTTTCTTTGATAATTGCGATCAATAAACTAATGGCTGCCACGCATTCCATACGCTCATGCCCGTAAGGATGTTCTTTATCCGCTTCCTTTGAAGCAAGCCGGATCCCGATCATTACCACCACCGTGCTGAACACGTCCGATGCAGAATGAACAGCGTCGCTGATCATAGCATTGGAGTGAGCCGCAATGCCTGCTATAAGCTTGAACACAGACAAGATCAGATTGCCTGTAATGCTCACAAATGACACCCTGTCTGCGACTTGCCGGAAATGATTGTCTGACTCAGCATATATTTTTTTCGTTATTCGATTTCTTTGCATACTAAGCGCCTCCCGAATGTTAGATTGCTCTATGCCTTCGATATATGTGGGGATTCAAAAAGAATAGTCTTATAAAAAAGTATAAAAAAATACCCACGAACCAGTAAAGCAACTACTGTCCCGTGGATAGAAGATTCCACTGTCACTCGTGTTAGTGATTGATGTACAGGCTACAAGCTGGAGTGAGTATTGGACGAAGCTGGAGGCTTCTGCCGAGAGTAATACCATGCCGGACATTTTCTGGATGCACACGAATCAGTTGCTTTATTATGCCGATTTCGGCATGTTGGCCGATGTGACAGACCTTTATGATGATGTGGATCCGAATTATTATGAGGAACATTTTTCCGAGATTTCCCGCAGCAACGCCAGCGGCAGCGATGGCCGGCTCTACGGCGTACCCAAGGACAAAGATAACGGTCTTCTGGTGTATAACAAGGAAATGTTTGACGCCGCTGATGTTCCCTATCCAACAGATGACTGGACCTGGGAGGATTTGGCGGATGCTTCCAGAAAAATTCACGATAAAACCGGTAAATACGGTTTCATGGCTTATAATGACGACCAGTTGGGTTACTGGTGTTTTGCCTATCAGGCTGGCGGGCACATTCTTACCGCCGACCGTACCAAGGCTGGCTACACCAATCCCGGCACTGTTAAGGGCATAGAGTTTTATGTGAATATGCAGAAGGAGGACTGGTGTCCTGACCAGACATATTTTGCCGAAACTGCGCCCGGAACTGCTTTCTTTTCTGAAGAGGGAGCCATGTATCTGGAGGGTAACTGGAATTTGCCGCAGTTGATGGAGAATTATCCCGAGATGCGGGGCAAGTGGGATCTGGCAAAGCTTCCTAAGTGTGCGGATCCTGTCGAGGACAGTGAAAGCCTGGATCAGGACGGGCGCGCCACCATATCCAATGGTTTGTGCTATTCGACTGCCGCTCACGGCAAAAAGCGCGATATTGCACTGGATGTAATTAAATTTTTCGGCACGGAAGAGGCTCAGCGTATCCAGGGAGAAAACGGCGCTGCAATTCCTGCTTATATCGGTTGTGAGGAATCCTGGCGTGCCGCGTTTGACTCTTATGACGAAAAGCTGAATCTGGACGTCATCTTTGAACAGTTTGATTATGCGGTGCAGGCAATCTATAACTCTGCCAGTCCTAAGTGGAAGAGCCTGGTACTGGATGAATTGACGGATGTCTATGCCGGCAAGCAGGAGCTTATGACAGGGTTAGAGACCATGGAAAACATCGTCAACACGGAAACTGCCAAGAAATTGGCGAAAGACTGAGAGAGGAGGGAGTTTCGTGAATAAGAAATTATCTGTCGCTGCAAGACGGGAGGAGAGATGGGGCTGGTTTATGGTGGCGCCTACGATCATCGGTCTGGTCGTTTTGAATCTCTGGCCCTTCGTGCAAACTCTGTATTCCAGCTTTTGCGAGCATCTGGGCTTTGGACATTATAGTTTTATCGGTGTGCAGAACTATAAAGACATGTTTGGGAATACGGAATTTTGGAAAGCCACTTGGAATACGGTTTACTTTTGTATTTTGACTGTACCTGTGGGTATAGCGCTGGCTTTGTTGGTTGCTTTACTACTCAATGCGCGTGTGAGATTCAAAGGCGGTTTCCGAACCATCTTTTTCCTGCCGTTGGTCTGTGCCCCGGCGGCTATAGCCATGGTATGGCGGTGGATCTTCAATACGGAGTATGGTATTTTAAACCAGATGATTGGCGGCAAAATCCAATGGATTACCGATCCGAAGACGGCTGTACTGGCTGTCGCCATAGTATCTGTCTGGAGCAGTATAGGTTATGATGCAGTTCTTTTGCTGGCCGGATTGCAGAATATTCCAGGTACGCTTTATGAAGCCAGCGGTCTGGACGGTGCGGGTAAGATTCGTCAGTTCTTCACAATCACCCTGCCTATGGTGTCGCCAACCCTGTTCTCTGTTCTGATCATGCGTTTGATGGCATCCATGAAAATCTATGACCTCATTTACATGATGGCAGATGAGACGAATCCGGCGCTGACAGATATGCGGAGCCTGATGTATCTGTTTTATCGTTCCTCTTTCGTGGCAGGAGACCGTGGTTATGGTTCCGCCATTGTTATCTGGACGGTTAGTCTGATCCTTCTTGTGACTCTTGTTCAATTCCAGGGGCAGAAGAAGTGGGTTACATATGACGTTTAAGGAGGTATTACAATGAAAAATTCTTTGAGACGCTCCTATATGATTACCAAACTGCTTACCTATTTTTTCCTGATTTTAGGCGCGGTCATTATGATCTTTCCGTTTGTGTGGATGATCCTTACCAGTTTCAAGACGGTTCCTGAGAGTATGCAGATTCCGCCGGATATTTTGCCGAAACAGGTTAATCTGGATAATTTTAAAGAGGCGATTGCCAGTCTGCCTTTTGGCAATCTGTACCTGAATACGATACTGATGGTATTCTTCCGTGTGGTCTGCGCCGTTTTATTCAGTTCCATGGCGGGGTATGCATTTGCCAAACTGAAATTTAGAGGCAAGAAGCTGCTTTTTGGCATTGTACTGGTTCAGATGTCTTTGCCAAGCCAGATTTTTATTATCCCTCAGTATCAGATGGTTGCCAAGATGGGGATGGCCAATACGGTTTTTGCCTTGGTTTTCCCGGGATTAGTCAGCGCCTTTGGTGTATTTTTCCTGCGCCAGACATACATGAGTATCCCGGACGAGGTGGGAGAGGCTGCTTATCTTGATGGTTGTAATCAGTGGCAGACTTTCTACAAGATCATGTTTCCTTTGACGGGAACTTCCGTGGCGGCGCTCACTATATTTACCGCTGTTTTCGCTTACGGCGATCTGATGTGGCCGTTGGTTGTTAATTCAGATCTGAAGATGATGACGCTGTCATCCGGTCTTTCGACTCTGCGCGGTCAGTTTACTACCAACTTCCCGGTGCTGATGGCAGGTTCTCTGTTGGCTATGCTGCCGATGGTAGTGCTGTACCTGATCTTCCAGCGTCAGTTTGTGGAAGGAATCGCCGGTACCGGCGGAAAATAGGCTTAAAGACAGTCCCGGCATAAGCTGTCGGGACTTTTTATCTAAATCATTTACAAGGGGGTATCTCTATGATTGTACTTGACCGTGAAAACAGAATTTTTACGCTGCATACTCTAAATACTACATACCAGATGAAGGCAGACCAATACAATGTACTTCTGCATACTTACTATGGCTCAAGGATTGATGGCTGTGACTTGTCTGTTTTGATTCAGTGCAATGATCGCAGCTTTACACCTAATCCCAACGAGGCGGGGAGTAACCGGAACTATTCATTGGATGTCATGCCGCAGGAATATTCCACTTGCGGCGTAGGCGATTTCCGATTGCCCTCTGTTGAACTGGAACTAAAAAACGGCAGCCATACGGTAGATCTGCGCTATAAAGGTTTTCGTTTGGAAAAGGGGAAATGCCCTTCGGAGGGTTTGCCTGGTTTTTATGGGACGGAAGATGAGGCGGAAACACTGGTCATTGTATTGAAGGATGCTGCTGCTCAGGTGGAGATAGAATTGTATTACAGTATTTTTGAGAATTATGACCTTATTACCCGTGCCGTCCGGGTAGTTAATCAGGGAACAGATGAGATTCGTCTATATCAATGCGCTTCTCTCTGCATGGATTTTCTCCGGGATGATATGGATCTAATTACCTTCAACGCACGCCATTTGATGGAGCGGTGTCCGGACCGGGGACCATTGCGGCCCGGGATACTCAGTGTGGGCAGCGTGCGCGGGATATCCAGCCATCAGCACAATCCCTTCGTAATTCTCTGCGATCATGATGCTGATGAAGACAAGGGTATGTGTTACGGCGCTATGCTTCTGTACAGCGGCAACTTTGAAGCGGCTGTGGAGTGCAGTCAATTTGAGAACAGCCGTCTGGTCATGGGGATGCATCCTTATCATTTCTGCTGGACGCTGGAACCGGGGCAGGCATTCACTGCTCCGGAGGCGGCAATGGTCTGTTCGCCTGATGGCTTTGGACAAATGAGCCGTCAGTATCATAGGGCTATCCGGGAACATCTCCTGCGGGATCCTTATCATGGCAGGCAAAAGCCGGTTTTGGTGAACAACTGGGAGGCTACTTATTTTGATTTCAATGCCGACAGACTGATCGATATTGCCAGGGAGGCCGCTGCTCTTGGGATAGGGTTGTTTGTCATGGACGACGGCTGGTTTGGCTCCAGGAATGATGACAACAGTGGTCTGGGCGACTGGCAGGTGAATTTGGAAAAGCTGCCCGGAGGGTTGGAGGATTTGGCTTTACACATTAAGAATCTGGGAATGAAGTTCGGTATCTGGATGGAGCCGGAGATGGTCAATGAAGACAGTCATCTCTATCGAGCTCATCCGGACTGGGTGCTGCACGTTCCGGGACGTGCCCCTTCCAGGGGCAGAGGGCAGCTGGTGCTGGACTTTTCCCGCAAGGATGTCCGGGATTATATCTATGAGCAGATGAAAGCGATACTATCCGGCGCCGACATCTCTTATCTTAAGTGGGACATGAACCGCAGTCTTACGGATGTATGGTCTGCAGGTCTGTCTGCCCGGCGTCAGGGGGAAGTTTATCACCGGTATGTCCTGGGAGTTTACGATCTGTTAGAGCGCCTGCACCATGATTATCCGCATATCCTTATTGAAGGCTGCTGCGGAGGTGGAGGACGGTTCGACGGCGGTATGCTCTATTATACGCCTCAAATCTGGTGCAGTGATGATACCGATGCGATTGACCGCCTTCGTATTCAGTATGGAACGTCATTTGGCTATCCGGCCTGTACCGTGGGGGCTCACGTCTCTGCTGTTCCCAACGAGCAGAATGGGCGCGTCACTCCTCTGAATACCCGGGGAATTACTGCGATGAGCGGGGCTTTTGGTTATGAGATGGATCTGGGCAGATGTACTGCAGAAGAAAAAGCTGAGATTCACCAACAAGTGAAAAATTATAAAACACATTATGATCTGCTGCATTATGGAGATTACTACCGGCTTAGCAGCCCATATCAGGACAGCGCTTACACAGCCTGGGAGCAGGTATCCCCTGATCAGCGAGAGGCTCTGGTCAATGTGGTGTTTGGCTGCGCCGACACTGTGCCGCTTTTTTGCACTCTGCGGCTGAAAGGATTGGATCCTGCGCTGCAATACCAGGTTGACGGAACAGATTCTTTTTACAGCGGCAAGGCTCTGATGAACGCCGGTTATCCGCTTCCTTCGGTACAGGGGGATTACCCGGCGCTTCAGATTTATTTAAGAGCGGCCGGATAATCATAAGGAGTACAATTTTGTTTTCTCCATTCCTGGGGCGACAGACCATAGCATTTCTTGAAAGCCTGAGAAAAATAGAGTTGATTAGGGTAACCGCACTGAGCGGCTATCGTCTTAATGGGCAGATCGGTGAGACGCATTAATTCTGTTGCGTTCGTCAGGCGCTGACGGATCAAGAATTCCTGGGGAGAACAGCCCATTACTTTTTTGAATTTTCGGCTGAAATAGTTACGGTTTAGTTTGCAGAAGCCGGCAACCTCGTCAATTGTCAGTTCACGTCCGCAGTTTTGCTGAATATAGGCTACGGCCTCATTGATGTAAAAATCCTTTTGAGCTTTTTCTGCAATATTCTGCCGGGTAGATGAAAATTCAATCAGTTCATCCAGAAACAGATATAACTGTCCTACCAGATGGATGGGTGATTTGGCAGAATTCTCATAAAAGTATAACATCCGATCCCGAAGAAGCGCCCCCTTTTCTATACTTTGCGGAAGATAGATGGGATGATCCCACTCCAGACCTGCCTGGAGCAGACATTCTTCCGCACGGATTCCGTCAAATTCAATCCATACATATTTCCAGGGATTCTTTTCATCGGCGGTATACATATTAACCTGTCCGGGACAGATCAGAAATGCCTGGTCTGCCTCCAGGTTATATTCATGTATTTCACCGGTGGTGGTGTGTGAGAACAGCATTCCCTGTCCGCTGATGATGTAGTGGAGCAAATAGTGGTTGCGCACAAAGGGACCAAAAGAATGGAGAGGCTGACATTCTTCCCACCCATATTGATAGGGGCGGATATCCAGAAAATGCTCGTTTGGGAAAAGTGAGATGTGGTTAGTTTTCATAATACGCAGCTCCTTCTAAACATCAAGACTCTAAATTAAGGTATCATAAATGATATGTCTTCTTTGCTCTTCGTGCTGATCTCTAATGGTCTTGCGTCTGCATCAGCAATAATATTATAACATAGAATAACAGATATTCCTATATGCTCTGGACAAAACGATAAAAAGCTGTGTAACTGATCCACAATGCATTTTATCCGAAGAACAGCGGTTATCTTTGCCCGGTCTGCTATCAGTATTCAACTTCCAGAATGGCTTTTATTCCTATAACCTGCTGGGAAGCAGTTCTCTAAAAATCTTTTGTACAAGTCTGTGTCCGATAGGCCTTCGGCGTCATTCCTGTGATACGCTTAAACATCCGAGTGAAATACTGGATATCTGGAATCCCGGAGTATATGGCGATTGTCTTTATCGCAAGGTCAGTGCCTGAAAGCAGTGTTTTTGAATATTCGATTCGGTTGCGATTTACATATTCTGTAAGCAGAACGCCAACTTCTTTCTTAAAAAGAGTGGAGAGATAGCTTGCATTAACATTTACCTGATTTGCTAATGATTTCAGGCTTAGATCAGCAGTCAGGTCTGTGCTGATGTAAGTGATAGCTTTCTGGATCGGCAGCGAATAATCTTTTAAGTTATATTTTGCCACAAGCCGACAATATCCTTTGAGCATTTTAATCCGGAAGAGAAGAAGCTGTTCCGCGCTTGCAAGTCTCTCGATCTGTTGAATATTGCCATTAGAGAAGCTGTCAATATGGATAGGGTGGACACCGGCATGTTCGGCAGATTTTCGTAAAATAGTATTCAAAGTGATGCATAAGTCCCGGTCATCCCGAAGATGATTAGAAAGCCTCTGGGGAATACGGTAAGAGAAAAAATGGTTGGCGCATTCAACCGCCAGGGCTTCATTGCCGGAACTGACTGCCTTCATTAGGGCGTTTTCTGTTTCGTATCGGTCTTCAATGTGACGGATATTCATATAGGGTTCATCCGGAACCCGAAGATAGTTTTGGTAAATCCAAGACCAGTCAGGAAATTCTTTTTCATCTTTATGACGGATCGTATAGTTTCCTTTGCCGAAGATACGATTGGCGCATAAAGAAGTGAAATCATCTAACATTCCCAGATAAGGAATATATTTTACATTCGAATAGTGGCTGCGTATCGGTTCCCACAGTTCTTTTGGAATATGCAGGGAATCAAAGAGTTCGTCATAAAAAGAAGCGCCGGTTCGTTCATAGATCACCGGTCCGATACAATAAATATGATCCGAATCGGGATTCCGCATGAAGATATAATGAAACTGAAAGATATCCGTACAGTAAAGAATGGTATGGGAAGGTAATTCCATGAACCGCCGGTTTAGCAGCGGGTTTAGACGGGAATTACTGATTCCCAGAATCTTTGTGCGAAACCCAAAATCTAACCATTCATAGTTACTGCAGGGAGCCGCAAACTCATGGTGCGGGATATTTGATATGGCAAACATTTCTTTTACAAAATCTTTGATGATCTGTTCCATAAAAGGAATCTCCTTTTTCATGAATTGTACTATTTTTATAAATTATTGCATAAATTTCAGGTTACTTCAATGATATATAAAAATAATCCAAAAACTACTGGAAATTGTCTCTGTTTAGAAAACTTTGTATTGTATAAAATATACAAAAAAATAGAATCCACAAAAGATACTTTGTACATTGCGCTGGTGATTTCAAAAAAGCTCTGTACAGAACTGTGTGGAAACGGAAGGAGGAGATGTATGAGAACAATCATCAATCTGAACACAGGCTGGAAGTTTATCAATCATGATGTAGGGCTGGTAGACTGCGATCCTGTAGACTGGCAGGATGTAACGCTTCCCCATACCTGGAATGCCATAGACGGGATGGATGGGAACGGAAGTTATGACAGAGGCAGTTACTGGTATGCCAGGACATTTGAAACTCCAAAGGAACAGGCTGCGGGCGGAAAAACATATGTGGAGGTTCTGGCGGCGGGGCAGCAGGCAACGGTTTATGTGAATGGGGCGGAAGTAACCTATCATGAAGGCGGGTATTCGGTTTTCCGGGCGGATATTACTGACTTTTTGAAAGAAGATGAGGAAAATCTGCTGGTCATCAACTGCTCCAACGAATACAAAGACAGTGTATATCCACAGTCTGCGGATTTTACCTTTTATGGAGGATTGTACCGCGGTGTAAATCTGATCAGTGTGCCGGATACGCATTTTGATCTGGACTATTATGGGGGTTCAGGGATTATGGTAACGCCCAGACCATGTGACGACGGCGGGGCAGAATTTGAACTTAAGGCATATGTGACTGCTCCGGATGAGAATTTTACCGTACTCTATTCG
>CATKXE010000119.1 GCA_949840465.1 uncultured Lachnospiraceae bacterium | reverse complement strand
GGCTGCCGTACACCTTTAAGGCCTCCCCTTCAATCTTCACCCCGGCCTGCTCCATCTCATAGAGCGTAAACAAAAGGGGCATCTCAATCTCTGTAAACAGAGAATACATGCCTGTCTCTTTTAATTTCTTTGTCAGCGGCTCCGCCGCCGCATACGCCGTATAAGCCTCATAGCAGGCTTTCATGGACGCGTCCGCTTTCTCATTGACAAGGAGACGGAGCTGCTCTCTGGCCACATCCTCATACCCATAATCACTTTTCAGGGGGTTCAGAAGATACGCCGCCACCGTCGCGTCAAAACAGTGTTCCCTATGGGTGATGGGCAGCTCCGGTAAATATTTTTTCAGCCCGAACATCACAAACCTGTCCACAGAATCCGCCGTCTCGCAGAGTTTTCCAAACAGATATTCCATATCCGTCTCCCTATCACAGGGAATGGAGTATACCTTGTCCGCCCCCCAGCAGACAGCGATCCTGCCATAGCCGGATGGGTGGGAAAACAATGGCAGCACATTCCCCCCATCCTCGGAAATGGCAACCCCCACCGTGCCTGACTGTCCGGCCTGTGCAAAAATGCGTTCCAGCTCTTCCTTCCCTGTGATTTCCTGAAAGGAATCTTCCACCACATTGCTGTCTTCCACATCAAACCGGCCAAGCAGGTTCCGAAACTGCAGGCGCTGGAAATACTCGTGGGCTTCCTTTGTATAGGGATTCCGAAACCGTGCCTTTTCCGGGTCAAATCCGATCTCCGCCCGGGTATTGATGGTAGCCAGCGTCTTGCTCATACATGCCTGATCCCAGTACTCCTGCAGGTTCTTGCTGGCTCTGGGAGGCCTGATCTCGGATGCATGGGCATAGGCGTTTTCAATCGAGCCATATTCCTGAATGATCCTGGTGGCCGTCTTCTCCCCCACCCCCGGCACGCCCGGGATATTATCCGACGCATCCCCCATCAGCGCCTTTACATCAATAAATTCCGTGGGGGTAACTCCATAGGACTCTTTTACATCCGCGGCATAATAATCCGTCACTTCCGTCTTGCCCTGCTTTGTCCGTGGAATCCGGATCTTCACATGCTCCGTGGCAAGCTGCAGCGTATCCCGGTCACCGGAAATAATGGAAACCTCCATGCCCTGCTCCTCACAGGTCCTGGAAATGGTCCCCAGCAAATCGTCCGCTTCCAGGCCGGCCTGCTCCACGATCTCGATCTGCATAGCCTGAAGCACTTCCTTGATCACAGGAACCTGCTGCCGCAGTTCCTCCGCCATCGGCTTTCTTGTACCCTTATAATCCGCATACATCTCATGCCTGAAAGTGGGCGCATGGACGTCAAAGGTAACTGTGAGATACTCCGGCTTTTCCTCGTCCAATATCTTAAACATGATATTCAAAAATCCGTACACCGCATTGGTATGCAGCCCTTCCGAATTGGTCAGGTCCGGCACCCCGTAAAATGCCCGGTTCAGAATACTGTGTCCGTCGATCAAAACAATTTTTCCACTCATAGGGCCTATCTCCTTCTATCAACCACAATCTAAAAACTACAGCCAAAAGAGCCTCCTTCCTGAGGCGCGCACAGAGTCTGCAATTTCACAACATTTTCCAAATCACACATGATAGTATACACTAAAAGAAATCTTTTTAAAAGGAATTTTTTCTTTCCCTTTCCGGCGCAAGATATGTTATAGTAGGAAATGGCTGAAATCCTTCTATCTGTAAAATCAGGCAGAAACAGCCCAATTACAATGATACGGTAATATAAAATCAAAATGATAAGGAGCGTTCACATGAATCAGGAACTATCGGCACACTTAGACGGAATCATATTTGATGTAGACGGAACCCTGTGGGATTCCACGGAACAAATCGCACAGGTATGGACCAGGGCGGTACGTGAAAATACAGAGCTGGATGTAAAAGTCAGCCCGGAAACACTTCGCGGGTTATTCGGAAAGACTATGACGGAAATCTCACGTTCCCTGTTTCCCTCTTTATCCGAAAAGGAGCAGGAACGCATTATGGAAGCCTGCTATGCCTACGAGAACGACTATCTGGAAACCCATCCCGGGGTGATTTATGAGGGAGTCGCAGAGACATTCGAGGCTTTGTCAGAAAAGACCAGCCTTTATATCGTGAGCAACTGCCAGTGCGGATATATTGAGGTGTTCTTAAGAGCCGCCGGATTGGAACACTGCGTAAAAGACCATCTCTGCTTTGGAGAGACTTCTGTCTCAAAGGGCAGGACAATCCGCCAGCTCATGGAGCGGAACCATTTAGAGAATGCCGTCTATGTAGGGGACACACTGGGGGATGCGGATGCCTGCCGGGAGGCAGAGATTCCCTTTGTCTTTGCAGAGTATGGTTTTGGGGATGTACCGGATGCCGGGCTTCGGATTCAGAAAATTTCGGATCTATGCGATATGGCAGGCATTGGACAGAAGCCCTCTGCCATATAACCGGCTCTGCCCCCGGTCAAAACTGTCATTTTTGAGCAACAGGAAAGGAACAGGAACTTCAATATGAAAAATCAGATACTGGAAGAATTAGCAAACCGTAAATCCACCCGTGCCTTTGAGGAGGCTGACATTACCCATGAAGAACGCGCCTCCATCATTACCGCCGCAGCCATGGCGCCCACCGCAGGCTGCCAGCAGCTATATACCATTCTGGATGTGACGGACGCGGATTTGAAAAAGCGTCTCGCTGACCTCTGCGACCATCAGCCTTTTATCGCCAGCGCAAAACTGCTTCTTGTCTTTTGCGCGGACTGCAAAAAGTGGTACGACGCATTTTCCTCCGCCGGGTGCAATCCCCGCAGGCCCGGTGCGGGGGATCTTCTGCTGGCCGTCAATGACGCGCTGATCGCCGCCCAAAATGCGGTTACCGCCGCAGAAAGTTTCGGGATCGGCTCCTGCTATATCGGCGACGTCATGGAAAACTGTGAGCAGATGCGGGACGCCCTGCATCTGCCCAGGTATGTGTTTCCAGCGGCTCTTCTGGTCTTTGGCCGCCCCACCAGGCAGCAGATGGAACGGAAAAAGCCGCAGCGTATAGACGAAAAATATCTGGTTCACGAAAACGCCTACCATCCGCTGTCCGACCGGGAGCTCTTTGACATGCTCTCTTACAAAGCGGCTGGGAAAGACTATGAGGCATGGCTTTCTGCGTTCTGCAAACGAAAATATAATTCCAGATTTGCGGAAGAGATGAGCCGTTCCGTGGAGCTATATCTCAAAGACTTTCTTGAAGAGTAAACGGATTCTCCTCAGCCCAGGATTTTTCCCAGGGCTTCCATCAGTTTTTCCACATCAATAGGCTTTGCGATGTGGCCGTTCATCCCGCATTTCAAAGCCTCCTGCCTGTCTTCTTCAAATGCATTTGCCGTCATGGCAAGGATGGGGATGGATGCAAGGTTTCTGTCGCCCAGGCTCCGGATAATCCTGGTGGCGCCATAACCGTCTAATACGGGCATCTGAACGTCCATAAGGATAAGCTGATAATATCCCGGGCCGGCTTTTTTGAGCATATCCACAGCTTCCTGTCCGTTTGCTGCAATCTCAATCTCGAAGCCTGCGTCTACAAGGAGCGCCTCTGCGATCTCCTGATTCAGTTCATTATCCTCTGCAAGCAGGATCCGTCCGGTAAAGGACTCCCCTGTCCTTTTGACAGAGCGTTCTTCCGCTTTTTCTTCTGTATTGACGATGGAACTCAGGCAGCTCTTTAATTCTGAAAAAAACAGAGGTTTGCTGCAGAATGCAGTCACGCCGGCTTCCTTTGCCTCGTCTTCCACATCCGCCCAATCGTAGGCTGTGAGGACAATGATCGGGGCATTCCCGCCTGTTTCCTTCCGGATCCTTCTGGTGACCTCGATCCCGTTCATATCCGGCAGCATCCAGTCAATGATATATACACAATAGCTGTCATTACGCATCACTGCCTGATGGGTGCGCAAAACCGCTTCCTTCCCCGATAATGTCCATTCCGAACGCATCCCGATCTGCTGGAGCATATAGGTCACGCTGTCGCAGGTGTTAAAGTCGTCATCCACCACCAGCGCCCTGCAATTTTTAAGCTCGGGAATATCCTGAGATTCCGCCGCATTGGAATTCAGGCGGAACCTGAAAGAAACCATAAATTCCGTCCCTACGCTCTGCTCACTCTTCACTTCAATGGAGCCGTTCATCATATCCACAATATTTTTTGTGATTGCCATTCCAAGCCCGGTTCCCTGGATTCCGCTCAAGGTCGTATTCTTCTCCCTCTCAAAGGGTTCGAAAATATGGGCCACAAATTCTTCGCTCATCCCGATTCCGGTATCCTTGATCAGGAACTCATAGTCTGCATACCCCGCGGGCGCGCCTGTCTTCTCTGTGACCCGAATGCTGACAATGCCTCCGGCACATGTATATTTCACGGAATTACTGAGCAGGTTCAAAAGCACCTGATTGAGCCGCAGCTTATCACAATAAATATCTTCATCCAGAATATCCACCGTATCAATATACAGTTCCAGCTGCTTTGCATGAATGTCAGGCTGTACGATGCTGCGCAGCCCGTGGAGGATCTCCGGCAGGCTGCAGGGCTTCTCCTCCAGATGCATCTTGCCGCTTTCGATCCGGCTCATATCCAGGACATCATTGATCAGGCTCAACAGATGGTTGCCCGACGTCATAATCTTCTTGAGATATTCCTCCACCTGCTCCCTCTGGTCAATATGGGTCAGAGCCAGGGCCGTAAATCCCACGATTGCATTCATCGGGGTACGGATGTCGTGGGACATATTGGAAAGGAATACGCTTTTCGCCTTGTTCGCACGGTTCGCCTGCAGAAGCGCATCTTCCAGCAGGCTCTTCTTCTCCATTTCCCCGCGAATCTCCTCATCCACGCTCCGAAATCCCAGGACAATCCCGGAATCCTCCTTCCACTCGCCCGCACATACCGCCTTCATCTGGAAATATTCAATGCCGTCTTCTTTCAAAGTACGGTAGTTCACACAGTAACTTCCGTTTTCGGCAAGTTCTTTTTTGAGGTTCTCCGAAGAAGAGGCCTGCCGCAGCATTTCCGTATCTTCTTCATAGACAAATTTCTCTATGTAAAGCGCCATGCTTTCCTCAAAGGGCAGCTCCGCGGAAAAGATCGGCTCAAACATATGCCTGTCCTCACCGATGCGAAGCGGATTGCCCACGCCGGTATCCAGATCATAAAAACAAACCAGGTCATAACTAATACTTAACGCATGGACCAGTTCCATCTGGCGCCTTTCTCTCTCTTTTTCCTCCTTCTTCTGGGCGGTACAGTCCAAAAGGAAACGCTGGTAGAATAATTCTCCATTCTCTTTAAGGAGCTTGACATTTCCCATAACATGCAGAATCTTCCCGTCATGATGCTGCACCCGGTATTCAACGCTGACGCTGTCCCCTTCTTTTTTCAGCGTTTTTATAGCCGCCCTGAGCTTCTCCTTGTCTTCCTCCATAACAGACATCGCAACCATCTGGAATCCGTCTGCTTCCAACTCTTCCTGAGAGTGATATCCAAGAATCTCAAGCGCCGCCCTGTTGACGCTCAGAATACGGCTCCCGTCCATAGAATGACTCATGATCCCGCATTCCATTGTCTTAAAAACCGTCTCCAGAGTATGGTTCTTTTTGATGATTTCCTGCTCGTAGGCCCGCTCCTGTGTCACATCAATCGCCACGCCTACAGTTCCCATCACGCTCCCGTCCAGATCGTACAGCGGCGATTTGTATGTAGTAAGCAGGCGTTCCCCTTCCCCGGTTTGAATCACCTCTTCCGAGATATGTGTCTTCTTCTGGAGCATCACCTGATTGTCCGATTCAATACATGCCGGATCCTCGCGTTCCACATCCCAGATATAGGCGTGCCCCCGTCCCTGCACCTGCTGTTTTGTCTTATTGACGGTTTTGCAGAAGCTGTCATTCACCTTCTCATGAGTGCCGTCTTTACTCTTATACCAGATGAGATTCGGCGTATTGTCAATAGTGGCTTCCAGAAAATGGCTGGTCTGCCAGGCTTCTTTTTCCTTCTTACATGCCTGCTGCCATCTGAGAAACCTGAAAGCAGTCTCTTCCTCTGACATAGGCATAGTCCAGATATCCCTGATCTCCTGCAGGTAATCTGCTAACAGCAGAATCTGGTTTTTGTCTGCAAGAAGAATCAGCTCGGTTTCTTTTCTCTTGCAGGAAATAAACATACGCAGCGCTTCCCTTGCATCCGTCTCCTGTAAATCAGCAAGAATCACATCGGCCGCAGATGCCAGATCTGCATCAGGCTTTATACTTTCAGAAAATTCATGTGTAAAATTTTCCAGCGGAGCCATCCCTTTTATAATATCAAAAATCCTCCGCTGACGGCCTGCGAAATAAAAATGAATATGACAATGGTACATCCCGATATCCTCCCTTGCCCCTGTCAAATGATGATAGAATAAACTAACTGTATTAAAGTATAAACATGGCATCCCCAAACGAAAAAAATCGATACCGTTCCTTTACTGCCTCCTCGTATGCCGACATCACATGGGCATGCCCTGCCAAAGCGGATACAAGCATAATCAGCGTAGACTCCGGCAGATGGAAATTCGTAATCAGCCCATCCAGTATTTTAAAGCGGTATCCCGGATAGATAAATATATCCGTCCAGCCGCTGCATGCTTTTACATGCCCTGTCTCATCCGCCGCTGATTCAATCGTCCGGCAGCTCGTAGTCCCCACGCAGATGATACGGCCGCTGCCCTTTGCACGGTTGATCTTCTCAGCCGCCTCTTCACTGATCTGATAAAATTCCGAGTGCATATGGTGGTCTGTAATCTCCTCTGCTTTCACCGGCCGGAAGGTTCCGAGGCCCACATGGAGAGTCACTCTTGCTATGTCCACTCCTTTGTCTTCAATCTCCTGCAGAAGCTCCGGCGTAAAATGCAGCCCTGCGGTGGGCGCCGCCGCCGAACCGTCATGAACCGCATATACCGTATTATACCGGTCTCTCTCCTTTAGCTGGTGGGTAATATAAGGCGGCAGGGGCATCTGCCCCAGACGGTCTAAAATCTCTTCAAAAATCCCTTCATAGGAAAAGCGTACAAGCCGGTTTCCCTCCTCCACGATCTCCAGGACCTCTCCCACAAGGATTCCATCCCCAAAACTCACCTTCGTCCCGGGCTTCGCCTTTTTTCCAGGCTTTACAAGGGTCTCCCAGACGCTGCCCTCTCTTCGCCTGAGCAGCAGAATCTCTATTTTCGCATCCGTCCCTGCCTTAGAGCCGATCAGACGGGCGGGAATAACCTTTGTATCGTTGATTACCAGACAGTCCCCGGCTTTCAGATAATCTTTCATCTCTTTAAATATATGATGGGAAACAGCCCCAGACTGCTTGTCAAGCACAAGCAGCCTGGAGCTGGACCGATCCTCAAGGGGATCTTGCGCAATCAATTCTTCCGGCAATTCATAATAAAAATCCTGTCGTTTCATGATCTGTTCGAATCCTCTTTTTCTTCTATTCCTGAATATGTTTTTTCTTCCTGAGCCAATTTCTCCTGTTTCCCTTCCAACACAGCCTCCCCGCCCGGATACAGGTTCTGATCCTTCGGACGGATCATCCGGTAGGGACCCTCCTGCTGCGCCGGCGGCGCTGATGGAATGCCTGTTTTCCCCGGCTGTTCCGAAATTTTGGCTCCCATCGGCGGCATCGGTCCCGGCACTGGCTGCTGCGGCATCCTGGCTCCCACAGGCGGCATCGATCCCGGCGCTGGCTGCTGCATCGGCGCCCTGGCTCCCACAGGCGGCATCGGCGCCCCGGCTCCCACAGGCGGCTGCGGCGCTGGCGGGATGGGCGGACGATACATGGGATATGGCCTCACCTTTTTTGCATAGACCACCCGGGTATCGCACAGCATATCGTGGATCCCACGCTTTTCTTTATCCAATCCCGTCATAAGGTATCCGATGCACATCGGCAGGCTGCATAAAAATCTTCCCACAGTCTCCCGATACGCCACAGTCAAAAAATCCAGTTCCGGGCTCCCGTCTGCATTGACAACCCGAAGGTTCAACGCCTTCTTTCCAATCGTCGTCCCGGTATAGCGGGTGCACAGGATGAAATACATGACTTGCCCCAGGTACAGCACAATATCTTTCAATGTATAATGGAATAAAATATTCCCTCTCAGCACGGTTCCCTGTACAATCGACAAAACCCCTGACATTGCCAGCCTGACAACCAGCAGCATGAAAAACACGATCACATTGTCCAGAAAATAAGCGGCCAGCCGTACCCAGAACCCGGCATACGCAATATCGTTACGTACAAAATCACGGTTACTGTAATTGTTCTGCATAATACATCGGCACCCCGCTTTCCATAGATGCTGCGGTTTCCTGAAGGATCTGCGCTTCTGATTTCGGGATCATCGCCTTCACTTCTGCGAACAGCGACGCAAGTACATTCTCCTCGGAAGCAGGCTCATAAAAGTCATAAACATCCAGTTCGCTGCTCATAATCCCCTGCATGTCTTCGTAGGTTCCAATCTCATCAATCAGCCCGTGTTCCAATGCCTGCAACGCTGTATAAGTCCGTCCGTCTGCCAGCTTTTTCACGTCCTCTTCTGACATCTTGCGCCCTTCTGCAACCATCCCGACAAATTTTTGGTAATATTCATCTACCTGGCTCTGGTAAACTGCAATCTGCTCATCCGTCAGCTGGCTGCTGTCTTTAAACGCCCCGCTTGTGATACTGACATAACGGATTCCCAGCTTTTCGTAGAGGCCTGTCATATCATAGCCGGACATGATCACGCCAATGGAACCGGTGGTGGTATTCTCATTTGCAAAGATACGGTCTGACGGCATCGCGATCATATATCCTCCTGAGGCTGCGTAATGCGCCATGTATGTCCATATTGGTTTGCCTGTATTCTCCTGATACTCCTTCAGCTTATCATACAGTTCTTCCGACTCATATACCGCGCCTCCCGGCGAATCTATATACAGCAGGATGCCCTGATTATAAGAATCATACATCAGTTCATCAATATACGCCATCGTCGTTGTGTGCTGATATCCCTCTGCTATCTCAAATATCCCCGTTGCCGTCTGTTCCTGAATCGTCCCTTCCACATTTACGAT
>CATKXE010000118.1 GCA_949840465.1 uncultured Lachnospiraceae bacterium | reverse complement strand
ATGTGATCGATGTGTATAGAGGGCAGGTGAAAGCACAGAAAAATTTTGGGAAGAAGCTGCTTTATATCTCATTTTTTCCACAGTTGATTGCCGGGCCGATCGTGAAATACCATGATATTGAGCGGCAAATTTCGAACCGGACGTGTGATGTAGGGGAGATTGCCCGGGGAATGCGCCGGTTTATCGCAGGCCTGTCTAAAAAAGTACTGCTCTCGAATGTTGTGGCAGTGGCTGCGGATGCGGTTTTTGCGGCAGATCCGGCAAGAATCAATATCTTGTCAGCCTGGATCGGGGCTTTGTCATATCTCTTCCAGATTTATTTTGATTTTTCCGGTTACAGCGATATGGCGATCGGCCTGGGGCATATGTTTGGGTTTACGTTTCAGGAGAATTTTCACTATCCGTATATCTCCTGCAGTATACAGGAGTTTTGGCGCAGATGGCATATTTCATTGTCCACCTGGTTCAAAGAATATCTGTATATCCCTCTCGGAGGGAACCGGAAGGGGGCAGTACGCACCTGCCTCAATAAACTGACCGTTTTTTTCTGCACCGGGCTATGGCATGGGGCGAATTGGACCTTTGTTGTGTGGGGGCTGTACCACGGCGCTTTTATGTTGTTGGAGGGCGTTCTTCCGGTAAAAAAACTTCCGAAAGCGCTGGGACATGCCTATGCCATGCTGGCAGTCTGCGTGGGATTTGTTATTTTCAGGGCAGATACCCTGCAACAGGGAGTTGTCTTGATAGTAAAGATGTTTGCGGGATGGTCTTTTGAACCGGAGTTGATGAGTTTTGCGCTGCGGCAGATGAACCCGCTGTTCTGTCTTGTGATGGCTGTCTGTGTGATTGCATCAATGCCGGTGAAAGATGTTTTTCAGAAGTGGGGCGATGGCAGAGGCGGGAAGAGCGTTCTGATCTTAAAATGCGGAAGTTATGTCAGCAGCATCGTGCTTCTCCTTCTTAGCATCTTAAGCCTGTCAGGCGGAACCTATAACCCGTTTATTTATTTTCGGTTTTGAACCGTAAGATTCTGGGCGGCATCGGCATTTGAACTTCGCGGCAGCCGCCAAATGGTCGGGTCTGCATGTCCGTCAGATCTGTTGTTCGCAGGAATAAAACAGGTGGGAAAAAGGAGAGTGGTTTTCGGACAAATGAATAACGAGAAGAACAAAAAGATTCTGTATGTGATCTATATTGCGGCGGTACTGATTCTGGCAGTTTTTCCATTTGCAGGCATGAGTGTGGCGTCCACCGATGAGACTACGGAAAATAAAGAGTTGGCGGAATTGCCAAAACTCAAAGAAGATGGAAAATGGAATGTGAATTATCTAAGCGACCTGGGGGGATATTTTGAGGAGCATTTTGCCCTCCGTCAGGAACTGGTGGCGGCCAATGCCCTGCTGCGGGGCAAGGTAATGGGTGTGTCCGCTTCCGACCAGGTTGTGGTGGGAAGGAATGGCTGGCTGTACTACGGAGGGACATTGAATGATTATTTTGGTGAAAAACAGATGTCAGCAAGAGGGCTTGCCAATGGAATCTATAATACAAAACTGATGCAGGAATACATAGAGGGAAAGGGAAGTAAATTTGTCCTGACTATTGCGCCGAATAAAAATTCAGTGTATAGTGATGATATGCCGTCCAATTATCTGCAGGGCAAGGAGAACAATTATTCGAGAATTGTGCCCCTTCTGCGGGAGGAAGGGATTCATTTTGTGGAATTATCGGAGATGTTCAGGGCTTCAAAGGAACCGCTGTATTTGCAGGAGGATTCCCATTGGAATAACAAAGGTGCGGTTCTGGTATGCAGACGGCTGATGGATGCCCTGGGGCGTCCGTACGATATTTCCTGGATCTCCTCTTTTGAAGTGAGGAGGGAACACATCGGGGATCTGGCGAATATGCTCTATTCTGTGGCGGCGCAGCCAGAGGATAATCTTTATTATGACCGGCCCCAGATTTATGCCTATGTAAATGATGTAAAAAGCGTGGAAGACGACTGGATTGAAACCATCAATCCGAACGGGCGGGGGAGCGTGCTGATGTTTCGGGATTCTTTTGGCAATTCCTTGCTTCCGTTTCTGGCCAATGAGTTTGAACATGGATATTTTTCCAGGCTGATACCCTATAACTTAGGGAATCTGGAAGAGTACCATGTGGAATATGTAGTGGTAGAGCGTGTAGAAAGAAGAATTTCCTTTTTTGCCGAGCAGCCGCCTGTTATGGAAGGACCCATCAGGAAATTGAATCAACTGGCAGCCGCGGCTACGGATACCACGGTTTCTGTAAAACCGGATGGTTCATGGTATGTGGTGGAGGGGATTCTGGATTCAGATTATGTAGGATCTGATACGGAGGTCTATGTGTCTGTCAGGGCAGATGCAGGCGGGAGCGCTACTTATGAGGCATTCCATACTTCAGTTGCAGAAGAGGACGGGTGGAATGACTATGGATATAAATTGTATTTAAAAGGAACATCGGTTCCGAAAGGTACGGTGTATTTGGATGTCATTTTGACAGAGGGTGATACACAGGTGTTGGTAACGACACAAGAGGTTACAATTAAGGAGGAAGAGACACAATGAAACGAGCAATGATAACAGGACTTTTGGCGATCGGAGCAGTATGCCTGCTTCTGGGATGCGGAAAAAAGGAGAAGGAGGTGAAGGAAGCAGGACAACAGACGGCGGACCAGAAAGAGGAGAAGCAGGAAGAACCGGAAAAGCAGGAGGAAAAAGACGAGAAGGAATATATGACCATTGGGACACAGTCGGAGGGAGCTTATGAGCTTCTTTTGACAAACCATACAGGAGGCGAGATTACGCAGTTGAAGGTGAAGGTGTCTTCAGCCCCGGAATTTCCGGAAAATATGATGGCTGCAGACAGGAAGATCCCGGATCAGGAGACTGTACGTCTATATTATGCCCCGCCGGAATCTGCGGAGGAGATGAATGCAGAGGCAAGCGGCAGGATGCTGCTTCGTACAACCTATGATATCAGCCTGGGTTATGCAGATGGGCATACAGTGGATATCACAGGACTTGGATTTGACGATATGGAAGAGGTAGAGCTGTGCTTTGAAGATGCGGTTGGCTTTGTGAAATATCAAAGCGTAGATTCAGGAGAAGAAATCAGCACGAAGGAGACGGCGCTTGCGTTGAAAGCTCAGAAAGAAGCGGAAGCGGCTGCCGCCGACGCACAGGCCCAGGCTGATGCTGCTGCGGCTGCAGAAGCCCAGGCGCAGGCAGATGCGGCACAGAATGTGCAGCAGTATCAGTATGAAGAGCCATATTACGAAGAGCCAGTTTACCAGCCGGATTATTCACAGGATACATCAGGCGGGCAGGACACTTCAGGCGGACAGGGGTCAGATGTAGGCCAGTCCGGGGAAGGATGCCTGAACGATCCGGTATTCCGATATTAAGAACTAAAATTTTGCAGGAAATTCTGCTTTAAAAATCGGATACAAAACAAGGAGAAAATGAGATGAAAAAGACGAAAATTGTATGTACAATGGGGCCGGCGACGGACGACAGGGAAGTTCTGCGCAGCATTATCCGCAATGGGATGGATGTGGCTCGTTTTAATTTTTCCCACGGCACACATCCAGAACAGAAGAAAAGGATGGATATGCTGAAAATGGTTCGGGAGGAGGAGCATTCTAATACGGCGATCCTGTTGGACACCAAGGGGCCGGAAATCCGTACAGGCGTGTTAAAAGGCGGCAAAAAAGTGATGTTGGAGGCAGGTTCCATGCTCACATTGACTGCCGCGGAGATTGAGGGCGATGCCCAAAAGGTTTCCATCACGTACAGCGGGCTGGCGGACGATGTGGACAGAGGGAAGAAGATTCTCATAGATGACGGCTTAATTGAGCTGGAAGTCGTGAAAAAGGACGGTGCGGACATTATCTGTAAGGTTCTTAACGGAGGTGAACTCGGAGAGCGCAAAGGGGTGAACGTACCGAACGTTCCTGTGCGTCTTCCTGCCATTACGGAAAAGGATAAGGAAGATATCAGATTCGGCGTAGAGCAGGAAGTAGATTTTATCGCCGCTTCCTTTGTGCGCAATGCAGAGTGCATCCTGGAGATCAAAGCCTATCTGAAATCCCTGCATGCACAGTATACCCCGGTTATCGCAAAGATCGAGAATGCAGAGGGAATCCAGAATATTGACGAGATTATCCGTGCGGCGGACGGAATCATGGTGGCCCGCGGGGATCTGGGAGTGGAGATCCCGGCGGAAGAGCTTCCTTATCTACAGAAGATGCTGATTCAGAAATGCAACCGGAATTTCAAGACTGTCATCACGGCCACCCAGATGCTGGATTCCATGATACGTAATCCGCGTCCTACACGTGCGGAAGTAACGGATGTGGCCAACGCCGTCTATGACGGTACGGATGCGGTGATGCTTTCCGGGGAGACCGCGGCAGGAAAATATCCGGTAGAGGCGTTGAAAATGATGGTACATATTGTTGAAAATGCGGAACAGCATCTGGATTACGATCAACTGCTGGCCCAGGCAGGAGACCATCTAAAATCCAGTGTATCTACAGCGATCGGATATTCCTCCGTATTGGCGGCAGAGAACCTGAAGGCAAAATGTATCATTACGCCTTCCGTGTCCGGCGCGACGACACGCTATGTGTCCAATATGAAACCCAGACAGGATATTCTTGGGATTACGCCCAGTGACCGGGCGCTTCGCAGGATGTCGATTTACTGGGGGGTAACTCCGCTGAAATCGCTGGAATTCAGCACAACAGACGATGTATGCAACGGTGCCATAGAGCTTGCGCAGGTCAAACAGTATGTGGACACCGGCGATATCGTTGTCCTTACGGCAGGGATGCCTTCTCCGAATGTGCGGGAAGAAATCGGCGGGGTAAGTAATATGATGCGGATCGCAACGATAGAGTAAAGGGCAGCCAGAAAACAGATGTAAAGGCGGTAAAGCGGCGGCCTGTCAGGATAGACGGTCCTCTGGAGAGCCCCGGATTATGGGATTTTCAGAGGACTTTTTTGAATAAGTGTCCCGGAAGATTTTGTGTGGTCAAAAGGCAATGCCGCAGCCCATATAATCTATGGCACAAAAATAGATTTTCCGGGTAATGAGGTGTGGATTTATGAAGAAACTGCAATGGATTTTCGGAGTGGCCGCATCGCTGGCGGCGGTCCTGATCCTGCTGATTACCAGCTTTCAGGCGGCTATGTATCTGGACTTTGACGTCTATCGGAAAGAATATGAAAAGTATGAAGTATTGGATGATCTGGAGATGGAGATGGATGACGTCATGTATGTGACCCATGAGATGATGGCATACTTAAAGGGGGACAGGCCGCGCCTGAGCGTGGTGACTACGGTAGAAGGCGTGGAACAGGACTTTTTTAATGAGCAGGATCGATTCCATATGGATGAGGTGCAGGGGCTGTTTTTGGGAGGCCTTGCGATCCGCAGGATGGCGGCTGTGGTGTTGGCGGTATCTCTTTTGATCCTGCTGGCGTGGAAGGCGGATCTCAAAAAAATCCTTGCAGGAAGTTACCAGGTAACGGTGGGAATCTCAGGAGTGCTGATATTGCTTCTGGGAATCGGCATTTCCAGAAATTTCAATGCGGTGTTCACGAAATTCCATGAGATATTTTTTGACAACGACCTGTGGCTGTTTGATCCGGCAGAGGATTATATGATCCGAATGCTGCCGGAAGGGTTGTTCTTTGATATGGTGATCAGGATCGGCGCCCTTTTTTTGGGGGGATTGCTCATCCTCTTCATATGCAGCATTTTGGCAGGCAAAAAGCGGGCTGGTGAAACGGATTCCTTTGATCCGCTGACCCAGAGACAAGGAGGAGAACTGAAATGAGTAATGTGAAGCGCGTTTATGTGGAGAAGAAAGCAGACTTTGCCGTACAGGCGAAGGAACTGCGGCATGAAATCAGGCATTATCTCGGAATCCAGACAGTGGCAGGGGTACGGGTATTCATCCGTTACGATGTAGAAAATGTTTCTGATGAGACATTTGAGAAGGCGTGTGAAGGCGTATTTGCAGAACCGCCCGTGGATCTGCTGTATCGGGAGGAACTGCCTGCCAATGAGGGAGACCGGGTGTTTTCCGTAGAATATCTTCCGGGCCAGTTTGACCAGAGGGCGGATTCAGCGGAACAGTGCGTGCAGTTTATCAAAGAGGACGAAAAACCGGTGATCCGCACGGCTACCACCTATGTGATCGAAGGAGATATAACGGACGAAGAGTTCTCTGCAATCAAAAACCACTGTATCAACCCGGTAGATTCCAGAGAGACCGGGCTTGAAAAACCGGATACTCTGGTCACCATATTTGAAGATCCTGGGGATGTAAGGATCTTAGAGGGTTTTGCGGATATGCCGGAGGCGGAATTTAAGGCACTGTACGATACTCTGGGGCTGGCAATGACATTCAAGGATTTTTTGCATATCCAAAATTACTTTAAGGGAGAAGAGCAGCGTGACCCATCCATGACGGAAATCCGCGTGCTGGATACCTATTGGTCGGATCACTGCCGCCATACTACATTTTCTACGGAATTAAAGAATATCCGGTTTGGAAGCGGGGATTACAGGGAACCCATTGAGAAGACCTATGAACAGTATTTAAAGGATCATCGTGAGATTTTTGCAGGCAGAGAGGATCAGTTTGTCTGCCTGATGGATCTGGCGCTGATGGCCATGCGGAAACTGAAAAAAGAAGGAAAGCTTGCAGACCAGGAGGAGTCTGACGAGATCAACGCCTGTAGTATTGTGGTGCCTGTTCAGGTGGATGGCAGAGAGGAAGAATGGCTCATCAATTTTAAAAATGAAACACATAACCACCCCACGGAGATCGAGCCTTTCGGCGGGGCGGCTACCTGTCTGGGCGGCGCTATCCGTGATCCGCTTTCAGGGCGGACTTATGTGTATCAGGCTATGCGTGTCACGGGTGCGGCAGATCCACGGGTGTCTGTGAAAGATACACTGAAAGGGAAACTCCCCCAGAAAAAGCTGGTCCGCGGGGCAGCCAGGGGATACAGTTCCTATGGAAACCAGATCGGCCTTTCCACCGGAACCGTCAAGGAGATCTACCATCCGGATTATGTGGCAAAGCGTATGGAGATCGGGGCAGTTATGGGGGCGGCTCCGAGACGCGCGGTGATCCGGGAGACTTCGGATCCGGGGGATATCATTATCCTGCTGGGCGGCCGTACCGGCCGGGACGGCTGCGGCGGTGCGACAGGGTCTTCCAAGGTGCACACCGAGGAATCCATTGAGACCTGCGGCGCAGAAGTCCAGAAGGGAAATCCGCCTACAGAGCGTAAGATCCAGCGTCTGTTCCGCAGGGAGGAAGTTAGCAGGCTCATCAAGAAATGTAATGATTTTGGCGCAGGCGGCGTGTCCGTGGCAATCGGGGAGCTGGCAGAGGGGCTTCGGGTAGATCTGGACAAGGTGCCGAAAAAATATGCCGGACTGGACGGGACAGAGATTGCCATTTCAGAGTCTCAGGAGAGGATGGCAGTCGTGGTGGAACCCGGCGATGTAGGGCAGTTCCTTACGTATGCCAGAGAAGAGAACCTGGAAGCCACGGAAGTTGCGGTGGTGACAGAGGTTCCGCGTCTGGTTCTTCTGTGGAGGGGAAAAGAGATCGTCAATATTTCGCGGGCATTTTTAGATACCAACGGGGCGCATCAGGAGGCCGACGTGGAGGTGGAGATTCCCGGAAGGGAAGGTTCGCCCTTTGTCAGGGAGGATGTGGCCGATGTGAAGGAAAAATGGCTGTCCACGCTTTCAGATCTGAATGTATGCTCCCAAAAGGGGCTGGTAGAAATGTTCGACGGCTCCATTGGCGCGGGTTCGGTATTTATGCCCCACGGCGGAAAGTATCAGATGACGGAGACGCAGGCCATGGTAGCCAAGGTTCCGGTGCAGAATGGGACGACAGACAGCGTGTCCATGATGAGTTATGGCTTTGACCCCTATCTGTCCAGCTGGAGTCCGTATCACGGGGCTGTGTACGCAGTGACAGAATCGATTGCAAAAATCGTGGCTTCCGGCGGCGACTATCGCAGGATCCGGTTTACCTTTCAGGAGTATTTCCGCAGGATGACAGAAGATCCGAAACGGTGGAGCCAGCCCTTTGCGGCGCTCCTGGGCGCATATCAGGCGCAGCTAGGATTCGGCCTGCCTTCCATTGGCGGGAAGGACAGTATGTCCGGGACCTTCCAGGATATTGATGTGCCGCCCACCCTGGTATCTTTTGCGGTGGATATGGCGGTGGAAAAAGACATCATTACGCCGGAACTGAAGCAGGCGGGAAATAAACTGATCTGGCTTCGGACAGACAGGGATGCATACGATCTTCCGGTCTATGAAGCAGTCATGGATCAGTACAAAAAGTTCACGGATGATATCCGCAGCGGAAAGATTTTATCCGCCTATGCGCTGGACCGCCACGGTATCCTTGCCGCAGTGAGCAAGATGGCGTTTGGGAATAAGATGGGCGTAAAGATTGAGCACAATCTGGATCCAAGGGACGCATTTGCACCGGCATTTGGGGATATCATCGCAGAGGTTCCGGCAGAAAAGGTGGGCGCTCTGGGCATCACTTACACGGTAATCGGAGAGGTCACCGACAGCGGGATGTTCTCTTATGGCAATACGGAAATTTCTATGGATGAGGCTGTTGATGCGTGGACCGGGACTCTGGAGCAGGTTTTTGCAACGAAGTCAGCAGCAGGGAATGGTGAGATTTTGGAAGACCGCTTATATTCTGCCTCACAGGAAGGGCATTCCGGCATTTATGTATGCAGCCATAAAGTGGGACAGCCCACGGTATTTATCCCGGTATTCCCGGGTACGAACTGCGAGTATGACAGTAAAAAGGCATTTGAACGCGCCGGGGCAAGGGTCATCACCCGGGTGTTCCGTAATCTGGATGCGCAGGGAATCCGGGAATCGGTGGAAGAATTTGAAAAAGCGATAGGCCAGGCACAGATGATCATGTTCCCGGGAGGATTCAGCGCCGGGGATGAGCCGGACGGTTCCGCCAAGTTCTTTGCCACAGCTTTTCAAAATGCAAAGATCAGGGAAGCGGTGGAAAAACTCCTGGAGGAAAGGGACGGGCTTGCGCTGGGAATCTGCAACGGCTTTCAGGCACTGATTAAACTGGGCCTGGTGCCTTATGGGAAAATCACAGGCCAGACGGAGGATTCCCCCACTCTGACCTACAACAC
>CATKXE010000117.1 GCA_949840465.1 uncultured Lachnospiraceae bacterium | reverse complement strand
ATTCTTATCAAGGAATTCTAGGTTCCATAGACACAAGATTTTTTACAGCCTCCTTAAACGGAAATAATTCTCTCTGTTAGGAACTTCTTTCATCGTAATTCAGCATAGCATCATATCTTTTGCAAATATCTTTTTCAACTCTCCCTTGCCCTTTAACCTAATTTTTTCTATACTTTTCTCACATTCTTCTTCATCTACTTAATAATTCGGGCTCAGGAAAAAAGATTTTCAACTCCTGCTCTTTTTCCATCTATGTGTCTTACCCCTCTTGTTAATTTAATATAATCACAAAGGTAGCACCGCCTCCAGGCGTATCTTCAACCCAGATTTTGCCTTTGTGCATATGGATGATTTCTTGTGCGATACAAAGCCCAAGCCCGAAATGCATTTTATCTTTGTGCGCCTTATCGCAACGATAAAAACGGTCAAATATAGATTCCTTTTCTGAATCAGGAATGCCGATCCCATTATCTGAGACACGAATGGTAGGCCTGTCAGAAGTTCCCGCCAGAGAAAGGCAGATCCGGCCATTTTCCGGCGTATAGCTTAAGGCGTTATCCAACAGGATTGACAGTACCTGCTCGATACGTTCTCTGTCGCAGGGGTAAGGAGCGGACAATGTATCCGGCAGGATGAAATCAAGAGAAATATTTTTTTTAAGCGCCAGAGGCTCAAACTTTTCATAGGCTGACAATATCAGTGTATCCAGTTCTACATTTGTTTTATCTATGGAGAAGTGTGAACTGTCTGAATTGGATAATGTCAGCATATCGTCAATCAGCCGTCCCATCCTTTTCCCTTCCTGCATAATCGTATTGGCGAAGCGCTCTGCCTCATCTGCAGATGCCTTGTTCATGGAAGACAGGCAGGAGAGCATAAGGGTCAGGGGAGAACGCAGTTCATGCGACGCTGCCGCAATAAATTCGGTCTGTTTCTGACGGCTTATGATTAAGGGATGGATCATACGCTGTGTGTAGAACCAGAAAAATATCCCAAGTAAGGTAACCCCAAGGATATCAGCACCGGCAAACAGGAGCCGGTTAAGGTATATGGAATGATATAATTCTGTCAGAGGCTGTAGGATAGCGATATTCAGCATACGGTTGTTCTTGGGGATCAGGGCGATACAGGCATAGTAATCCTGGTTGTCTGCATGCAGCTCAAAAGCAGCATTGGCAGATAGCTTCGTGTCAGAGGTAATGGACTCTTCTATAAGCCTATATTCTTTTCTGGCAGACTCCCTTGCCAATGCGAAAATTTTAGTATCCAGCCGGTTAGGGGACAAATTTTCTAACAGCAGTTTCGTTCCGTCATCCTGAATGTCCATCTCAAACCTTGTATCTGCCTTTAATTGTGAAAACCATTCAAGAGAAAGGATAGTTTGGCTTTCTATCTGATGGATCAGCATAGTGGTTTTTAGCTCAAAATTTGAAAAATGGCTTTCCCTGGCTTCTGCTTCTGAAAAAGAGACACAGATTAAGGACATAAGTGCCAAGATAAGCCCGCTGACAAGTGTGCAGAAGAATGTAAGCTGGATATGAAGCTTTTTAATCATGAGGTACCTCCAGGCGGTATCCAATGCCTCGTACGGTTTTAAGCTGCAGGACGCTTTTTACTCCTTTCAGCCGGCGGCGCAGAAGATAGATGTAATTATCCAGATTCCCGTCCTCTACGGAAGCATCCGGTCCCCATACTTTGGAAAGCAGGGAGGCGCGTGGGATGGTCATACCAGGGTTGCGGAGAAAAAATTCCAGAAGATTGCCCTCTCTTGCTGAAAGAGAGCAGTTAATCTTATTGCAATAGAGCATTTTCTGTTTAATGTCAAAAGAGATATCTCCATATTTTAACGGTTTATCACCCTCCCATCTGACAGGGCGTCTTAAAACGCTGTGTATTCTGGCCAGGAGTTCCTCGAAATCAAAGGGTTTTACCAAGTAATCATCTGCTCCACATTCGAGGCCGGTGACTTTATCATGCAATGCCCCCATAGCTGTAATAAAAATAATTGGTGTATGGATATTTTTTTCCCGGGTAATTTTTAAGACGGAGATTCCGTCTAAGACGGGGATCATCCGGTCCAGCAGAATCAGGTCATGTGCCTGCTGTTCTATAAAGTGCAAGCCATCCACGCCGTCATGGCAGATATCTGTTTCAAAATGTTCCCGTTCCAGCTGGTAGCGAAGGGTCTCTGCAAGTGATTTATCGTCTTCTATGATTAAAATTCGCATGAGGGGGTTCTGCCTTTCATTTTTGTATCCTGCCATTCTATTTGCAGTTTGGAATACTACTGATTATATCACAGGAACCTCTAAAAAACCTCTAAAAAAGCTTCTGCAGTTTAGAGATAGGTTAGAGGTTTGTGAGCTATACTATTATCCGGATATTGTAACAGTACTAAGGAGGAGGATATGGGGGCAGGATATTACACCAAAAAGCAGAGAAAATATGAGCGAAAATTAAAAAAGGTGCTGCTTGTTGGGTTTTTAGCAGGACTGATAAGCGGATTATTGCTTGGCGCACTGGTTTATATGATTGGAAATGTATGGAAAGAAAAAAGAAGTAGGGCTGAAAAATCTACGGAAAAAGGTAAGGAAGTTTCCGGACAGACATCGTTTCATGGAAATGCAAAGAAGGTCAGCTTAAATACAGATACTTACCCAGACAAAAAGGATGACTGGAAACTGGTACTGGTCAATGAATCCCATCCGTTGGAGGAGGGAGGGGAGCCAGATCTTGTTGAAATTGTAGAAGACCGTTATGTGGACGCTCGAATTTTGGATGAGGCAAATGGGATGCTGGAAGATGCGGCCGTAGCAGGGATGGACCTGTATATTTGTTCTGCGTACCGGGATTATGAAAAACAGTGGGAAATTTTTAATAATAGTATGGCAGACCGCCTTTCCCAAGGGTACGGGCCGTTGAATGCATATGAAGAAACAAAGAAATCAGTTGCGCTTCCTGGAACAAGTGAGCATGCTACGGGGCTTGTGATGGATATTACCTCTGCACAGTATGTGGAACTGGACGAGAAACAGGCAGATACAAAAGAGGCAAAATGGCTTGCCGCTAATAGTTGGAAATATGGATTTGTATTACGGTATCCGCCCGAAAAATCTGATATAACAGGGATAATCTATGAACCCTGGCATTATCGCTATGTGGGATTGGAGGCAGCAAAAGAAATGACGGAAAAAAATCTTACCCTGGAAGAGTATGTTGGGTTATAAATTCATCCCGTATTACTCTAAGTCATCTCTAAAAAATAAGTAGCATTTTAGAGGGTGGTTAGAGGAATATATGATATTCTGTTTTCAGAATTTAAACATTGGAGGGAAAGCGGATGAAATATAAAAGTTTTCAGAGGAAGGTGTGCATTTTATTTTCAGTGGTATTGATTCTGGGAAGCCTTGCCGGATGCGAAAAGAAGGGAACGGCAGGAAATATGGGCAGCGCAGAGGAAGAAGATGTCAGCGGTCGTGCGATGGGGCGCTATATGGAAGAAGAACTGTCTCTTCCGGCAGATTTTTCTTCCATCTATGATATGAAAAAGTTGGAAGACGGCTCCATACGGATGGCCGGATGTAGTGAAGACAGGGAAAGCGTGTGGGAGTCAAAGGACTCAGGTATTTCATGGGAGAAGGTATACGATTTCCCGGATGAGATTCAGGACAATGTCCGCTATACGGCCGTTTCGCCAGGAGGCAGGATTGCATGTGCATATGATGAGAGCCGGGATACCGATATGAAAGAAATTTTTTATATGATAGAACCGGATGGGTCATTTGGGAGGATTCCTTTTGAGCTTCCGCAGGCAGAGGGAGTCAATATGAATCTGGTTATGCAGATCCTGTTTGTGGGGAATGAGCAGATTCTGATTGGCGACGCGCAAGGCATTTTTCATTTGGTGAATGCCGCAGACGGAAGTGTGGTACGGACATTTGAGTTCGGGAGTTCCGGAAAGCTGTATCTTGCTGTAGCAATGGGAAAAATGCTGCTTTTTCAGAGCGACTCAGAGATCCTTTTGTATGACAGTGAGACTGGGGAACGAAAAAATACCGGAGAAGCAATGCAAAACGGAATCACAGAGAGCGGTATGCTGCGTGCCGCTGATACGTTAGACGTGGGAGAAAGTATTTATTATGTCACAGAGCAGGGGATGTACCATTACAGGTTTGGGGGAAGTGTTGTGGAGCAGCTGATAGACGGCGGGCTGAACTCGCTAGGTAGTTCTTCTGTGTATGTGAATACGCTGCTTATGCTGGACGAAGGGAATCTTCTGGTGGCAGAAAGCCACACCAACGAAGATGCAAAATCAAAGGCAGGATTATTAAAGTTCACATATTCAGCAGACACGCCCTCAAAGCCTGATAAGGAATTGAAGGTATATTCTCTGTATGAGAATGATTCAATACGGCAGGCAGTCAGCCGTTTCCAGAAAGAGCATGCAGATGTGTATGTCCATTTTGAGGCTGCTCTGTCAGGAGAAGACGGTATGACCGTTTCAGACGCGTTAAAGACGCTGACTACGGAAATAATGGCGGGAAAAGGCCCTGATGTACTGGTACTGGATGGGATGCCGGTGGAAACCTATGCAGAGAAAGGAATATTGAGGGATTTATCCTCTGTGATTGAGGAGAATAAGGAGAAATATTTTGAGGATGTGCGGAATGCGTACAGGAATAAGCAGGGAGAACTGTGTGCGGTTCCTACAAGATTTCTAATCCCTATGGTTCAGGCTGGCAGTGCATATTATGTACCGGATGAAGATTTTAATACTTTTATGGAAAGGGCAGGTGTGTTAAATAATATGGAACCTAAGGAGGCAGTTTCCAGATTCTGGTACAGCAGCAGTGCAGCATGGCGGAAAGAAGATAAGACCTTGGATGAATCAAGGGTTAAGGAATTTTTTGGGAAATTAAAACAGGCGTATGGAGAACCTGCAGCCCCGGCAGAGGAAAATGAAGATTCCGCAACTGCGGGCTCTGCGCAGCCTAACAGGCTGGCAGAAGACGATATCATACGGGGTGAATTTAAGATGCTTGAAGGGTCTTGGAATGTAAGCGCAGGGTTGTTCGGCACCAATCCGGATTATGCACTGCTTCTGGCAGTAACAGAACAGCTGGAAAGCGGGAATTTCGGCTGCATGCCGGGGCAGGCAGAACATGTATTTGTACCGTCTGTGACCGTGGGGATCAGCAGTAAAGGCAGTCAGCCGGAGACGGCGGAGCAGTTTGTGAAATACCTGTTTAGCGGAGAAATGCAGAAGATTTCGCAGGGCAGCGGCCTGCCGGTACAAAAGGAAGCATTTAGAAGTATCATTGACGGACATCAATACGAAGGAAATACGTCTCAGGTAGACTTGGAGGAAATCAGCTTTTCACTGGTTCCAAGGACAGAGGAAGAGATACAGAAGCTCATGGGACTGGCGGAATCATTAAAAACGCCCGCATTGCAGGATGAAGTGATAAGGGAAGCGGTATTGGAGCAGGGGGAGAAGGTGCTGAAAGGAGAGGCGGCCCCGGAGGAAGCAGCAGAGGCAGTTACACAGAAAGTGAACCTTTACCTGGCAGAATAGGAAGCAGCGGTGAGACTGTGAAGGATAATTGGAAAATGAAAATCAGGGGCAGGAAAGATTTTAGAGGACTGCTGTGGATACTGCCGAGCCTTCTTGGAGTATCCGTTTTATATCTCCTGCCCTATCTGGATGTGTTCCGCCGTTCCTTTACCGGGGCGGTGGAAGAACAGTTTACAGGTTTGGATAACTACAGGAATGTGCTTGGAAATACAGCGTTTTTATTGGCGGTAAAGAATACGTTTCTGTTTACGCTAGTCTGTATTCCTATATTGATTTCGGCGGCCTTGCTGTGTGCGGTTCTACTGTTTGGCAGTAAATATGGGGGAATTTTAAAAAGTGCATTCCTGATGCCGATGGCATTGCCGGCGGTATCTGTGGCTTTGCTGTGGAGGCTATTGTTCCATTCCCAGGGACTGGTTAATCAGTGGCTGGTTTGGTTTGGTACAGGGGAAAGCGACTGGATGAATACCGGAAAAGCGTTCTGGATACTGGTGGCCGGCTATATCTGGAAGAACCTGGGGTATGACATTATTTTATGGATGGCGGGACTCTCCGGGATTTCTGAGAGTATTTATGAGGCTGCGAGAGTAGATGGGGCAGGTGGATGGCAGTGTTTTCTGAGAATTACGCTGCCAAATCTAAAATCTTCCCTGTATACCATCACAGTGTTGTCTTTCCTGAATTCGTTCAAGGTATTCCGGGAAGTCTATCTGGTTGCCGGGGACTATCCCCATGAAAGTATCTATATGATGCAGCATTTGTTTAATAACTGGTTCCAGTCATTTTCCTTTGACAAATTATCGGCGGCGGCAGTGATGGAAGGCGGAGTATTACTGCTGGTGATTCTGCTTTTACAGAAAATATGGAGGACGGATTAATGTATTTGCGGTTACATTTGGGAAGAAAGGCAATATGGATCATTTTAATTGTGCTTGCGCTCATGGCGGTCTATCCAGTGATTTTTTTGAGTGTGGGCTCACTTATGGGGGCAGATGAGTTGGAAGACTCTCTTGGGGCAGTGGTTTCCGGGACAGAAGGATATGTAAGTTTTCCGATACTCCCCAAATATCCGACACTCCAGCATTTTGCAGAGGTACTTTTGGATTCTCCAGAATTTTTTGTCATGTTCTGGAATTCTATCCTGATTACGTTCGGAGTTCTTGGGGGGCAGTTTGTAGTAGGGACTATGGCGGCATGGGGATTTGCAAGATATGATTTTCCATGCAGGAGAGGTATTTTTCTGGTCTATATCATACTCATGCTGCTGCCGTTTCAGGTGCTGATGCTTTCAGATTATCTGTTGCTTGACCGCTTGCTGTTGCTTGACAGTCTATGGGCGATTATTCTACCAGGTATGTTTTCTACATTTCCGGTTTTTATCATGTATCGGTTCTTTGCGGAGATACCAGACAGTCTGATTGAATCAGCGAGGCTTGATGGGGCCAGGGAGTGGCAGCTGCTCTGGTATATTGCACTGCCGATGGGCTCTTCCGGGATTATTGCGGCACTGGTGCTCGGATTTTTGGAATATTGGAGTCTGATTGAGCAGCCGCTGTCATTTATCAAGGATAAAAGCAAGCTGCCATTGTCCGTTTTCCTGCCTGATATTACGATTACGGATAAAGCAGGGTTTATGTTTGCCGTATCCGTTATTACTTTTCTTCCGGCAATCATGGTATTTATGGGAGGCCGGGATTACCTGGAACAGGGGATTATGGCCGGAGCAGTGAAAGAATAGCTCCAAATGCAGGAGGTGGCTTAAAATGATCCGTAAAAAGGCTTTTGGAATTTTTGGAGGTTTTCTTGCGGTTATGCTTGTATTTACAATCCTGTCAAGGGCGGCAAGCGGCGCTGCGATGGCAAGGGTGGAGACGGTAAAGATATCGATGGGGACGATTGACCATAGAGTGTCTGCAAGCGGCAGGGTAGAAGCCGGAAAAGAGATTGCGGTATATACCGAGGGATCACAGAGAGTGGAAGAAATCTTTGTCAGGGAGGGACAGGTGGTAGAAGAAGGGGAAGTACTTTTTCAGATCAATCTGTCCGAATTGGAAGAACAGATTACTGTCGCCCGGCAGGATATGGAAAAGGCCCGGCTTCAGAATCAGGATATCCAAAACAGCAGGAACCAGGATCAGCAGGATCAGGAGACGGCGAGAAACAGGGCTGCAGAAGATTATGATGCGGCAGTGCTTAAGGGGGAGCAGTCCATAGCAGAGGCAAAAAGCGCGTGGGATGCTGCAGAAGTGGCACTCCGAGAGTTCCTTGAGAGCAGCACCGATAAAATGTCATATAGTCAGAATGGTGAAGCGTCAGGAGAAAGCGGTCAGTCAGGGCAGATAGATGACAGTGCCGGCAGTGAGGAGGCCGGGGCAGAATGGGAAAGGAGAAAATCTGAATTAGAGCAGGCTGTGACAGATGCGAAACGGACATATGAAGAGGCGGTATCTTCCAAAGATTATAGCATACAGGAAGCAAAGAGGGCGCTGGAAGATGCGTCAAAGGGAGTAACTTTAGACAGCACGTTGGAGCAGAATGAGATTACCAGACAGCAGGAAGAAATAGAGCTGAATAAACTTCTGGAACTTCAGGCCGCCGAAGGGAAAATTAAGGCGCCGGTCCGGGGAGCGGTGACAGAGATTATGATAGCGGTGGGAGATTTTACTTCTGACGGAACAGCAATTAGAATGGCGGATGCTTCCGGAGAAAGTTATCTGACTGTTTCTGTGGACAGGACGGAAGGGGAGTTTATAAATATAGGAAGCAGCGTGGAAATCAAGGTTTCCGGGAAGGCGGAAAAAATTACTGATTATACAGTCACAGGCATTGTTGAGAATAAAGAAGATAAGTCTTTGCTGGATGTAAGAATTGACCTGCCGGAAGGAGTCCTGGAAACGGGGGCATTGGTGGAGGCCGAGATTATCCGAAAGCCGGAAAACTATGCGGCGACATTGCCTGTGGAGGCGCTCCATGAGGAGAGCAGCGGATATTATGTGCTGGTTTTGGAGGAAGAACAGGGAGTGTTAGGAACAGAACTGGCAGTACGGCGCCTTGACGTGGAGGTACTGGATAAAAACGGTGCCGCGGCAGCATTGGAAGAAGGGGTATTGTCCGGGGAGCAGGAAGTTGTCAGCAGTTCAAACAGGATGATCCAGGAAGGGGACAGGGTAAGAAAGAAGGAAAAATGAAAAAAAGCAGCATGAAAGCATATGGAGAATTTTTGGCGAAAATAGCAATGATTGGAATAGGGATGTTCCTGTTCTATCGATCGGCTGCTTTCTGGGGAGAGCTGCTGCAAAACAGAAATAAGGTGCAGTTTTATCTGGAACAGTCAATAAACGGCCAGGAAGCGGCAGAGATTTTGAGGCGGGATGAGGAATTTAAAGAGGAAGGCGATCGGGAAAAGTCCGGAGCGATATCCGGATTCTGTATTTGGGGTGAGAAAAAGCAGGCTACCCTGACAAATGGAAATCTTTCAAGAAGTGCTGAGGCGGATGTAATCCTGTTCTACGGAGATATAGAACTGCTGTTTGAGGGCTGTAGAGTACCGGCGAAGGATGATGCAAAAGGCTGCCTGGTGGATGAACAGATGGCATGGGAGTTGTTCGGGGACAGTCAGATTACGGGGAAGGAGATTTCTTGTGAAGGAATACCTTACATTATCAGGAGGGTTATTCCTGGAGAGAAGAAAATCGCGGTTTTTTCTGCGGGTGGTATGATTGACCAGGCATCGGGGGTTCAGGGAGGAGTGAATCCAGAAA
>CATKXE010000116.1 GCA_949840465.1 uncultured Lachnospiraceae bacterium | reverse complement strand
TCCGGCTACCGCAGATACAATCTCCGATTCCGAAAACACGGCTGCGGATAAAATCTCTGATTCTGAAAATCCGGCTGCCGCAGATACAATCTCCGATTCCGAAAGCACGGCTGCGGATATAATCTCTGATTCTGAAAACACGGCTGCTGCAGATGCAATCTCTGATTCTGAAAATCCGGCTCTCCAGATGCAGGATACCTACTCTGAAACGGATCCTGCTCCTGTCCTGAAAATGCAGGATATCCGTTCTGATATGGGGCGTCCTGCCCACGAAGAAGCCCGGGCCGCAGGTACCGAAGAAGCTGCCGGGGCAGACGGCAAAACGGCTCCAGGCACGGATTTGGCAGCCCACTTTTACGAGGCTCCTCTTCCGAGTATGGCTGATGAATCCCCAAAGCCGAAGGATATCACGCCAGGCACGGGCGATACGGCGGCCAACGGAGACGCCGCTCCTGCGGACACCATGGGAACAGATACCCACATCCGGCCCGAACCGGTACAATTCGATACAGATTCCACAGAGGCTTTGACAAAAAACAATCGCAGGGAAGAAACCCTGCCGCAGAAAGACGGCGGCAATAGCTGCGCCGGGGACTCCTCCCCTGAAACGCCGCAGAAAAATATCCGAAAGATCCAGCGTTCGGATATGGCCCGGCTTCCGCGCCACTACTGGCATCTGGCCAACAACAGCTTTCTGCTCCACGGCTACCACAACTACAGCCACCTTCTTCTTGTAGAGGAAGGCGGGCGTCATTGGCTGGGCGTCCCCGGCGTCTACGATTCCCGTGAAGCCAGAGCTGCCAGGCTGTTTGGATTCCCTCAGTTCACGGATTCCTACAATGAACAGCTGCAGCTTTCCGCCGACGAGAAGAACACGCAGGGCAGCTTTGGGTATTGGTGCTGCTATTTAAAGTAAATTGCGGCAAGAGGCAGCGCTGCCCTTTCACTTTCAGGCAATCCCGTTCAATTCCTGATAAAGACGTTTTGCATAACTGTCCGTCATGCCGCACACATAATCGGTGACAAGAAGCAGGCGGAGATAAAGCTTCTCCGCTTCGCTTTTCCCCTTTGCCTGATGATGGTAGGCATTCATATAATTATCCGATATAAAGGAAACCACCCTTTTGTCCATGGACGTGGGCTTTTTCTCCGTATCGTAGTAGAGCACTGCGTCTACAAGCTTGTCCATCAAAAAGTCCAGTATCACCCCTTCTGCGATTTCCATTTTATAAATATCATTGGAACAGAAGACGATCTCATAAGCCAGGTTCCCCAGCATCTCCATCAGACGGCCTCCAACCGTTCCCTGAAACAGGCTCCTGGTATACTCCCCTCTCATGATCTGTCCATAATGGGAGGTAAATCCATCCGTCGCAGAATTGATCAAAAATCCCTGAAGCCTCACCAGCCAGTTCTTCACCGCATAGCTTTCCGGGTTCCACACGCCTTTTTCCATCCCTCTGCGGTAATAATGCCGGAGTTTTTCCAGAGCCTGAAATTCCTGCGGAATATGATTTTGCCGCGTTTTTTTAATTCCTGCCTTATCCGCGTCTTCCTGCTCCAATTTTTCCAGTTCTCTCTCCAGCATATGGTAGGAAATATACCCCTTCACAAATGCGTCTTCAATATCTGCCGTGCTGTATGCCAGGTCATCCGCGGCCTCCAGGATATAGGTCAGAGGATGCCTGTTGGAATAGCTTCCTGTCTCTCTGGAAACAGCCTCATAGATCTTCTGATCCGCATAGTAATATCCCATTTTCGCGTCCTTAATATTTCCGCTTGATTGATGAATCCCTATGGAGGACACCGGATATTTTACAATCGTATCCAGCAGGGCGCAGGTCAGGTTCATCCCATTTTCATCCACCAGATAATGCAGCTTTGTGACAAGGCGCAGAGCCTGCGCATTGCCCTCGAAGTGATAAAAATCTTCTTTCATCTGGGGTTCCAGGATTTCCTCCACCGGTTTTCCGAAAAACACCAGATTTTTCAGGTTGCGCTTAAACCACTCCCGGATTGCCAGCTCGCCAAAATGCCCGAAGGGAGGGTTCCCGATATCATGGATCAATCCGGCGCACTGAAGGATATGGCAGATATCTTCTTTCATCTGCACTGTAAATCCCGGATCCATCCCCTGGCCCAGAATCTTCTGCCCGATGTTCTGCCCCAGCGATTTTGCAAAAGAGGATACTTCCAGAGAGTGGGTCAGCCGGGTTCGTATAAAATCGCTCTTGTCCAGAGGAAATACCTGAGTCTTATCCTGAAGGCGCCGGAAAGAAGCGCTGCCAATGATCCGGTGATAGTCCTTTTCAAATTCGCTCCGAAGGTCTTCCGCCGGGTTCTTCGCCGTATAATATCCGCCCCGCATCCTCTTTGCACAGAGCAGTGTACTCCATTCCATAGTTTTGTATGTCCTCCTGTCATCCTCCCGTCAATCCAGATAGATCGGCGGCTCATAATCTCTCCCAAGAAGCGCCTTTTTCCGCTCCTGGTATCCAAGGAAAGCCCACTCCGTCATATCTGTCCATCCATGCTGCAGGCGGTCGTAGACCTGCACGTATCCCAGGCGGGTAGGATGCATCCGCACACTGTTGGTCTGGTATTCCCGTCCGGTGTATGGATTCATCTCTCCAAGCTCTAAGTTCTCCTCCGCATCGGTATACTGGATGACCGGCTCAAAATCCTCCGGCTCAGTCTCCGGCTGCTTTTGTTTCCCTGCCGGCTTCGTACTCGGTTCCTGTCCTGCCGCAACCGGCGCGGCCGTTTCTTTTACAGGAATCTCATCCTCTTCTATCTGGTTGAGTTCCCTGTGGATATCATACAATTCCCCGATTGTCATATCCCGTTCTTCTATGACTGTTCTTTCGCCCTTCTTTCCCGCAGCCACAATTACGGAAGCCCCTTCTCTGCCGCCCGGTTCCTGCTCCATAAGATCCGGTTCCTCCAGGTCTTCCGAATCCTCCGCGTCCAGTACGTCCAGCTCGATCAGTTCCTCCGCATCGCCGTCGTCTTCCTCTTCCCGGTTCTCTGCCAAAGCCCGCATGGCAGCCGTGATATCAGGCAGCTTTTTCGTTCCGGCGGACGAAGGCAGGGCAGGGCTTTCCTCTCCTGCCGTATTCTCCGCTTTTCCCGCAGCCACATTGTCCTTCGGCTCTCCTGCCGCCCCTCCGTCTTTTCCTCCTTCGGATGCGGCCGCCCCGTCCTTTGGTTCTCCTTCTGCCGTCGATAGATCCTTTGGCCGGTCCTGCTTCACTTCCGGCTCTTTATCAAATACAAGCACTTGCTGATAAACGCCGTCATCCTCTTCTTTTTTCCTCTTCGGCTGTACTCTGGGATGCTTCACATATTTCAAAAGGAGCTCTTCCATGGAGGATTCCGTTTTCTCGCCTGACGCATTTTCCATCGGGAAAATACTCAGCTGAAAAGGGCAGCCAAGAATTGCCGCAATCATACGCATATCCTGTTCCTGAAAATTATCTCTTCCGAGGCGCTGCGTCAGATTCTGACGGGACATCTTCTTCCCTGTACTGGCTTCGATCAATTCCGCCAATTCCTTAATCGTCATACCCTTGCGGCTTAAAATGATCTTGACCTGCTCGCCGAACGTCAAATCTTCCATGGTTTTCCTCCTGCTGATCTTATTGTAAATTCACCTGAGGACATCTTCCCCGGGCAACTTATTTTACTTCCGATTATTCATCCCTTACCGTCCGCCCCTTCTTGCGGGTACACTTTTTTATTTTAACAAAACACGTTTTACCCGTCAACTATTCTTGATAAAATCCGACAAAAACAAAAAAACGCTGCCGTTTTACAATAAAACCCTGTAAAACAGCAGCGCCCGTCAGGCTTATAACTCCGTTTCCCCTCTAGATCTTCTCCAAAGCTTCATTGGCCCCTATAAGCATTAATATCATCCCTTCCTTTAGGGGCTTATCCGGATCCGGGGTAATATCAACCTGATCCCCCTCCTTGATGCCCGCCACGTTAATCCCAAAGGATTTCCGCACATTAAGTTCCTTCAAAGTCTTCCCCGCCCATCCGGCCGGCGTGCTGATCTCTACCACGCTGAAATCCGATGACAATGCGATCCAGTCCGCCAGATTCGCGGAGACAAGATTTTTGGCGATCCGCTTTCCCATCTCTTCCTCCGGGAAAACAACCGAATCCGCGCCGATCTTACGCAGCACCGCCGCATGCCTGCTATCCCGCGCCTTGCAGAGCACATAAGGGACCCCGATCTCCTTTGCCACCAGAGTTGCCATAACACTTGCTTCCATACTCTCCGCCACAGCCACCACAAGGCCGTCCAGATTCCTGACCCCCAGCGAATACAGCAGTTCCGGGTTGCCAATATCCGCCTGCATGGCATACGTGACCTTGTCCGCCACATCGTCTACACGTTCCATATCATGATCCACTGCCACCACATCGCATCCAAGCTGCTGCAATGTAACCGCAATGCTTGCTCCAAAACTGCCAAGCCCTAATACTGCAAATTGTTTCTTCATATGTTCCCTTTCCTTCGTAATACTCATCCCACCATGATCCTTTCTTCCGGCAGGCTCCTGATACGATCCCGCGGATGCGTCTTTCCGACAAACATCAGCGCCAGTGTCAGAGGACCCAACCGTCCGATATACATCATGAACATCAGCACGCACTGGCTGAGCCGGCTCAGATGAGGCGTCAGATCCGCGGTCAGCCCCACCGTTCCCACGGCGGATGCCGTCTCGTAGATCACATTCACCAGCAGGACGCTGTCCGGCTCAATTATAAGGATCAGAATCGTACCTGTAATAAATACCACGAACGCCACCATCACCACGCAGAACCCGGTACGGAAATTTGCCACCGTGATCCTCCGCCCCATGCATTCTGTGTCATTGCCTCCCCTCACAAATGTAAGGCACGCCAAAAGCAGCATCGCCATCGTCGTTGTCTTTACCCCGCCTGCCGTGCCGCCCGGAGAGCCTCCGATAAACATCAGTATTGCGCAGAAAAGTTTTGACTCTTCATGAAGCGCCCCCTGAGGAACCGTATAAAATCCGGCTGTCCTGGTGGTCACGGACTGGAACAGGGAAGCCATCAGCTTTTGCCCCGTGCCAAATTGCCCAAGAGTTTCCATATTCCGGTTCTCTGCAAAAAAGATAAACAGGGTTCCGGCGGCAATCAGAACCAATGTGATGATGATCGCCAGCTTAGACTGAAGACAAAGCCTTGCAAACCACCAGCGTCCCGGAATCTCCCTTCGCACCAGCTTCCGCCCGTTGGCAACCACGTCAAACCAGACCGAAAAACCGATTCCGCTCAGGATGATCAGTACAATCGTGGTAAAATTAACGAGGGGATTAACGGCATAACCTGCCAGGCTGTTTTCTCCCAGAATGTCAATACCTGCATTACAAAAGGCGGAAACCGCGTGAAAAACAGAATAACAGATCCCTTTCACCGCTCCGTATTCCGGAATAAACTGAAATGCATACAGTACCGCCCCGGCTCCCTCCACCAAAAAAGTGCCAAGGATTACTTTTTTCACAAAGATCACAATTCCGCCCAGACGTTCCGCGCCATAGGCTTCCTTGAGTAACACCCGATCCTGGACCGTGATCTTCTTATTCATCAAAAATAAGAACAGCGTTCCGCATGCAATAATCCCCAACCCTCCGATCTGGATCAGAAGAAGCAGTACAATTTTTCCAAAAATCGTAAACTGTGAAGCCGGGACGATCGTGACCAGTCCCGTCACACACACGGAAGTCACGGATGTGAACAGCGCGTCAATAAATGCGATCGGCTTTGTGTTGCTGATCGGGAGATACAAAAGCACGCCGCCCAGCAGGATAATCCCCAAAAAGCCTGCCGCCGTCATGCGCAGTGTATTCCATCTGATATTTTTCTTTCGCTCCATAGGTTCTTCTCCTCTGTCATTGCATATACTATTTCGGCATTTGCATTGACAATCCTAACCTTTTTCTTCCCTGTATTTTTTAACACAAGATGCATTTTTTCAAAACCTTTCCCCCTCATTTTTACCAAAATCGAAGAATTTTTACGTTTTTCGCGTTTTTTCGCATAAAATATTATGTTATAATGGTCGGCGGAGGATGAAAATTATGACCACAGCATTGGTAGACGATTCCAATCGTGATATTGAACTTTTATACAATGATCTGTGCCGTTACTGCGATGAACATAAAGTACAGATGAGTATTGAAAAATTTACAGATGAAGGCTCCTTTTTAAAATCCCTTCAGCACACGGCCTATCATCTGGTCTTCCTTGATATATATATGGGTGATACAACCGGGATCCAGATTGCCCAGAAGATCCGCAAGCTGGATTCGAAATGCCAGATTATTTTTATCACCACCAGCATGGAACATGCGGTCAGAGCCTACCGCGTACATGCCCTCGATTATCTTGTAAAGCCTTACAGCTACGCAGATCTGGAGGACGCCTTAAGCCGTTTTGAACAGGTTGCTTCCAGATTCGCCCATTATATTGAATTAAAAGAAGGGCGCTATCGTACACGTATATTGATCTCCGATATCGTATATACCGATTATTCCAATCATTATATTCAGGTCCACACCCCATCCTGTATGATACGCTCTTATATGTCTTTTGATACATTTTTTCCCCTGCTGTCGCCTTATACCAATTTTTTATGGTGCTGCCGGAACTGCATGGTCAATATGGATTATATCGAATCTTTTGACCAGAAGCAGTTTATGCTGAAAAACGGGAAATCTCTCACCATTGCGGCGGCCCGGAGGAAGGAAATCATACAGGTCTATGCGGACTATGTATTTGACCACTGCTCTAAAGGAGACCCCATGTCATGACAGCTGCCTACATCATTAACGACCTGCTTTTTGTCGTCCCATGCATTTTACTGCTCCTTATGGTCTTTGGCGACCAGCTGAGGTCGCCCCTGATCCCTCTGATCATCGCAGGAACCTCCATTTTTCTGGTCGCCTCCTTACTCGGCACTTATATTTATCTCGTATATTCCACCCCGACGCAGCGCCTTTTTATTTCTCTTGTGGCCATATTTACAGGAGTTATGATCTTCAGCAGCGTATGCCGGTACAGCTTTTGGCAGAGCCTTTTTATCATCTCTGTCATTAAATCCTACTCTGAAAATGTACGGTTCTTTTCCATGGAAATCTATTTTCTTGCCACGAAAGGACTGCCTGAAAAAGCGCTCTTACAGATTTCCGGCATCACGACGCTGCTCACGTTCTTAAGCTTCCCCCTGATCCGGATGTTTTTTAAAGAACTGCTGCGTCCAGCCCTGGATTACACGGTGTCCCTCGGAATCTGGAAGCTGGTGTGGGTCATCCCTGTGTGCAATAACGCGGTCTATACCATCACCATAACGCCGGATGTATCCCGCTATACCCTTTATCCGGGAAATGAATTTTACTTCATCCCGCCCCTGTGGATCCTGTTGACCTTTTCCAGCTATGGCATCCTGCTGAAAATGATGGTTGACGTGAGCAAAAATGCAGCCCTTCAGGAGAGCCTCCATCTCTCGGAAACGCAGATCACCGCCCAAAAGAAGCAGATGGAACTTCTGCAGGTCAGGATCCAGGAAACCAGCCGTTTCCGGCATGATATCCGCCACCATTTCCTGGCGATTGACGGTTTCCTGAAAAATGACGATATGGATGGCCTGAAAGAATATATCCAGCAGTCTATCACTCTTCTGCCCGGGCAGATGTCCAAAGTTTACTGCGATAACGTGACTGTCAACGCCTTGCTTTGCTATTACAGAGAGCAGGCGGACAGGGCGCAGATAAAAACAACCTTCAAGATCACCCTTCCAAAAAAACTTCCCGTCCCGGATACGGAGCTGTGTATCATGATCGGAAATCTTTTAGAAAATGCAGTGGAAGCGTGCCAGCGCATGAAATCGGAAGACAAATTTGTGGAGGTAACCCTGTCCATGGCAAGCAGCGCCCTCCTTGCCATACTGGTGTCCAACAGTTATGAGGGCCACGTACAGCAGGCCGGGGACGGCACGTTTCTTTCCTCCAAAGGAAAAGGCCGGAAAGGCATCGGCCTCTCCTCGGTACTGAATATTGCGGAAAAATATAACGGCATTGCAAAGGTGGAGCATACTGATCAGGTGTTCAGAGTGTCCCTGCTTCTAAGTATGCGCTTTAACTAAAACAGAGGGCCGGGGAAATCGAAACAATCTCCCCGGCCCTCTGTCCACACAAAACCGAAAACAGTCAAACGGATTTCATCCGTATTATTCCACATCCTGCAGCGCAGCAAAGTTTTCCTCACCTGTACGGATCTTTACCACCCTGTCTACATTGTACACAAAAATCTTTCCATCCCCGATATGTCCGGTGTAAAGCGCCCTCTTAGCTGCTTCAATGACAGAGTCCACCGGAATCCTGCTGACAACCACTTCGATCTTAACCTTCGGAAGGAGTGTAGCGTCCATCTCGACTCCACGATACATTTCTCCGGCTCCTTTCTGGACGCCGCAGCCCATGACCTGTGTCACAGTCATTCCGGTTACGCCCAACTCGTTCATGACTTTCTTCACCTTCTCGTATCTGGAAAGCTTTGCGATCACCACAACCTTGTATATGCCCGTCGCCACCGCATCCGGCATCTTTACCACTTTGACAGCGGCATTCTTCTGTACCTCGGAAGCAGAATCGTAATTCTCTTCGCCCAGGTCTGTATTTTCATTGACCTCCATAGTCATGGTGTTGGAGATATCCATGATGCTGAATCCTGCATAAGCGGAAGGAAGGCCATGTTCGCAGGAATCCAGTCCCACGATCTCCTCCTCGGCAGTTACACGCAGGCCCGCGGCTGCTTTGATCACAAAGAATGCGATTGTGATCGTCACGGCTGTCCATGCGCATACACTGACGATCCCGATAACCTGTTTTCCCAAAAGCCCGAATCCTCCGCCGTAGAAGAGGCCGGTATATGTATCGTTTCCCGGAGCAGAAGTTGTGGCAAACAAGCCCACCGCAAAGGTTCCCCAGACTCCGTTCATGAAATGGACTGCAACCGCACCCACCGGGTCGTCAATGCGCAGCACATAATCCAAAAACCATACCCCAAATACAACCAGCACGCCGGCAACCGCGCCGATAACGATCGCGCCGAAAGCATCTGTCACGTCGCAGGGAGCCGTGATTGCCACCAGGCCTGCCAGAGAAGCATTCAGGCACATCGAAATATCCGGCTTCCCATATTTTACCCACGTAAAAACCATGCAAACGACGGTAGCCACTGCCGGTGCGATGGTGGTAGTGACAAAGATGGAACCAAGCTGTTCTACGCTGGTGGCCGCCGCACCGTTGAACCCGTACCAGCCCAGCCAGAGGATAAATACCCCCAGGCATCCAAGGGGAAGGTTATGCCCAGGAAACGCATTCACCTTCGTAACGCCGCCCGACGGATCTTTTGAGAACTTCCCGATACGCGGGCCTAAGATCTTTGCCCCGATCAGCGCGGACAGCCCGCCTACCATGTGGATGGCGCAGGAACCGGCAAAATCGTGGAATCCCATCTGTGACAGCCACCCGCCGCCCCAGATCCAGTGCGCTTCAATGGGATAGATCAACGCAGAGATCACGCCGGAGTAAATACAGTAGGACAGGAACTTCGTCCTCTCTGCCATGGCTCCGGAGACGATGGTCGCGGTCGTCGCACAGAAC
>CATKXE010000115.1 GCA_949840465.1 uncultured Lachnospiraceae bacterium | reverse complement strand
GGGATATCGTCCTAAGCGCAGCCAGCCAGCAGTACGGCGGGTTTACCGTGCCCAGCGTGGATGAGATTCTGGAACCTTATGCAAAGAAGTCCCACAACCGTCTGATCCAGAAATACAGGGATCTGGGGCTTTCTGAGGACAAGGTTCAGGAAGTGGCGTGGAAGGATCTGGAAAGGGAGATGGAGCAGGGGTTTCAGGGATGGGAGTACAAGTTTAATTCCGTGTCCTCCAGCCGGGGGGATTACCCTTTTATCACCGTGACTGCGGGTACTCGGACCAGTGAATATGGCAAACTGGCGACAAAGACCATGTTGGAAGTGCGGAAAAAAGGACAGGGCCGGGCGGGTCATAAGAAGCCGGTGCTGTTTCCGAAGATTGTATTTTTATATGATGAGAACCTGCATGGACCGGGAAAACCACTGGAGGATGTGTTTGAGGCGGGAATCGAATGTTCCAGCAAGACCATGTATCCAGATTGGCTAAGCCTTACCGGGGACGGTTATGTGCCAGGCATGTATAAAAAATATGGCAAGATTATCAGCCCTATGGGCTGCAGAGCTTTTTTGTCCCCCTGGTATGAGCGGGGCGGCATGGAGCCTGCGGATGAACAGGATACTCCCATTTTTGTGGGCCGGTTCAATATAGGGGCGATCAGCCTGCATCTTCCTATGATCTTAGCGAAGTCCAGACAGGAAAGCAAACCTTTCCATGAGGTATTGGACTATTATCTGAACCTGATCCGGAAGCTGCATCAGAGAACTTACGATTATCTGGGCGAGATGAAAGCATCTACGAATCCGCTGGCTTATTGTGAAGGAGGATTTTACGGCGGGCATCTTGGATTATATGATAAGATTAAGCCGCTGCTTAAGTCTGCGACCGCTTCTTTTGGGATTACAGCGCTGAACGAGCTGCAACAGCTCTATAATAAGAAGTCTATTGCAGAGGACGGGCAGTTTGCACTGGATACCCTGCAGTATATCAATGACCGCATCAACGAGTTTAAGAAGGAGGACGGGCATCTCTATGCAATCTACGGGACTCCGGCGGAAAACTTGTGCGGCGTTCAGGTACATCAGTTCAGGAAGAAATATGGAATTATTGAAAATGTCTCGGATCGGGAGTATGTGAGCAACAGCTTCCACTGCCATGTGAGCGAGGAAATCACCCCCATTGAAAAGCAGAATCTGGAAGGGCGTTTCTGGAATCTGAGCAATGGAGGCAAGATCCAGTATGTAAAATATCCGGTCAGCTATAACAAGGAAGCCATTCGGGCATTGGTCAGGAGGGCTATGAAAAAAGGATATTACGAGGGGGTGAACCTGTCTCTCTCCTATTGTGATGACTGTGGGCATGAGGAGCTGAATATGGATGTTTGTCCCGTATGCGGGAGTAAGAATCTGACAAAGATTGACAGGATGAACGGCTACCTGTCTTATTCCAGAGTAAAGGGGGACACCAGGCTCAATGATGCCAAGATGGCGGAGATTGCAGAAAGGAAAAGTATGTGATGCAATACCATAACATTACGACAGACGATATGCTTAACGGCGAAGGTCTCCGGGTGGTATTGTGGGTGGCAGGCTGTTCCCATGCCTGTCCAGGCTGCCATAACCCGGTGACATGGAATCCAGATGGCGGCCTGAATTTTGATGAGGAAGCGAAGAAAGAGATTTTTGACCAGTTGGATCACAGTTATATTCATGGGATCACCTATAGCGGTGGCGATCCGCTGTATGTGGGAAACCGGAAGGAGGTCACGAAACTGGCCCGGGAAATACACGAAAGGTATCCCCAAAAGACCCAGTGGCTGTACACTGGCTATACATGGGATGAGATCAAAGGAGAGCAGGTGATTTCTTTTCTGGATGTAGTGGTGGACGGCAGATATGAGGAATCACAGAGGGATACATTGATTCCCTGGCGGGGAAGCCGGAACCAGAGAGTAATTGACGTACAAAGGAGCCTGAAGGCAGGAGAGACGATATGCAGAGAATAGCAAAATTTCATAAAGTCAGCGAGGCACGGTTTACAGAGGACTGGGCGGATACTTTTCCAGAATATAAAAGGGAAGAGATTTCTAAGATCTACCAGGAGATCCGTCTTCCGAAAAGGGCAACGAAAGGGTCGGCGGGATATGATTTTTATGCGCCCATGAGGATCCTGCTAAAGCCGGGGGAGACATTGAAGATTCCTACCGGAATCCGGGTGGAGATGGAAGAAAACTGGGTGCTTCAGTGTTATCCCAGAAGCGGCCTGGGATTTAAGTACCGGTTGCAGATGAACAACACGGTGGGGATCATTGACAGTGATTATTTTTATTCAGACAATGAAGGGCATATCTTTGCAAAGATTACCAATGATACGAACGAGGGAAGGACTCTGGAAGTTTCTCAGGGAGAAGGGTTCATGCAGGGGATTTTTTCAGAATATGGGATTACGGTAGATGATGATGCCGCCGAAGTGCGTAACGGCGGCTTTGGGAGTACAACAAAGTAAACCTCCATTTTGGTATTGCAGATACCGCCATGAATGAAAGAGGTTTGCTGTGAGCCTTGGGTGGATGCGATGAAAATGGGAGAGGAAAATGCCGCTTCGTGAATCCATTTTTGCGCAATTTGGCGCTGGAGCGCTGAACTTTTAAAGTAAAAGAAAAATGGTAGTGTAAAGGAACTTTTGAAAAAGATACGGGAATTGCCCGTATTTAAACGCAGCTTCGCAGATGGCGGGCGGGCAATCGCTTGCTATGCAGGCGGTTACAAAGCAGGAGGGATAATCATGGTAAAAGCAGTTGTTGGAGCAAATTGGGGTGACGAGGGTAAGGGAAAGATCACCGATATGCTTGGAAAGGACGCAGATATCATCGTCCGGTTTCAAGGAGGAGCCAATGCAGGGCATACGATCGTGAATGATTATGGTAAATTTGCACTGCACACGCTGCCTTCGGGCGTGTTTTACAGCCATACTACAAGTGTGATTGGAAATGGCGTCGCACTGGATGTTCCGAGGTTGTTTGAAGAGGTTCAGTCCATCATAGGGCGCGGGGTGCCCGCCCCCAAGATACTGGTGTCGAACCGTGCTCAGATGGTGATGTCTTACCACAAGTTAATGGACGCATATGAGGAAGAGCGCCTGGGCGGCCGATCCTTTGGTTCCACTAAATCCGGAATCGCACCCTTTTACTCCGACAAATATGCGAAGACGGGATTTCAGGTCAGCGAACTTTTTGATGAAGAACTCCTCAAAGAAAAGGTAGAACGCGTGACAGAACAGAAGAATGTGATTCTGGAGCATTTATATCACAAGAGGCTGATCCATGCGGATGAGCTGTATCAGGAGCTGATGGAATATAAGGAAATGATCGGGCCTTATGTGTGCGACGTGTCCCTGTTTTTACATCAGGCATTGAAAGAGGGCAAGGAAATCCTTCTGGAGGGACAGCTTGGTTCCTTAAAAGACCCGGATCATGGCATTTATCCAATGGTGACCTCTTCTTCCACACTGGCTGCATTTGGAGCGATCGGAGCCGGGATTCCGCCCTATGAGATCAAGCAGATTATCACGGTATGCAAAGCGTATTCCAGCGCGGTCGGGGCAGGCGCATTTGTCAGTGAGCTCTTTGGGGATGAGGCAGAGGAACTGAGGAACCGAGGGGGAGACGGCGGAGAGTATGGTGCGACCACCGGACGTCCGAGACGGGTAGGCTGGTTCGACTGTGTGGCTTCCAAATATGGATGCAGGATGCAGGGGACAACGGATGTGGCATTTACGGTACTGGATGTATTGGGATATCTAGATGAGATTCCGGTCTGCGTGGGTTATGAGATTGACGGTAAGGTGACGACGGAGTTTCCGGTAACACACCTGCTGAATAAGGCAAAGCCGGTGCTGGAGAAGCTGCCAGGATGGAAGTGCAGTATCCGGGGAATCAGGAAATATGAAGAACTGCCGGAGAATTGCCGGAAATATATTGAATTTGTAGAAAAACAGATTGGCTACCCGATTACATTGATCAGTAATGGACCCGGAAGAGAGGATATTATCTATAGAACATCCGAACTGTAAGAAAAGCGGACAGGGGTGCGCTGTCCGGTCGGGGATCTTGTCCGCGAAGCGGCATCTGATAAGCAAAAAATGAAGGAAAGTGCGTAAAATAACCGGCGTTCTGGACGGGATGATTTTACGCACTTTTTGTTTATTTGTTATGTTTTTTTAAGAAATGAGTCACGGGTTTGTCACATTTTACTGATAAAGTAGACACCAGATTGGAATATTTGGGGGAAAAGAGCATATAATAATAAAGCTGGGGTTTATGCGGACAGGAGGTAACATATGCAGCAGACAATAGATAGAAAAGGGGACAAATCCATGATATCAGCGGAAGAATATTTAAGAAGGCGGAACGTGATCCGGGGAAAGGAATTGGAAGATACGGATCGCGGCGAAGAGGTACATAGCAGAGAACAAAAAGAGAAAAAGGGAGGGGAGACGAAGAAAGTAAACACTTTGAAGTGGGGAGCCATGATGGAACTGGCGGCTTTGATGTATATATAAACACATACGTAAAAAGCATTCCAGAATGTCTGGCCTTTGCAGGAGAAGCCGGCTCAAGAATCATTTTTTGAATCGTCACTGCCCTGGCGGTTCATGAGGCGCGACAAGATCATGCAGGCATACAGGGTGACAGGAAGAAAAATGGTAGCCGCTATGGTGATTGTCAGCAGATCCATGGCCAGGGGACTGTCAAGCAGCGCAAAAATAAGAGATGCGGCATAGAGGCCGGCAAGGATAACGGCGCCAAGCAGTGCGAAAATGCGTTTCCATGTTTTCATAAGGCAACAGCTCCTTTTTCAGATTTTGGGAATGCTTTTGGAATATTATATATAATTTTGTGTAAAACTGCAACCGGAAAAAAGAGAGTATTATAAAATAGGAGTTTACGGGACAAAAAATATAGTATATAATGGATAAGCGATTTATAATAGGTGAAGGAGCTAAATTACGATGAGTGATAAGACTTTATTGGAACAATGGCGGGATATGGCTTATGACCAGAAGAAGACAAGCGAACAGCTGAAAAGTTTGTGGGACGCATATTTTAAAGTGGAGAAGGGTGTCTATGTACAGCTTTTGTCTGAGCCGGATACAGAGGTAAAGGGAACCGTGAAGGAACTGGCAGAAAAGTATGATATGGATGTCATGACGATGGTCGGGTTCCTGGACGGGATTAATGACAGTCTGAAGGAAGCGAACCCCATTGAGACGATGGATGAAGACACTGAGGTCAGTCTGGCATTTGACAAGGAAAAGCTGTATAAAAATATGGTGGAAGCAAGAGCGGAATGGCTGTATGATCTGCCGCAGTGGAATGACATCTACGATGAAGAAACAAGAAGACGACTGTTCTTGGAGCAGAGGAAGTCCGGAATCATCCGCAAGGAGAAGAAGATAGGGCGCAATGACCCGTGTCCGTGCGGAAGCGGCAAGAAGTATAAGAAGTGCTGCGGAAGGAATGCTTAAATCTATGGACATGCTTTCGGCGATCAGCCAGATATATTTTCTGGTTATGGGAGCCGGAAGCATTTTATATTATTGTGTAATCCTCGCTTACACGAGAAGATGGAATTCTACATTTTCCTGGTTCTGGGCAGTGTGCGGCGGGGCGCATCTGGCGGCATACGGCTTCTATCCGGTTCTGTGCGTGCAGATCAGGATTTTGATTCTGGCACTTCTTTCAGCCTGCTGGATGAGCGCCTTTGTGATTGGTGCAAAGATTGTATGTGTTATGAAAAGAAGGGACATGAAAGAGGCGGACTATGTGATCGTTCTGGGTGCACAGGTGCGGGGAACGCAGATTACCCATTCCCTGATGCGCCGTCTGGAGTGTGCATATTCCTATCTTGTCGGACATCCGAGGGCGAAAGCCGTGGTTTCGGGAGGACAGGGGAAGGACGAGGCGGTCACGGAGGCGCAGGCTATGGCAGAGTATCTGACAGAGCGGGGAATCAGCGCATCCCGTATTTTAAAGGAAGAGCAGTCCACGTCTACCTTAGAGAATCTCCGGTATAGCATGGGATATATGGAACCGGATGCGAGAGCGGCAGTGGTGACCAATGATTTTCATCTGTACCGCGCCCTGCTTTTGGGCAGGCATCTCGGATACCGAAACCTGACGGGAATTGCGGCCGCATCCAATCCGGTTTTGTTCCTTAATTATCTGGTTCGGGAAATCCTTGCCGTTTTTTCGGTATATGTCAGGCTGATGTTGTGATTTGTAAAGGATGCGCAGCCTTTGTTACAAAATTTTGATTCGGAAGACAGCGTATAATCCGGGGATAAAGAGGGCATAATAGTACTGACTTGTAAGGAACTGCAGGAAATAACCAGTTATTTCTATACAGTTCCTGACTATTTCTAATGGCAGTCATAATCTGAATAAGAGGAGGAACCATTATGCCGGAATTAAAATGTACTGTTCAGACATGCAGGCACAATAAGAATTTTCTCTGTGATCTGGACAAAATCCAGGTTGGCGGGAGCGAGGCAAAGTATGCCAGGGAAACCTGTTGTGACAGTTTTCAGGAGAGGAACGGAGACACCTACTCCAATGTGACAGGAGAAGCTTCTTCTGCTACGAATATCCACTGTGAAGCGCAGGATTGTATGTACAATGAACAATGCCGGTGCCATGCGGGAAAGATCAGTGTGGAAGGCAGCAATGCCTGCCGCTGTGAGGGCACGGAGTGCGCTACTTTTGAATGCGGGCACTAGTACATCGAAAAATAAGTTTCCAGCCAAATGGCGCAGAATGATTTTTCATATGCAAGGCGGAGGAATGAGGCGTAGCGGTGGCTACGCCGATTGACGACAACGCAGCAGATGGAAAATCGGGCAAGTCATTGGGCTGGTTACTTATTATTCGATGTACTGTAAAAGATGTGGAAAATGGGAAAATCCGGGTCGTTTTCCGGATTTTTCTATTTTCCTCTTTACCGGTTGACGCAAACACCTATACCGCGTTATAATCTATGTATTCGGTGATTGGGCGAGTATATAAGCCCTGTCGCCTGTCGTAGGGAATCCCGCAGTACGCTGTGGGGAAATTTATGTTGTAAAAAGGATAGTAAATGAGCAATGAGTCAGGATATGGAACAGAAAATACAGGATCAAAAGACACAGCCGGAAGCGGATACGAAGCCGGATGAAAAGCAGGCCGGCGCACAGGGGGGATCAGAGGAACGAATGGGGACAGAATCGGGCAATGGCGCGGAGCAAAAGAGCGGATATTACATAAACAGTCCTGCTTTGGGCAGCGGAGAACCGTCAAAGCTGCGTCAGCAGTTGGGCAGGGAGAAGACTCTGTTTATTGTCATAGTCATTGGGATCGTATTTTATTTTACCATGCTTCGGCTGGATTCAATCTCGAAGATCCTATGGATGGTCGTCAATATATTAAAGCCCATTATCTATGGGCTGGCAATCGCATACCTGCTGAATCCCATCGTGAAGTTTGTGGAGCGCCATGTAAGGATTTCGCTGAAAAAGACGTTTCCCAAATTAAAGCGGGCTGAGGCGGTCAGCAGGAGTGTCGGGATTCTCTCAGCAGTTTTGGTTTTGCTGGCAGTGATCGTGGCATTGTGTAATATGATGATACCGGAATTGTACCGCAGTATCAGGAATATGGTGGTTACTGTGCCGGGGCAGCTTAATGATGCTATAGACTACATTACCAGGATGATGGCCGGAGATTCCACCTTAGAGCAGATCACGACCCAGGTGTTACGGGAAGCCACAGATTCCCTGCAGAATTGGATGCGCACGGATCTGCTGTCGCAGGCCAATGTGCTGATGTCGAATCTGACAGAAGGCGTAATCAATGTTGTAAGTGAACTGTTTAATGCTGTGATCGGGCTGATTGTCTCAATCTATGTGCTGTACAGCAAAGAAACCTTTTCTAAGCAGACGAAAAAGATCATATATGCTGTTTTTAAACCGGCCCACGCGAATATGATCCTGCACCTGACTACAAAGAGCAACGAGATGTTCGGCGGATTTATTATCGGAAAAATCATTGATTCTGCCATTATCGGAGTCCTGTGTTTCATCGTGCTGAGTATATTGGACATGCCGTACAACTTCCTTGTCAGCGTGATCGTGGGAGTGACCAATGTAATTCCTTTTTTCGGGCCATATATCGGCGCCATACCAAGCACGATTCTGATAATGCTTTCCGATCCCAGGATGGGCGTTTATTTTGTGATTTTTATATTGATCCTGCAGCAGATTGACGGGAATATAATAGGACCCAGGATTCTGGGGAGTTCTACCGGACTTTCTGCATTTTGGGTTGTATTTTCAATCCTGCTTGGCGGTGGGCTGTTTGGATTTGTGGGAATGATTCTGGGAGTGCCGACCTTTGCCGTGATCTATTATATTGTAAATATGCTGATCAACCACAAGCTGGAACAAAAATTCCTGCCTACGGATACGCTTTCTTACGATAAACTGAGTTATGTAGATTCAGACGGAACTTACGTACATGCAGAGCAGAATGAATTAATGAAAGACGAGGGAGATAAAAATGCCGATAAGAGTTCAAAATGACCTGCCGATCAAAGAGGTGCTTGAGCAGGAGAATATTTTTGTGATGGATGAATACCGGGCGGCTCATCAGGAAATCCGTCCTATCAGTATCGGGCTTTTAAACCTGATGCCTCTGAAAGAGGACACGGAGCTTCAGATTCTGCGCTCCCTGTCCAATACGCCGCTGCAGACGGACGTGACATTTGTAAGGGTATCGAACCATGTGTCTAAGAATACATCCACCAGCCATATCTACAAATTCTATGAACCTTTTGAAGAGATTAAAAAACAGAAGTTCGATGGATTTATTATTACAGGGGCGCCCGTGGAACAGATGCCTTTTGAAGAGGTGGATTATTGGGAGGAATTGAAGGAGATCATGGACTGGACGGTCACCAATGTAACTTCCACCCTACATCTGTGCTGGGGAGCCCAGGCGGGGCTTTATTACCATTACGGGATTGACAAAAGGCAGCTTCCGCAGAAAAAGTTCGGTATCTTCCCGCATCATGTACGGAACCGGAAGATTCCTTTGGTCAGAGGTTTTGATGATGTGTTCTATGCACCCCATTCCAGACACACAGAGATTCCGCAGGATTTGCTGGAAAAGGATGAGAGGATTATGATCCTGGCGGATTCTGAGGAGGCAGGAGTGTTCCTGTGTATGGCAAAGGAAGGGAGGCAGATTTTTGTGATGGGGCATCCGGAATATGACAGGATGACTCTGGACAGCGAGTATAAGAGGGATGTTGGAAGAGGGCTGGATATTCAGATCCCGGTGAATTATTACCCGGGGAACGAACCAAAGAACAGGCCGAACCTGCTCTGGCGTTCCCATGCCAACAACCTGTATTCAAACTGGCTTAATTACTATGTCTATCAGGCGACGCCTTATGACCTGTATGGGACGCCGTTTTAAGCTGGTGTTTTCTAGGGTTTTCGCCTATTTTAAGCCATTCTTTGAAATTAATAAAATTTTATAAAATCCTATGAAATTCTATAAAATTTGATGGCTAAAGTGTGTAGTAAGTGTGTAGTAGATTTTTTGAAAGTGTGTAGTAAAAATACAATAAAATAGTATGGCTGGGTAAGGGCTCACCGGCTTGGCAGCCTTGACCCTGGTGCAGGCTCACAAACCCCGCAAAGCGCTATGACGCTTAATGAAGAACTAATCCAGCTCCGTCGGCAGGTTAAGAAACTGGAAAAGGAAATCCGCTATTTGAAAAAGGAAAACGACTTTTTGGAGGAAGCCAGCGCTTTTTTCGCCGCGAGCC
>CATKXE010000114.1 GCA_949840465.1 uncultured Lachnospiraceae bacterium | reverse complement strand
ATGAATTCAGCGGTTTACTCCGCATAATAATTTACTCCGCATTAGATACCTGTCCGTCACTGGGGACTTTGACGATCAATGCTTTGGCTGCTGCGGATGAGGTGATTATCACGGTGAACCCCCAGCTTCTGGCTATGATGGGGATGCAGGATTTTCTGCGGACGGTGGTGAAGATACGGAGGCGGATCAATCCGGGGCTGGGGATTGCGGGGATTCTGATGACCATGTGTGAGTCCAGGACGAAGCTGTGTAAGGTGCTGACGGAGGAAGTGACGGAGAACTTCCAGGAGCAGATACGGGTGTTTGAGACGAGGATTCCCAGTACGGTGAAGGTGGGGGAGAGTATTTATTACAGCCTGCCGGTGGCGGAGTACAGCCCGAAGGCGAGCGCGGGGATGGCTTATAGGAAGTTTGCAAAGGAGTTGGTTTCGTATGAAGGCTAATGGGGCGAAGAGGAAGATTTTTAGTGACGCTGTGGACCTGCTGGCGGGGGCGGAAGAGGTTTCTGCTGTAGAGAATGGGATTAGGATGTTGCCCATTGACGGTATCCGCCCGTTCCGGAGGCATCCGTTCCGGCTGTATGAGGGGGAGCGTCTGGAGGATATGGTGGAGAGCATTAAGGAGCATGGGGTTCTGAATCCGGTGATCGTGTGGCAGGAGGGGGACGGGTATGAGATGCTTGCGGGGCATAACCGGCAGGTGGCGGGGAGGCTGGCAGGCTTGACGGAGATTCCGGCCATTGTGAAGACGGATCTGACGGAAGAGGACGCTTATGTGTATGTGATTGAGACCAATGTGATACAGAGGGGATTTGCGGAGCTTCTGCCCAGTGAGAAGGCGGCGGTGCTGGCGGAGCGGTATGAGAAGGTCAGCAGCCAGGGGCGGCGGAATGATATTCTGGAGGAGATCGCAAGGCTGAACGGGCAGGACACGGCGGGGACTTGTGGACATGATGTCCACAGGTTGAAGAGCCGGGATGCCATTGGGGAAGAGTATGGGATGACCGGGAGGAATATTGCCAGGTATATGCGGGTGCAGAAGCTGGAGGAGCCTTTGAAGGGGCGGCTGGACGAGGGAACGCTGCCTTTGGTGGCGGCGGTGGATTTGTCTTATCTGTCGGAGAAGGAGCAGGAAGTGGTGTCCGGGCTGGCGGAGCAGGGCAGGATTAAGCTGGATGCGAAGACGGCGAAGTGCGTCAGGGGCATGGCGGGGAATGTGACGGAAGAGGCGGTGCTGGGGGCACTGGATGGCGGGAAAGGGAAGAAGGCGGCTGCCGGAAGGAGCGTGAGGCTGCCGGCGGAGGTGTATGAGAGGTATTTTGGGAGTGTGAAGCCTGCGGATGTGGCGGGTATCGTGGAGGACGCGCTGGCGGCGTGGTTCGGGAAAGGGGGAGTGGCTGATGTTCCGGGCGGAAGAGATCGGGAGGCTGGATAGGTCTTATTTTAACATTATTCTGGCGGAGGAATATGATGTGACGATCCAGTCGAAGAATACGGGGCATATCTGGTATATCCATAATCCAGAGTATCCGGGGGAGGGGGAGTGTATTATTTTCCATAAGCACAGGGCTTCACAGCCTTACCATCAGCATGGGAGGGCAAGGAGTCTGGGGCAGGCGGTACGGAGCATTATGGGGCATGATGTGTTCCAGATGAATGGGCGAAAATCTTTGTAGGATTATTGCCTTGACAATTTTATATGAATTAAGTGGAACTTCGGTATTGTTTGGTACATGCCGGAGTTTCTCTATAGTAAAAAGTGAGAATATGTGGTATTATTGTGTAGTGGGAAGCTAAAAATATGGTGAAGAATCAGAGGTGCGGAGATGAATACAGAATGGAGCATGAGTAGTGAAGAACGAAAGAAATTTTGGGATACTTTGTGTAGTCTGGATGGACAAGATGTTGAAAATGATATAAAAAGCTTATTGGCGACAATTAAGTTTCCAAGATTTTTATATAGGTATCGTTCCGTAAATAATAAGTCGCTTTCTGCATTGATAGAAAACAAGATGTATTTTTCTACATCGGATTATTATGATGATCCTTTTGATACATATATAAGGATAGACCGTAATCTGGTATTAGAGGGGATTAAGCAGGAAGTAGAGGATTTAAGAAGTAATGAGAAGCGGCTTTCTGGTTTTTCTGATTATTTAGGTATTTCAAATGAGGAATGTCAAAACTTTTTGACAGATAAAACTGCTGAATTTATAGGAAATGTTTCTTATGATTTTTTTAAAGGGATTCGCAGGGAATTACGCAAGGAAATTTATTCAGTGTGTTTTTCTGATACGTGGAAAAACGAAAATTTATGGCTGAAATATGCGGATCAGCATAAGGGCTTTGCTGTGGTTTATGATAGAAGTGATGATTCGTCCTGGTTATGTGGGACTGAAAAAGAGTGCTTAAATTGTATGAACAAAGATTTGAATGCATATATTTATCCAATGTGCTATTCTGATGAAAAATATGATGCCACAATCTATGCCAGAGATTATGTGGTACACAAGTTATTGGTGAATTTGAATAATTCGTATACGAATCCCTTGTTGCAGTTTGTCTCTGATCATCCTTGGGAAAAAGAAAAGATTACTCTTATTAAGAAAAAATGTCATGAGTATGATGCAGAATGGCGTGCAATCCTTAGCACACCTTATTATTTAAATGCTCCGGTATATAAAAAATGGAAGCCATATGGGGTAATACTTGGATTAAATATGGAAGCAGATTCCAAAAAGTTAGTTGTTAATGCGGCGGAAACGGCTGGAATTACAGGAATTTTTCAAGTTGGGATATCAGATAGTGATGAGTTAGAGTTGATGCCGATATCGGGCAGAAAAGGATAGAGCTATGACAAAGGAAGAATTTATTGAAAAATGCAAAGCTGTATATATGATTGATTCCATAGATAAGGATAATGAGATTGAAATAGTAGGCCGTAAAAAATCAGAAGATGGATATATCACGTTTGGAGATGTGGTGATTATAGATTTAGAAGCGGATTCTTGTGATATATACTATGTATTTACATATGAAGAATATGATAGCCTGCTTACTGTTCGTGAAATTGATAGGGAAAAGTTATTAATGTTGCAGGCTTTAGGAAAATCATATGGCATATTGCCTGGAATGGATTCCTTTGATGGAATGGGATGCCCATTTACAGATGTGCATGTTGGATATTTTAATGTGGAATACGATTTTGAAAATATCAAACAGATTCTGGGGGCTTTTGAATCGGCGTTTGCATCGTGTGGAAATGCGGAAACAGATGAAGAATATTTAATGCGAAATTTTAAATCAGAATATTGTGCATTTTTAGAGTGTGGAGATGAGATAAAGTATGCTTATAGAATGCTGATGGAGCCTGATTATTCAGATATATCAGAACGGTATCCCTCAAAATTTGGTAATATAGATAATGTGTTTGTGGATCGGCAGGGGGCTTTTATTGCAGGCTATGGCGATGATTCTTTTAAAAAGATTAAGGATTCGATGAAGTTCCAGACTTGTAAGGCTGATAAAATTTATTCCGGTGAAAAATACTGTTTAGCGCAATCTGGAGAATTAAAAGTCTCCATAAACAGCGATTATCTTAAACGTATCAATGCATTTTTAGATATCATGGAGGTAGAGGAAAAAGATTGTCAGGAGTATGAAATAAGTCAAAATATATTGGTAGTTAAAACTTTGTACAGTGGTTTCTGGGCAATTATAATGGCTTTGAATGGTGAGCAGGATATATTTGCTGCTAAGGAGTATAAGGGCATTCAGGAAATGTATAATAAGTTGCTTCCATTTATATCTCCAGAGTTATTACATGAAGAGTATGATTTTTCTAAATTAGATGACAGAGAGTTTGAAAAAATGTGTAGAGACTTATTGGTGGATATGGGATTTCAAAATGTTACTCAAAGGGGGAATACAAGAGCTTCTGATGGGGGTGTAGATTTAGAAGCGGATATGAAAGTGGAAACAATTTTAGGGGAACAGAAACAACATTGGATTTTTCAGTGTAAACATACGAAGGCTCAAATAGATAGAAAAGATATTTCTGAAATACCAGATTTACTTGAAGAGTTTCAAGCCAGTGGTTACGGATTGTTTTATAGTGGTATGCTAAGCCCACAAACGCTGGATAGAATAAAGAAAAAGGAATCTATAATATATTGGGCAAAGGGCGAACTGGAAATTTTGCTAAGAAAATACAAAAATACGGCAATTAGATATTTCGGAATATAATTTTTGTGGTTTTCGTTTGGGATAGAAGTTGTCTGGTGTATAGAAAATGAGAAGCAATGTCCCGCGGCATTCTGGATGGGGAGGCTGCGGGACATTGTGTGTCTGCGGATTATTCGAGTGTGAGGCCGAAGTTTCTTAGGATGCGGTAGCTGTCCAGGAGGCCGGCCATGTATGCGTTGGCGGTGTGTTCAAATTCGCTTTCGTCTTTGCGGGCCAGGAGGGTGTCTATGACTTCACGCTGGGATTCTGTGAAGTCGGTGTCCTGGTAGCGCTGGTGGGCCTGCCGGTATTCGAGGAGGGCTGTCTGGTAGTCTGCGTCTTGTTTGAGAAGGGTGTTGAGGGTGTTGTCTTTGAGGCTGTCCATGCATAGTTTGAGGGTTTCTTTTATGCCCTGGATGGTGCTGGGTTCGGTGATGATGGAGAAGAGCTCTTGTGTGGTCTGGTCTTTTTTCTGCATTTGTCTGGCTTCCTTTCTGCCTGCAGGCATGGTGAAAAGGCGGTTATCGGGTGGCGTTGGTTCCATGCAAACAGGTGCGGGCCGGAGGTCTTCCGGTTTTCGTGAGGAAAAAATGAGGGACGGCGGCATGTCTCCAGGCAGCTATCCCTCATTTCTTTATGCTCTTCATAAAGGTTTTTACAATCTCTTTTTCTTCCAGTTTTAAGCCGTCCCATAACAGCAGGAGTTCTTTCTGTTCGTCGGACAGGTCCGGGATGTTTTCGCCTTGTGTGAAGAATTGCGCGATGGTGATCCCGAAGGCTGCGCAGATCCTTTCGATTGTGACCAGGGTTGGCACGTTTTTCTTTTTCACGATGTCTGACAGTGCAGACTGTGAGATCCCCGTCCGGCTGGATAGCTGGTATCTGGTGATTCCGCCTTTTGAGCAGAGCTCTTCAATCCTCATTGGCACATAGTCTTCTGTACACAAGCATTACTCACCTCTTTCCCGAAGTATCATAATGCTATTGTATGTGCTTTTGCAGAAAATGATTAGAACTGAATTAACTTAGCAATTACTTATCTAAAGAGAAGTAAAGGGGTAAAAAAAATTAGCTGCTTGTTTTTGCTGTGTGTGGGCTGCCGCGCTGTTTTGTGCCGGCCTGTTTCCATAGGGTTATTTTATCACAGGTGTACGGGAAATGGTATAGCAATCGTTCAACAAATAGTCTGTTGGTTTTACAGGATACGACATGTTGCGACAGCGTTAGGCATCCGGGTCCCAGAGGCCGTCTTTGATGAGCTGTTCCCAGTTGGCGCAGACGATTTTTATTTTGCGGTTGAAGGCTATGGGGACTTCTTTCTGGTAGACGTATCCTTTGTCCAGCATTTCCTGGAGGGCTGCCCGGATGGTGTCCTGGGGTATCTGGTTGTGGTCTGCCACGGCTTCCACGGTCTTCAGGAAGGTGGGGTTGATGTTCTTGCCGGAGATGTAGTCGAAGTTCTGCAGGATCATATCGTAGTATCTCCGGGTGAGTTCTGCCGGGTAGGGGTATTCGATGTATTGTGTGGCGGCGGCTTTTAGCTGGGCGCTGAAAGCGTTTTGTACCCCGTAGACGATGACTTGTTTTTTCTTTTTCTGGGTGAGGTATCTGGTCACGGGCTGGAAGTGGTCGTCGCCGGTGAAGAGTATGTAGGTGTCCGTGCCTGTGTCTTCGGCGGCTGTCTGGTAGAGGCGGTCCAGCATGATGAAGTCTGTCATGTCTTTTTTGGAGCCGGGGTTGGCGGTCTCTATGATGGTGCTGGTGGCTTCCCGGATTCTGGGGAGTTCCTGGTTTATGGGTGTCTGGGAGAAGTCGCCAAATACCAGGATGTCCGTGAGGTTGAAGCGGGTTTCCAGTTCTTTGCGCCAGGCGGTTATCTGGGGCTTGATGCCGTAAAGGTTCTGGTAGGAGTAGTACCAGTGTTCGTAATCTACGAATGCCGCGGCCTGCTTTGGTGTGTCTTTGTGTTTTTGAAAGAGCGTCCGGATGTTTTTCAATGGATTTCCCCCTGTTTGTTTTGGTGTTGTGGCTCTTATTATAGCAGGGAAGGGGGATTCTGTAAATGTGGTGACAGATAGGTTCTTTTTTCACATTTTTCTTCTTTTTATGTTGGGGAATCGTTTGGAATTTGATGGATTCTGTACGGTTTTGTGGTATACTGGATAAAACATGGGGAGGAAGGGGAAGTATGGAAGCGGAAGGGATTTTGAAGTATTGCCTGGAAAATCTGGAGGGCAGCGTCCTTGTGGAGAGCTGGGGAGAAAAGGGGATTTTTTACAATCCCGGACATGTGCTGAAAAGGGGTGTGTACATATTGACGGTCAAGGAGAAGGACGGGGATAATGATAAAGGCTCTAAGCTGGACAGGCCGGGGGTTTACCGGGTGAACCTGGGTGTCCGTAAGGATACGTTTGTGAAGCTGTTCGGGGCTGTGCCAAAACGTCCGGGGGCAGGCGGGGTTGTGGAAATGGATTATGATTTTTCTGCGGCTGACTGTTTTTTGCCGCATCCGGTCTATGCGTGGATGGGGTGGATGTGTGTGCTGAACCCGTCGGAAGAGACTTTTGAAGATTTAAAGCCATACATCCGGGAAGCCTATGAATACGCAAAAGAGAAATTTGCCAAAAGAAAGTGAAATGTGTGGAAATGGAAAGGGAGGAGCTGGAATGAATACTTATCAGGTGATAGACGAGAAAAACTGGGAGAGGGCCATGCACTGTATGGTTTTCAGGGAGAGCGTGGAACCTGCTTTCTGTGTGACATTTGAGGCGGATATCACGAATTTCCGGCGGAAGGTGAAGGTGCAGAACCTCTCTTTTACGCTGGCGTTTGTGTATGCGGTATGTAAATGCGCGGATGGGATTGAAGCGTTCCGGTATCGTTTTCTGGAGGGAAAGGTGGTTCTTTTTGACCATATTGATACTGCGTTTACTTATCTGAATCAGGATACGGGGCTGTTCAAAGTGGTCAATGTGCCGCTTCGGGGCAGCATTCAGGAATATGTGGAGACGGCGGGGAGGATTGCAAGGGAGCAGAAGGAATATTTTACAGGCCCTCTTGGAAATGATGTGTTCCAGTGTTCGCCTATGCCGTGGATTACCTATACGCATATTTCACATACAAATTCCGGAAAAAAGGATAATGCGACGCCTTTGTTTGACTGGGGGAAGTATTATGAGAAGGATGGTAAGATTGTCATGCCCGTATCGGTCCAGGCTCATCATTCTTTTGTGGATGGGATACATGTTGGACAGTTTGTGGATAGGCTCCAGGAATATTTGGATTCATTTTAGGAGCGGAGGTTGGATTTTATATATAGGATTATGTCAATAACACGGCCAGATGAAGGTATAACGGTTTGATCTGGATATGGATTTGATCTGGGATAGCGCGTAAATATGTGCCGGGATGGAGGGAGAGAGGTTCAGGAGATTTATAGGCATGGGCGGCGGTTTGGACGTGTTTGTGATAGGACGGAAGAGATAGACGGAGGCACATGAGGAAGAAGGCTTTCCTGACGGGAAAGTGTTGATAGAAATTTGACAGGAGGCAGACAATGAGAAAATCGCCAGGTTAGAGCCCCGGCAGCCAGGAACCGGGGCTGTATACGAGGAGGTGGACATGAATGGAGAGACTGAAATGCCCAAGGTGCGGAAAGCGTATCATGGATATCTGCACCAGATCCCCGAAGCCAGTGGAGGCACAGACCAGGTGCCCGAACTGCAATCATATTGTTACGGTGTACTGGGAACCAAAGAGTGAGAAGAAAAGGCATAAGAAAAGATAGGTACATAGACGGGACGGCTTCTGCGAGGGTGCGGGGGCCGTCTTTTTTTGCGTGATGGTGTTTATCCAGGGGGAAATAGGGAATACTTGGATTATGCATGGAAATTTATGGCATGGATGCCGTGCCGCTGTCCCTGCAGTGGCAGGAAAGGAGGCGGCGTGGGGGAAAAGAAGGTCTGTCCGCTGTGCGGCAGGAGGCTCCTGGACGTGAGGCGGGACCGGGCATATGAGGTCATTTTTGAATTGCGGTGTCCGCACTGCGGGAAGATTGTGAGGATTGTGCTGCCAGCCCGTGCAGGATTGAGGAACTGAATGTATTTTTACGACCGAGCGAGTGGGACCGCATAGTGTCGAGTCACCGAATGGCCGGAGTAAAGCTAGGAATTAAGTAGCTTACTCCGGCCTTTTTTTGGTTTTACGGAATTGTCCCGCATAGAGCTTCCGGCGTTTCTGGCTTTACGAAGGCGTAAAGAAAGGAACGCTTTATGTCTGGAAAGAGGATCATTACCATTAGGTCTGGGAATGAGGAAGTGAGGATGGAGGTCACGGAGGAAGAGTACCAGAGGTATTTTCGCCCGTGGTGGAGGCAGAAGAAGAGGGAGCAGAGGAACCGGGAGGCGATGGAGGAAAAGGGGTATACGGAAGAGTCTTATGAGGAATGGAAGGAGAACGACATGAGGGATGAACTGTTTGCGGAGGATACGGAGGAACTGGCGGAGAAGAGGATGCTGCTGGGGGTGTTGAAGGACGCTCTGGATAACCTGCTGCCAGAAGAAAGGGAGATAGCGGAGAAGGTTTTTGGGGAGGAAATGAGTGTCTATGAGTATGCGAGGGTTAGCGGGAAGAACCGGCGGACGCTGGATTTCCGTAAGAATAAGGTGCTGGAAAAGCTGCGCCGCTTCTTCCGGGAGCGGGGAATAGACGTGTGATAGGTGGGCGTTCGACAATATTTTTTGTCTGTGTCGAATGGTTTTTGAAAAAATTTTAGGATTTCGTTGCCTATTTTTAAAAAAGTGTCATTACGGCAGTGAAGGGGATAGATACGACAGCCCCGGAAAGGAGGGATGGAACCAGTGGAAAGAGAGTGTACGCAGGAGCTGATTGGTATCCTGCAGGCGATCAGCATTGTGGCCAAGAGCCTGGCGGTGAAGTTGATGCAGATTGAGAAGAGTGTGCAGGCGTATGAATCCGGTGCGGCGGCAGTGGCCGGCGGACGGAAAGCGAAGAAAGGATGGAAGTGGTGATGCGTAAGAAGGTGTTTATCTGCAGCCCTTTCCGTGGGGACATGGAGGGGAATGCGAGGAGGGCGGCCGGGTACTGCCGGGCGGCCTGTGAGAGAGGGTTCCTGCCGGTTGCGCCGCATCTTCTGTTCCCGCAGTTTCTGAATGAGGGGATTGAGGCGGAGCGGCAGGCGGGGCTTGCCATGGGGCTGGAGCTGCTCCTATGCTGTGATGAGGTGTGGGTGTTCGGGGAGGCCACGGAAGGGATGGCTTCGGAGATCGCTTTTGCCGCAGAGCATGGGATCGGGGTGAGGTTCATGGAGCCGGAAGGCATGGAAGGAGGGAACGGGCATGGAGATGGTGCTGGTCTTGACGCATCTGACGGGGAGTGAGGAGCTGGACCGGCAGAGGGCGGAGGAATACTGCCGGTATGCGGCCCATAAGGGGAAGATCCCGGTGAGTCCGTTCCTTTGTTTCCACGGGATTTTCAAGGATGAGCTTGGGAGCGCTGTGGAGGGGATTCTGGTCTCCAGGCTGATGGAGAAGGCGGACGGGATCTGGGTGTTCGGCTTTGAGAGGGGAGAGCGGCGAAGGCTGATGGAGATTGAGGTACAAAAGAGGTACGGGGAGAAGGCGCAGTATTTCAGCCGCCCGGAGATTGGGAAGGAGATGCTGGTGTGCGCCATGTACTCCGAGGAACTGATGGAACGATTGGAAGATATGGAGGGATTGTAAGATGGGAAGTGAATTGTTGAGGATCGCGGACGGGTTTTCCATGGTGGCGGACGGGCTTAGGGGGCTTGCCGGTATGGAGTGGAACGGTGCTGCTGATACGGCGGAGAAGGATGTGGCTGTGACGGAGGCT
>CATKXE010000113.1 GCA_949840465.1 uncultured Lachnospiraceae bacterium | reverse complement strand
ACCAGCAAGCAGGAGATCATGGAGCTTTTGGACAACCGTGCGTCCACCCGTGCCAAGATCCAGCATTATGATACGACCCAGGCTCAGATTACGGCCCGCAGGACGGAATTGGAACGGCTTCTGGCGGAGGCAGAGGGGGAAGGGAACCGGCAGAATGAGACCCTTGCTTCTTACGAGGAGGAACTGAGGAAAGTACGGGAAGAGATCTTAGGATATTCCAGACAGATTCAGAATACAGAGAAGGAAATTGAGCGCTGTCAGTTGGAATTGAATGAGAAGCAGGAAAAGCTGCGCCTGGGGCAGACGGCATACCACAGGGAATCTTCCCGCCTGGAATCGCTGAAAAATATTACGGAACGGTACGACGGATATGGGAACAGCATCCGAAAAGTCATGAGCCTTCGGGAGAAGGAGCCGGGGCTTTTAGGGGTGGTTGCAGATATTATTCAGGTAGACAAGGCATATGAGATTGCCGTTGAGACCGCATTGGGCGGCAGTATCCAGAATATTGTCACGGATACGGAAGGAACGGCAAAGCGGATGATCCAGTATTTGAAGAATAATAAATTCGGACGCGCTACATTTCTTCCGCTGACCAGTATGCACGGCAGCGGTGGAATCCGGGACGCCGCGGCGTTAAAGGAACCCGGCGTCATCGGCCTTGCCAATACATTGGTGAGGGTGGAACTTAAATTTAAAGGAATGGTGGATCAGCTGTTGGGCAGGACGATTGTGGTCGACCATATTGACCATGGGATCGCCATTGCGAGGAAATACCGGCAGTCCCTCAGGCTGGTCACTCTGGAAGGGGATCTGATCAATCCGGGCGGTTCCATGACCGGAGGCGCGTTTAAAAATTCCAGCAATTTGTTGAGCCGGCGCAGGGAGATTCAGGAGTTTGAAGAGACGGTAGCCATGCTGAAACGCGATATGGACGGGATGGAGCAGGAGGTCAATGATATTAAGCAGAAGCGTGCTTTGTGCTATAATACCATTGATGAGATCCAGCATCAGAAAAGCAAGGCTTCCATCGTGGAAAATACAGTCAAGATGAATATGGAGCAGATCCAGGGCAAACAAAAGGAGCTTCAGGAGCAGCGCCGGATGTACAGGGAAGAGCAGGAGGCTTTGAAGGAACAGCTTCAGGAAATCCGTGACAACGAGGAATCGATCCAGTTGGAACTGGGGGCGTCGAAGCGCCTGGAGCAGGAATTGAATGAAAAAATTGAAGCGCTGCAGAAGGCCCTGGAGACAGACAAAGAACTGGAAAGCACGCAGATACGGCATTCGGAAGAAGTACATCTGTCCTATGCAAGCCTGGAACAGCAGAATACATTTATTTTGGAAAACATAAGCCGTATTGAGGATGAGACGGCAAAATTCCAGGAAGAGCTGCAGGAGGTGGATACCAATAAGGGGAATGCCTCTCAGGAGATTCAGGAGAAAGAGCGGGAAATCCAAAGCCTGAGGGACACCATTGAAAATTCCGGGGAGCTGTTTGAAGAAATTCAGGCAGAGATCAATGTCCAGATTGCCAAGCGGGACGAGCTGAACCAGAGGCATAAGGCCTTTTTAGGAAAACGGGAGGAACTTTCCAAACATATGTCAGATCTGGATAAAGAGTGTTTCCGTCTGAACAGCCGGAAGGAAACTTATGAGGAAGCGTCGGACAAGCAGATCAATTATATGTGGGAGGAATATGAACTCACACTGCGTCGGGCCAAAGAGCTTCGGAATCCCAACCTTACTGATTTAAGCTACATGAAGCGGCAGATCCAGAGCCTGAAAAACGAGATTAAGAAACTGGGCAATGTGAATGTGAATGCCATTGAAGAATATAAGGAAGTCTCGGAGCGTTATGAATTTTTAAAAGGGCAGCATGATGATCTTGTGGAAGCGGAAGGGACTCTCGTGCAGATTATTGAGGAGCTGGACGTAGCGATGCGCAGGCAGTTTCAGGAGCAGTTTGCCCTGATATCAAAAGAATTTGATCATGTGTTTGGGCAGCTGTTCGGCGGAGGGAAGGGCACTCTGGAACTGATGGAGGATGAGGATATCCTGGAGGCCGGAATCCGCATCATCGCGCAGCCGCCGGGAAAGAAGCTGCAGAATATGATGCAGCTCTCGGGAGGAGAAAAGGCGCTGACCGCGATTTCCCTTTTGTTTGCCATCCAGAATCTGAAGCCTTCGCCGTTCTGCCTGCTGGACGAGATTGAGGCGGCTCTGGACGATAATAATGTGGGGCGCTTCGCACAGTATCTGCACAGGCTGACGGAGAATACACAGTTCATTGTGATTACGCACCGTCGGGGAACCATGACGGCGGCCGACAGGCTGTACGGCATCACCATGCAGGAAAAAGGGGTGTCTACACTGGTGTCTGTGGATCTTCTGGAGGATGAATTGGATGCGTAGGCCATCCGTATATGGGAACTGTGATATTTGACTGCGAATGCAAAGGAGATGGATGAAATGGGAGAGGAGAAACAGGGTTTTTTTAAAAGGCTGGTTTTTGGCCTGACAAAGACAAGAGATAATATTGTGTCAGGGATGGACAGCATTTTCCATGGATTTTCCAAAATTGACGATGATTTTTACGAGGAATTGGAAGAGACCTTGATTATGGGGGATCTGGGAGTGCGCACGACCGATGAAATCATTGAGGATCTGAAAGAAAAAGTGAAAGCGCAGCACATCAAGGAGCCGGTGGAGTGCAGGCAGCTTCTGATCGACAGCATCAAGGAGCAGATGGATGTGGGAGAGACGGCTTATGAATTTGAGGATAAGCAGTCTGTGGTCTTTGTAATCGGCGTCAATGGAGTAGGGAAGACTACGACCATTGGAAAGCTGGCAGGCAAATTCCGTGCGCAGCGCAAGAAGGTTATTTTAGCGGCTGCAGATACTTTCCGCGCGGCAGCAGGGGAACAGCTTAAGGAATGGGCCGCCCGCGCTCAGGTAGATATGATCGGCGGCCAGGAGGGCGCGGATCCGGCCTCCGTCGTATTTGACGCGGTGGCGGCGGCAAAGGCGAGAAAGGCAGACATCCTGCTGTGCGATACGGCGGGACGGCTGCATAATAAGAAGAACTTGATGGAAGAATTAAAGAAGATCCATCGGGTCATTGAGCGTGAATACCCAGAAGCTTACCATGAGACGCTGGTGGTATTGGATGCCACTACAGGGCAGAATGCTTTGGTTCAGGCAAAAGAATTTAACGAGGTGGCCGATATCACAGGCGTGATTTTAACGAAAATGGACGGAACCGCAAAAGGCGGTATTGCCGTGGCTATTCAGGCGGAACTGGGCATTCCGGTGAAATATATCGGAGTCGGGGAATCCATTGACGACCTGCAGAAATTTGACGCGGATGAATTTGTAAACGCATTGTTTTACAAGAAAGAGGAAGAGTCGGAGGATGAGGAGCAGCTATGATGACATTAGAAAAATTTGAAGAGGCGGCAGAAGTCGTGAAAGGAGTGACCAGTCCTACAAAACTGGTCTACAGTGATTATCTCAGTGAACAGACCGGCGGGAAGGTCTACTTAAAGCCGGAAAACATGCAGCATACCGGTGCTTATAAGCTGCGGGGCGCCTATTATAAGATCAGCACCCTGTCCGAAGAAGAGCGCAGCCGCGGCCTGATTACCGCATCAGCGGGAAACCATGCCCAGGGCGTGGCCTATGCGGCAAATGCATTTGGATGTAAGGCCACGATCGTGATGCCCACCGTGACTCCGCTCATCAAAGTAAACCGGACAAAGAGCTATGGAGCGGAAGTGATCTTATACGGGGATGTGTATGATGATTCTTACGAGTATGCCAACAAGCTGGCGGAGGAGCAGGGCTATACCTTCGTCCATCCTTTTAATGATCTGGATGTGGCAACCGGACAGGGCACCATTGCCATGGAGATTGTGCAGGAGCTTCCTACCGTGGATTATATCCTTGTTCCTGTGGGCGGGGGCGGCCTGCTAGGCGGGGTGGCGACACTGGCGAAGATGCTGAACCCGAAGATCAAAGTTATCGGTGTGGAGCCCATCGAGGCGGCCAGCATGAGCGCGGCATTGGAGGCAGGAGAAGTGGTGGAACTGGACAGCGCCAATACGATTGCCGACGGGACGGCCGTGAAATCGGTGGGGGATAAGGTTTTTCCTTATGTCAAAGAAAATGCGGACGATATGCTGTTGGTGGAAGATGATGAGCTGATCGGTGCGTTTTTGGATATGGTGGAGAACCATAAAATGATCGTGGAAAATTCCGGGCTTTTGTCAGTGGCCGCGTTAAAGCAGCTGGATTGCAGAAGAAAGAAAGTGGTCTGTATATTAAGCGGCGGCAATATGGATGTGATTACCATGTCCTCCATCGTGCAGCACGGCCTGATCCAGAGGGACAGAATCTTTTCCGTATCGGTTCTGCTCCCGGACAAACCGGGTGAATTGGTACGGGTGGCGGCGACGATTGCGGAGGAGCAGGGCAATGTCATCAAGCTGGAACATAACCAGTTTGTCAGTACCAACCGGAATGCAGCCGTAGAACTGCGCATTACAATGGAAGCATTCGGAACCGAACACAAACATCGGATTCTGGAGGCATTGGAGAGAAAAGGATTTAGGCCGAAGCAGATCAGTGCAAAACTGTATTGAAGCTTCATTTAAAGAGGGCGGGATTTTTTTCCGCTCTTTTTACATAGAATAAATAATGAAAAATTCCGGGGAAATTAGCACTCGATACTTGACAGTGCTAACAACTTCTGCTATTGTTATATTGTCAATAGAACAATAGCATATAAATCCATTTGCTGTGCATATTGGTTACAAATAGGAGGAGGTTTTAGCATGAATATTAATAAATTTACGCAGAATTCCCTGCAGGCGGTACAAAGCTGTGAGAAACTGGCATACGATTACGGCAATCAGGAGCTTGTGCAGGAGCATTTGCTGTATGCGCTGATCACGCAGGACGACAGCCTGATTCTGAAATTGCTGGAGAAGATGGGCTTTCAGGCATCCTACGTGGTAAATCGTGTGGGGGAGATGCTTGACAAGCGGCCGAAGGTGCAGGGCGGCAAGGTCTATATGGGGCAGGATTTGAATAATGTACTGATCCATGCGGAGGATGAGGCCGCACAGATGGGAGATGAATATGTTTCCGTAGAGCATCTTTTCCTGGCTCTTTTGAAGTACGCGAGCCGGGATATGAAATCATTTTTTAAGGAGATGGGCATTAGCAGGGAAGGATTTTTACAGGCTCTGTCCTCAGTCCGGGGCAACCAGCGGGTGACCAGCGACAACCCGGAAGCAACCTATGATACGCTCAATAAGTACGGGCAGGATCTTGTGGAGCGTGCCAGGGATCAGAAGTTAGATCCGGTCATTGGGCGTGACGAGGAGATCCGTAATGTTATTCGGATCCTGTCCCGGAAGACGAAGAACAATCCGGTACTTATCGGCGAACCGGGCGTCGGCAAGACCGCGGTTGTAGAAGGGCTTGCCCAGCGGATCGTGAAAGGGGATGTGCCGGAAGGTCTGAAAGAAAAAACCATTTTTTCTCTGGATATGGGAGCTCTGGTTGCGGGGGCGAAATACCGCGGAGAGTTTGAGGAGCGCTTGAAAGCCGTGCTGGAGGAAGTGAAGAACAGCGACGGCAGGATTATACTGTTCATTGACGAACTGCATACGATTGTGGGTGCAGGCAAGACGGATGGCGCCATGGACGCGGGAAATATGCTGAAGCCCATGCTTGCACGGGGCGAACTGCATTGTATCGGCGCCACAACGCTGGATGAATACCGCCAGTATATTGAGAAGGACGCGGCGCTGGAGCGGCGTTTCCAGCCGGTGCTGGTTTCGGAGCCTACGGTGGAGGATGCTATTTCTATCCTGCGCGGCCTGAAAGAAAGATATGAAGTATTCCATGGCGTGAAGATTACGGACAGCGCACTTGTGGCGGCGGCTATGCTGTCACACAGGTATATTTCCGACCGGTTTCTGCCGGATAAGGCCATTGACCTGGTGGATGAGGCCTGTGCATTGATTAAGACAGAGCTGGATTCCATGCCCACCGAACTGGATGAACTGAGCCGCAGGGTGATGCAGCTTGAGATTGAAGAGGAAGCATTAAAGAAAGAAGACGACCGGTTAAGCCAGGAGCGTCTGGTTCATCTGCAGGAAGAGCTGGCGGAACTGCGGGAGGAATTTACCGGCAAGAAGGCTCAGTGGGATAATGAGAAAGCTTCCGTAGAACGTGTTCAGAAGATCCGTGAGGAGATCGAGCAGGTCAACAAAGACATCCAGAGGGCACAGCAGGACTATGACCTGAATAAGGCGGCAGAACTACAGTACGGCCGTCTGCCGCAGCTTAAGAAGATGCTGGAGACAGAGGAAGAGCGGGTGAAGGAAAAGGAACTGTCGCTGGTGCATGAAGCGGTGACGGATGAGGAGATTGCAAGGATCATTTCCCGGTGGACAGGGATCCCGGTGGCGAAACTCAATGAGAGTGAACGAAGCAAGACGCTGCATCTGGGGGAGGAACTTCACAAACGGGTCATCGGACAGAATGAGGGCGTGGAGCTTGTAACAGAAGCAATCATCCGTTCCAAAGCAGGAATCAAAGACCCGTCAAAACCCATCGGATCCTTCCTTTTCCTTGGACCTACCGGCGTAGGCAAGACAGAGCTTGCTAAGGCTTTGGCTCAGAGCTTGTTTGACGATGAGAACAATATGGTCAGGATTGATATGAGCGAATATATGGAGAAATATTCTGTATCCCGCCTGATCGGAGCGCCTCCGGGATATGTGGGGTACGACGAGGGCGGACAGCTTACCGAGGCGGTACGCAGGAAGCCCTATTCGGTTGTTCTGTTTGACGAGGTGGAGAAAGCCCACCCGGATGTGTTCAATGTGCTTTTACAGGTGTTGGATGACGGGCGTATCACAGATTCGCAGGGCCGCACGGTGGACTTTAAAAATACCATTCTGATCATGACCTCCAACATCGGCGCGCATTTCCTGCTGGAAGGCATTCAGGAGGACGGTACACTGACAGAGGACAGCCAGTCCATGGTGATGAATGAGCTGCGGGCTCATTTTCGACCGGAATTTTTGAACCGTCTGGATGAGATCATCATGTTCAAGCCACTGACCAGGTCCAACATTGACGGAATTATCGATCTGCTGGCAGCGGATGTAAATAAACGGCTGGCGGAGAAGGAGCTGTCTATTGAGCTGACAAAAGAGGCCAGGGGCTTTATTGTGGAAGGAGGATATGATCCTATGTACGGCGCAAGGCCGCTGAAGCGTTATCTGCAGAAGAATGTGGAGACGCTGGCAGCGAAATTGATTCTGGAAGGAAATGTAGGCCGGGGAGACACGATTGTCATTGACGTGGCAGATGGAAAATTGGAAGCACGCTGCAGACGCTGATGGTTTGAATGTAAAGATAGAATCAAAAAGAAAAGCGATAAGGTATAATTGAATTGGATCTGGAAATGATACTATACAAACTGGCAGAATTCATTGTCCGCGTAAAAGATAATCCTGCAGATGGCGGGCAGGCAACCACACTGTGCAAGTGGTTCTATTCGGCAGGCAATCGATTTACTGTGCAAATTGGCTACTGGAAATGGAGACGGGAATATGAAAAAACTGAAGTGGAGAAAGCTGTGCCATGATATTTTTATCGATCTGTTTGGCGGAATCCTGATCGGAGCCGGAATTTATAATTTTGCGGCAAATGCAGAATTTCCATTAGCGGGCGTGTCTGGTATCGCCTTGATCTTATATCGGTTATGGGGAGTACCTATCGGCTGGGGAACCATCCTGCTAAATATCCCGATTGCTGTGGGATGCTATAAGACATTAGGCAGGGAGTTTTTTGTCCGCTCCGTCCGTTCGCTGGTCATTACGTCTATGATTACAGACTATATAGTCCCGCTTTTTCCGGCGTATTCCGGGGATCGTATGCTGGCGGCAATCTGTACCGGAATTTTTTCGGGGCTAGGCTATGCACTTGTATTTATGAACGGTTCTTCTACCGGGGGAATGGATTTTGTCTCTATGGCCATCCGGGTAAAAAAGCCGCATATTTCTTTAGGAAGGATTGTATTTGTGCTGGACTGCGCGATCGTCCTGTTGGGCGGCGTGATTTTTCAGGATATTGATGCAACCATCTACGGCCTGATTATTTCCTATCTCCTGACTCTTGTGATCGATAAGATCATGTATGGGATTGATTCTGGAAAAATGACATTGATTGTGACAGACAAAGGGCATGAGGTTGCAGGGAAGATTGATGAATATATCGGCCGGGGCGCGACGATACTCAAGGGGAAAGGAAGTTATACCGGAGCGGACAAAGAGGTGGTCATGTGTGCCTGCAACAATAAGCAGATGTATTCGATCCGTAAAATGGTAAAAGAGGTGGATCCCAGGTGCTTTATTGTGATTATGGAATCCAGTGAAGTGGTAGGCGAAGGGTTTAAGGAAGCGTAATCCAAAAGATATTCTATGATTTAGATATTAGGGACTGGCGGCTTTCCTCCGAAAAAACCTGTTCTCCGCTGTCTGATTTTACAGATGGCAGAGAACAGGTTTTTTGAAAGAGCAAAATATTTAATAATGAATGACCACCGGCAGCCCGACTTCAATCAGGGAGTAGAGTTCCTGGGCGCCGTAAAACGGCATATTGATGCAGCCGTGGGAACCGTTCCACAGATAAACATCCCCGCCGAATGCCGGCTGCCAGGTGGCATCGTGGAAGCCGATGCCGCTGTAGGTGACGCGCATCCAGAACGTAACAGGGGTGCGGTATTCAGGTTTTCCCGTCGCAGGGTTGATGTTGCCAACAAGCACGGTGGGAGATAATTTTTCCAAAATCGTATATACGCCGGGCGGCGTGTCTGTACCGTTGGGTACGCTTCCGGTCACTACATCACTTTCAAATGCAACGGCTCCGTCCCTTACATACCACATATGCTGGGCGGTCAGGTCTACCTCCAAAAATGTATTGCCCCAGTCCTGCGGTGCGTGGGAAGCCGCGGTTTGGGCGTAGGAAGGTGTTCTTGTCAGAACTTCGCCGTTTCGGATACTGTTTAGCAGAGCGGCAAATTCCTCGTGCTCGTTAATGGACCATCCGTAGGTGCCGCCGGATACTTCCGCCGCTTTTCCGGCTGGAGTAGTAAGCGTTCTGGTAGCGCCCAGAGTGTCATACCGTGCATCAAATTCCAGAATCCAGTTCCGAACGGCATTTTCGTCCAGAATGACATTAAATTGATCATCTACGGACAGCCAGGTGGAGATCAAATTTTTGTCCACGACCACAGGCACGTCCATCTCATAGGTGATACTTGCCCTGCAAAGATCATTCAGTTTTTTGCAAACCTGTATCAGTTCCTTCGATTCCGTGGTATACGGAGGCTTTTCATAAAAGCCCTCATCCTGTAAATCCAGAGTTTCCTCCAGATTCAATGCGCATTCCAGCACTTTTCCTTTTAGTTCATCAGCATCCAGAGCCGTCCCATATACCTCCGGCTCTATGACAAATGCATTTCCGTCAAACTTCGGATAAGCAGACTGCGGCGGTACAGGTTCATCCGCTACGGCATCCAGAATGTCCACTCTTTTTAACAGGGCGGACTCGTCACACGATACTTTAAAAATAACGTCCTCCGATTTATCTCTAAAATACTCCAAAGGCCATGCGAATGCATTCTGTTTGTCTAAAATATAGTCCAGCTTTAGATTGTCATCCCAGACCATGGAAATTTCTTTTCCCGTAATTTGTTCCGTCTTTTCACCGCTTTCCACAATTTCTAATACGTAGCCGTCCGCCTGTTCCGCAAAAAATGCATGTGCGTCCTCCGTAGTCTGGCAGGAAAAATCCTGACCGTTGATGGTGGTGCGGAAAAGAAAATGCCTCTGGAAGAAAAAGGATACTCCCAGATATGTAAACAGCACTATAGCGGCGGCTCCGGCTGCAATGTATTGCAGCGTTCTTTTGGAAGGCATTTTGAATTTGCCGGCAGGGGCAGCGTCTGAATTTTCTGCCAAAGTATCAGAAGAATCAGAACCTGCGTTCTCAACCGGGCTGCCGGAAGATTCGGAACCCGCGTTCTCAACCGGGCTGCCGGAAGATTCGGAACCCGCGTTTTCATCTGAAC
>CATKXE010000112.1 GCA_949840465.1 uncultured Lachnospiraceae bacterium | reverse complement strand
ACACTGGCAAATCCGTCTGTCCCGTCAAATGCCTCTATCACCGGCAGCTCTCTTCCATTTATAGAAACCGTTTCGCCTGCCCGGAATTCCGAATGCTCTAACTCTTTCCCTTCATAAACAATGGGGAACGGATTCTTTATAATGCAGCCTTCTCCTGCGTTGAGGCGCTTCATATCTTCTTTTGAAATTCTCCCCCGGGTATAATAATCCATATATGCTTCATTGAGGCCGACAACCTGGAGAGTTTCCCCCGGCTTTAATTCAAATCCCGGCGACATTCCGGAAATCAGTTCTTCCGTATCATAAAGGGAAAACTGAATGGCTGCTGCCGAATCCACCGCTTCGTTCCCCAGTAAGTTCTCTAAATCCGCACTGGTAAAGCCTGCCGTCTCATTTATAATGGAGTAATCCCCCAGCCGCATTTCTTCCATTAACTCCGCGGCATTTAAAAGGGCCGTAAAACTCTGCAGGGCAACAAATACAGTAATACTCATCACAAGGGACAAAATGGTGATAGCCGTCCGGCCACGGCTGCGTTTCAGGTTCAGCCGGGCATAATATGCCGCGAAGTTTCGAATCTTTTTTGTTCTGCGGTTCCTGCGCCTGATTTTTGTGTCCCTTCCGGACATGGCCACAGTCGGCGCCACTTTTCCGGCATACCGGACAGCCGGAACAGCCGCGGCAAATGCAAAGAACAGGGTAAAAAGCGCCCCCACAGCGAGGAACAACGGTTTTCCAGAACTGTTCTCCTGTATCAGTTCCTGTAATCCTGCCGCATCCTGCACCATGAAAATCTCTGGAGATACAAATCCTGTCGCCATCGAAAAGATCGTTTTTGCCGATAAAAACCCAATCAGCATCCCGATTGGAATCCCAATCAGGCATAGAAACAGAATCTGTAGGGAGACAATCCCGTAAAGCTGCCCTTTCTCACCTCCAATGGCCCGCAGCACCCCGTATTCTTTCATACGTTTCGATACTGAAATCTTCAGCACATTGTAAATCACAAGGCCCGATGCCAAAAGAACGAGACCGCCGACCATAATACCGGCCAGTTGAAGAAACGAAACATCCATTCCACTTTCCCCGGTTTCTTCCGTATTATCATACGGAATTCCTGCAGCAGACAGATAAACTATGTTATAAGTCACATCCAGCTCCGGAATCTGCAATCTTTCCGCCACATCCTCTACTGTACTCTGCATACTTTTTTTATCTGCCGTCCGAAAATCCACTACATAATACACCTGCCCGGGCGGGAACAATCTTTCTGCCGTCCCCTCTCCCACTATCCCCGGAAGCATGCCGTAAGTATACGCCACATAATTACTCTTCGTAATTCCTGTCAGGATAAATTCCTCCGTATAATCCACTGCAGGCAGAATCCCATGCCGCCATGCTTTCGAAGCCGTCAGGGAAATCTTATCCCCGACTTTTCCCTGAAAGCCAAGAAATTTTAGCACATCCTCTGACAGCGCAATCTCCATCGGGCGCTCTGGAAGCCGTCCTTCCAGGAGTTCTGTAAAAGCCGGATACATCTCATAACTATGATCCAAATATTCTACAAGGCTAAGTCTAAGCTGGCTGTTCAGCTCTATCGTCCCCAGGTCAATCGCCGCGCCAATATAGGAAAAACGGGAATCAGATTTTATTGCGGCAAGCTGTTCTTCTGTGAGCTGCACAAAGGAACCGTACTTTTCCCCTGCAAGGGCAATTGCCTGTTGTTCCTTCATTGCATTTAAAATGCCAATGGACTGCCCGATTACAGTTGTTATGATCGTAGAGAGAATCACAGCAATCAGGATTAATATGGAAGTAACTTTCTGGGCAAGCAGTTCCTTCCACGCCAAAACACGATATGATTTCATGCTGCCACCTCCGAGAGAATACCATCTACGATTACAAACTGCCTGTCAGCCATCTTTGCAATCCGGTTATCATGGGTAATGACCACCAGTGTCTTATCCATCTTTCTTTGGACGTTCTTAAGGAGTTCCATGACCTCGCTCCCGCTTTTGCTGTCAAGATTCCCTGTCGGCTCGTCTGCAAAAATGATGTCAGGCTGCGCCGCCAGGGCACGGGCAATGGCAACACGCTGCTGCTGCCCTCCTGAAAGCTCATGGGGAAGATGGGCCAGGCGTTCCTGAATTCCAAGCAGCCCCGTAAGCTGGTCCAGATAGGTCTCTTCCGGCTGCTTCTTATCCAGAAGAATCGGCATGATAATATTTTCCCTTGCCGTCAGGACAGGCAGGAGGTTAAACTGCTGAAAAATAAAGCCAATCCGTCTGCGTCGGAACGCAGAAAGTTCCTTATCATGAAAGCTATAAATATCCTTTCCATCATAAGTCAGGCTCCCAGACGTAGGCCGATCCAATCCTGACAGCAAATGTAACAATGTACTCTTCCCACTGCCGGAAGGCCCTATTATTGAAATAAAATCTCCCTGTCCAATCTTAAGTCCTGCCTTATCAAGCGCTACTACACGGTTCTCGCCACTGCCATAAATCTTCGATAGTTCTTTTGCTTCAATAACCATAAAAACACTCTCCTTATCAATGATAAGATGAGTATAATGGACAATTCTCAAGAAACGCTCAAGATTATGAAATGAATAAAATCAATTTATCCGAAATATTGCCGTTGCTGATGCCCCGCCGCCTGCCGGATTCTTTAATTCCAGTGAGCCTCTATGTTTCAGGCATAGTATCCGGGCGCTGTATAATCCCATCCCAAAATGTTCCGTTTCCTCACTCATCTTGCCAAAAGGCCTGGGGCCTTCCCGAAGCAGCTTTTCCGGATAGCCAGGTCCATCATCTGCTACCGTCAGAAGAAGGCAGCCTTCCCGAGCCTCCAGATAAACAGACAGATTATTCTGGGCAAACCGGGCCCCATTTCTGATTAGGTTCTCAGCAACATTTAAAAATATTCCATGATCCAGCTTCACGCGCCCTGTCTCCGGTACAATTACCGACGTTTCCATTGCAGGCGCCAAAAATTTCACCGTATCCAATAATTCTGCGTGAAGCTGGGAATATGCACATTCCCTTTCTTGGAACGGAAGCTGCTCCAATCTCTGGATTCCACTCATTGCCTCCACATAGTTCTCAATACGAAGCACATAATCCTCTAATCTTTCAAAAGCTTGTCCGTCCTCTTTGCCTTGCCGTATAAGCTTAATGGTTCCCTTTAATACGGTAACCGGATTGCGCAGGTCATGGGAAAATGCCGCATTCAACCGCTTCCTCTCCTCTGCCTGCTCCCATAGCTCCTGATTTGCCTTAAGAAGCTCTGCACGCATAGTCTCAAAACCTCTACAGATCTGTCCCAGTTCATCTTTTGAAACCTCCGGAACTGAAAAATCCAGATCATGGTTCAGGATACGTTCCGTCCCCTTTTGTAAAACAGCGATCGGCATCTTCAGCTTTATGTGGTAAAACAAAACCCCCGCTGCTCCCAATCCTCCGGCCGGGAGCAGGATACAGGCCAATAGCTGAAGCACATCTATCATCTTTAAAATCCTTTGCTGGTCTTTTGTCGGCCCCTCCAGCATTATCGTTGTTCCGTCCGACCGGATCTCGATTCCTCCGGCAGGATAACTGTCACGGACATTTCCACAGAATACGAGGAGCAGCAAGAGAATCAACAGAGAAACCATTATACAACAGACCGACAACACAAAAAATGCTTTTTTTAAATCCATATTTTTCAGGCGTTCCATTTATATCCACACCCCCAAACGGTTTCAATATAACTGTGAAATGTATATCCGGCCAGTTTTGCCCGGATCTTTCGGATGTGCTCCATCACCGTGCCACTGTTTCCGTCACCGTCAATTCCCCATATTGCTTCATAGATCCGTTCCCGGTCAAAAACCTGCCCTGCATTCATAGAAAGAAGTTCCAAAATGTCAAACTCTCTTTTTGTCAGCGAAACTGGCTGTCCACTTACTGATACGGTTCGGTTTCCATAGTCAATGGCCAGCTCACCAAAAAAGCGGACGGTCCGATTCTCCATCGAACGCTGTTCTCTCCGCAGGTGTGCCGCAACCCGTGCCCCAAGCTCATCTAAGTCAAAAGGCTTTACAATATAATCATCTGCCCCTGCCCGAAAACCTATGATCTTATCAACTGATTCAACGCGTGCCGTAAGAAACAGAATCGGACTCGAAACAAACTGCCGAATTTTCTTGCAGACCTCCAGACCATCCATCTCCGGCATGTTGATATCCAAAAGAATCAAGTCCGGCTTCCCTGTCAGCTTTTGGAGCGCTTCCCTGCCACTATAAGCTGTAAGCACATCATATTCTGAAACAAAATAGCTTTTTATCATATCAGTAATTCCAGGTTCGTCATCCACAATCAATAGAGTATACCGCCGCATCCATCTATCCTCCACACATTTAATAAACCCATTATAACCAGTAAATTCCAAGAAATGCTCAAGAAGTGACATGCAACTGTTATTTTTTATGGGTAGTATCTGCTGCAAGGCATTTTCTATACACTTTATACATTCTCATACTTGCCGGACAAAACTATATTCTCTTAAGCAGTATACCATGAAGGAAATAGTTAAAAGTGAGATGATTTATATGTGGATATATGATAGAATTATTTTCAGTAAAAAAGCTTGTATCATACTCAAACCACTCAAATCATATACTATAAATGATTAAATCCCGAAAAATACACGAAAACAAAGCATTCCCTCTTTGCGCAAAAGATATTGTATAAACTTAAGGAGATTCTCATGAATAACACCAAAACTATTGATGAAGATCACAAACTTAATAAGCATATTATATATGAGAAACATTATGAATCCTGCAAAATAAAATTAAGTGAATTGACACTGAAATCCGACAAGGTATCGTTTTTGCGCGGCATCACCTTTGCCATTGCAGGACTGCTTCTTTTCTTCGGATATCAGCAGAAAAAACCTGCCCTCCTCATAGCTGCCCTTGGATTCGGATTTGCCTTTCTCATGCTAATCCGCTATCACGGCAAACTGGAAGAAGAACAGGCATGCCTGAAAGATTCCCAGTCTGTCCTCAAAGACTACTTAGCGCGCTTTAATGATGGTTGGAAAAGCTTCCCTATGGACGGAACGCGTTATTTAAGTGATAACATTTTAGAAACCAGAGACTTGGATCTGTTTGGAAAAAGCTCCCTCTATCAATACATCTGTACGGCAAGCACAATTTGGGGACAGGATCAGCTTGCCCTCTGGCTGAGCCTGCCGGACAAAGGTTTTGCAAAGGATTCTGCCTTACAGATTTCCCATGAGATCCAAAGCCGTCAGCAGGCAGCCTCCGAGTTGTCCCAAAAGCCTAAATTCTGCATGGAGCTTGAAACTGGCGCAAGGCGCCTAAGAAACATCGAGTATGATAAATCCAGAGAAATATTGGACAACTTTTTTCATGCCCTGAAAACAAGAAACAATATTCCTATGGTTTGCCGGATACTCCTTAAATTGTTCCCCATCCTTACACTAAGCCTTTTATTTTTTGCCTTGTTGGGAATCCACAGGCATCTGACAATGCCCCTTTTTTTCCTCCTGGCATTTGCCCAATTGATGTCTGCCTTCCTTGGATTTTACTGGAACAATAAGATATTATCCCCTATCTATCAGATGAACAAAACAATCACCCCCTACCGGAAATTATTTCAGCTTTTGGAACAGGAATCCTTTGATAGTTCCTATCTTAGGACTTTGCAGAAGACATTGTTGAAAAATGGCACTGCTTCTGCTGCCTTAAAAGAGTTGGAGTCACTTGCAGACTCTGTATGCTCACGCCACAACATCTATGCCTTCCTGCTCTATAACAGCCTGTTTTTGCATGATTATTATTGCGTGGAATGCTATGAAAAATGGAAAGATAACTATAGAGACATCCTGGAGGCCTGGCTTAAGGCAGTGGGGAATGTAGAAGCTTTAATAAGCCTAAGCGTAATCTCCCATACCCGAAAGATCCACTGCTTACCTGAGATCAAGGATTCCAAACGTCCCATACTATCGGCTTCTGATATCCGACATCCACTATTAAAAGAGCCATCGGCAGTGGGAAATGATATTAACCTGACCCATCACACATGCATCATAACAGGCTCCAACATGTCCGGGAAAACAACCTTTTTGCGCAGCATAGGCATCAATTTAGCCCTTGCATATGCTGGTGGATTCTGCACTGCGTCAGGCCTGCATGTCTCTCTTATGGAATTATGCACCTCCATCCGCACAGAGGATAACGTGAATGAGGGCATCTCCACGTTTTATGCTGAACTGCTGCGCATCAAGCAAATGATTGAAGTCAGCAGGAAACAAATCCCCATGATTTCCCTAATCGATGAAATCTATAAAGGGACAAATTCAAAAGACAGGATCTTTGCCGCCAAAGAAACCATACGAAATCTTTCAAAGCCTTATGCCTTCACAATGATCACTACCCATGACTTTGAGCTGTGTGATTTGGAAAATGATTTAAACATAGATGCAAAAAATTATCATTTTACAGAAAATTATGAGAAAAACAAAATCCTCTTTGATTACAAATTAAAGAACGGGCGCTGCACCACCACAAACGCACGGTATCTGCTGCGCATGGCTGGAATCCTTAAGTAAAAGCTTTTGAAGGGTCTGTAAAAAATCAGCCAAAATGCCTCACTCCCGAAACATGTTCTCACGGAATGCGCAGTTTGGCGCATTCCTGAGCCGTGTTCAATATGTATACCAGATAGGAAAGATTAGCACCTTCCCAAAATACAGGGAACATCACTATGCCGGATATTTATTTCAGGAAATTACAAGCGGCTTTGAACCCGCCTGCTTACTCGTTTGAACCGATAACTAAGATGAGCAGCCAGACTCCGCCTTTTTCTTTTCCCATACATTGGAAAATGCAAGAGAACATCCAGACAGAGCAGCAGCATCAGTACTCCTGCAACAATCTCAGCCCAAAGGATCCGTCGCCAAAGGACCAACATCTTCTGCCAGACAAAAAACTCCTGATGTATGGCAAGACTCCTGATCTGTTCTGCCTTATCTTCAAAAAGCCGGTTGAAAAATTCAAAATCCGACCAGTAAGTAGGCAGATAATCACTGCCTGGATTCGCCGCATTAACTCCTGCTATCAGAATCATAACAGCTGCCGCCAGACAAAATGGCAGCACACACTGTCTGCCTATCTCCGCTATACGAAATTCCTTTTGAGGCTGCACTCTCTTTTTTGTCTTTCTTCGTATTTTCTTTGCCGCTGCAAAACCCATTATCGCCAGCGAAAGCGCTAGAATGATAAAATACAGCAGGCATGCCAACACATAATACGACTGACCGTCAATCTGCTGACCGTCCGTATTTCCTAAGAACGCTTCTATCATGCTGACGGCCTGATTCGTTGACTGCTCCGGTTCCTTTTTTCGGATTACAATTCCATCAAATGCCTGCTCTTCCTCTGACGGTATCACGCAGATGGAAGCATCCCCCTTCAGCACCCCGACAATCTGCCAGGTCTTTTCATCCATCCTGACTTCCAGCCCCAGCACATTATCCGAGCCAAATAACTGCCGGACCGTATCCTGGTCAAGCAGACAGACGTTCCGTTCCCCTTCTGTAAAATATCTTCCGGCAGCCAATTCCTTCCCAAAGATGGCGGCCGGCTGTCCTTTTATCTGATAGCAGGACACCTTCTGGTCGTGCCCGGTGTCCTCGGACAGCGCCTTGAAATCACCACACGCTTTCCAGACTGCCCCTTCTGAAAATATCTCACTGTCTTCACTTTTTTTCCACTGATCATAGGCTGTTTCTGTCACAGCGCCTGCCGGATAAGATAAGGAAATCATATCTGCCTGTTCCTTTAGCTGCAGGAATCCATTTATCGTCCAGACATTCACCATGATAAATACCAACAGCAATACCGGAATTCTGATCTTCTGCCATCTAATTTTCATTCTCTCACCTATGCCTGTTTCCATACAAAATGCATTAATCTCGTTCTCATTTCTTTCATAGATAATTATCAGCCGCATATCGATTCTTACTCTCTCAGTCTCACCCGGTCTCCCTCTACCACATACTTCTCAGAAGACACAATCACCTGATCCGTGTTCGTTAGCGTAGAGGTGATTGCCGCACTTTTCGCATCTTTCTCTAGCACAGTAACCGGGACACGTTTTGCAGTCTGCAGCGTGCCAAGCATACGATCTTCCTCGGAGATAATCAGACAGTAAGCTTCATTTGCATCTTCCCGCAGTGCGCTAAGCGGAATAATCTGGTCATACTCCTTTTCCGATGATGTGTCTATGCTCCAGGTAAACTGTTCCCCGCCCCCCACATTCGTATTCTCCGGCAACGGCGCCCACCAGAACATCTGCATGGAGGAAGATGTATCGCCGCCAGCCGCATTATCCCCGCTGCCTGCCCCGGCTGTTTCACCGGTCTCCATTCCTATGGATTCAATCTTTACAGTTTTTTTCTTCCCTGCGGCAAGCTGGACTCCCACTTCGGCGCCAGTTTTTAATTTTTCTTTATCTTCTTCCCTGACCATACCCTTTAGCTGGAATCCTCCGCTGCCAGTCACAAAAACTTCCGAACCGGTAGTAACTGCTCCAACCTGCACACCCACCTGCAATACGATACAATCCGAAACTGCGCAAATCTTTCCTTCTGCTGCCTGATAAGACTGAAGACGTTCCAGTTCTTTCCTCGCCTGATCAACCTGTACCTGCGCTGCTTCCGCTCCCAAAAGTGCTGCCTGGGCCGCATTTGCCGCATTTGTATTCTGGGCTGCGTCCTCCTGTCTTGCCAGTTCATAGGCATTCTGCGCCTGATTTACCGCCTGCTGGGCAGCCTGCACACCAGCATTTGCCTCCTGAAGTGCAGTCTCCAGTTCCTGCTGCTTCGACATTCTGATATCATCCGCGTCACCATCTTCCCCGTCCGGCACAGCCGAATTGATAAACTGGTTGTAGGCTGCCTCCGCTTCCGCTGCTTTCTGCTGGGCTGTCTGAAGCTCAAGCTGCGCCTCGGAAAGCGTCTGGCATGCCCCGGCTGTTGCAGGAACCCTCGCCGGTTCCCTCGCAGATACCTGCTGCTGTGATACCTGCAGCTCCAACTGGTTCAGCTCAGCCTGTTTCTTATCAATTGACTGCTGCAGATACTCCTTACGGAATTGAACCAGACGCTCCCCCGCTTTTACCGTACTGCCCGGCTCTGCTACCCACTCTACCTGCTGGTCAGGCCATAAAAATATCTGATCCTGCTGTACTGTCACCACAGTACCGCTCCCATCGTAAGAATAGGACAGCTTTCCGCGCCCCACTTTCTCCACTCCTACCTGAGCCACCAGCATAGAGGCAGCTGCTCTGGAAATCACTCCGCCGGCCGCCATAATGACCAGAAATCCGGCGATAATCCGTATCATCCATTTTTGATTTATCGTTTTTTTCCTGTCCACTTCGTCAATCCTTCCATAATTAGTGTCTTCTCTTCATCGATAAGGAATCCTAAACAAGCGACCCCATTGGCATCCCTGTAAAAAGGGCTAAGCCTTCACTCCGGATGCCACGATTCCCTGTTCCAGGCTGTCCTGGCCATAGAAGAACAAGAGCAGCGCCGGGAGTAATGTTACGATGGATGCTGCAAATGCTGCCGCAATCTCCGTATTTACCATCTGCGGCAGATACAGTGACAGGGGCCATAACGCCTCTGTCTTAAGGTATGTCATTGGCTGCTCAATTGCATTCCAATATTCCAAGAATCCCAGTATCAGAATAGAGAAAATACCGGGCATCCCCAGCGGTATTCCCATATATACGAATATCCTCAGGTCTCCGGCTCCGTCAATCCTTGCCGCCTCCAACAGTTCCCTTGGAATACCGGCAAATGTCTTCTGCAGGATAAATACCGGCAGTGTGGAGAAGATCCCCGGCAGGATCACCGCGGCACGGGTGTCCATTAAATCCATCGTATTCAGAACCAGATACCCCGATACCATTGTTACCTGAAACGGCAGGATCATCAGAAGCATATACAGAAACCACAACACCTTCTTCCCCGGAAAACGGAACTGGGCAAACGCCCATGCCGCAGGTACCGCCGCAAGGAGCTGACCTGCCAGCACCAGAACGGTCTGTATCATAGAATTCCAGAACGCGGTAAAATACTCCGGTGAATCCAGTAAAAGGCGTACATAAGCGCGCAGAGTCGGATACATGGGAAAAATTCGCAGCTTTGCATTTTCCCCATAGTCTG
>CATKXE010000111.1 GCA_949840465.1 uncultured Lachnospiraceae bacterium | reverse complement strand
TCCCCGGCGGAGAGGAGGATGGGATGGATGATGTATCATACAGTGCCCACATCAGCAATGGGAAAAGTGCCATCAACAGCAAAGGCAGGTTGTCGGGTGTGGCGAAACACAACCTGCGAAAATACCGTTCCAAAGAATATGACAGGGAGAACATTGTCCTGCTCTTTGGCAGTACAAACCTCCTGTGGGATGTGAAAAAAGTCTATCAGGACACTTTTTCGGAAGCACTGGAGCAGTATAACCAAAAACAGACAAGGGCAGACCGACGGATTGACGATTATTTTGAACATCTGTCCGGCAAGAACCAGGACATGGCAGTGGAGATTATTTTCCAGTGCGGGGATAAGGATTTCTGGGAAGATGTCTTTATGGAAACAGATAAGGAAAAGCAAAACAAAGAAAATATCTGCAAGGTATATGACACCTTACTGGAGCAGTTGCAGAAAGAAATGCCGGATTTCAAAGTTGCAAATGCGGTAGTCCACTTTGACGAAGCAAGCCCGCATATGCACGTTGTAGGCGTTCCCATAGGCAGGGGATTTAAGCGCGGGCTGGAAACAAAGGTTTCCAAACGCTCTGTTTTCACTCCGAAAACGCTGGAGAATATTTTACAGAACAGCCTGCGTCAGACCGCAAGCGTAGAAATGCTTATCCACTTCGGAGTGCTTGTAAAAGATAAGCAGAAAGGGAAAAACTATGACCTGACCGTTGCGGAATATAAGGTGCAGCAGGAAACGAAGCGGCTGGAAATGGTGGCGGGATTCCTTGAAGAAAAACAGGACAGGCTTTTTGATACCAGCCAACATCTGGAACAGATTGAACAAGAGGTTTCAGCGGCAGAAAGACATTTGTCCGATACAAAGATGGAGATTGCCGGGGCAGAAAAAGATTTGGTACAGATAAAAACAGAAAGCAGGGAAATGAAACAAAAACTGATGGCAGAACAGGAGGAAATACGGCAGGAAAATTTGTCCTTAAAAACAGATACGCTTATCCTTCATTCTGATAAAGAGCGTCTTTTGCGTGATGTCAGGAAAGCAACAGATGAAAAGGAACAAATGCAGGCAAAAAAAGAGGGGCTTTTAGAGGATATCGGTGTGCTGGATAAAGAGTTTGAAAAGCGTCTGGATTTCATCAACGTACTGGATAAACTCAAAGCACTCTTTTATAAGCTGTTATCCATGATTCCGCTGGTGCGGGAGTTTGCAAAGTTTGTAGAAGAAAAAAAGGATATACGGGCCGCCTCCCCTTATGGCTATACCCCTCTCGGCAGGCTGTTAAGGGAGTACCGTACCTCTCTCCCTCAGCATGACAGGCTTGTCACGTTCCCGGAGATTGCCTCGTGGCAGACTTCCACAGGGGAAGTGGTTCCGGTGTATGAGGACTATAACGGACGGGGAACGGAGTACAGGCTGGCGGGATTCTGGAATGTGCAGAAGGAACAGGCTGTAAAGGTTTCTGAAATAAGAGAGGAAATCATGCCGGAGAACCGGATATGTACGTTAGAGCTGGCAGAGGTGTATGTAAAGGCGGTGGAGAGTTTCATGGAGGATATGGAACCGGAAGAACGTACAAGGGAGAACCGTCCTATGTATCAGAGACAAAACGAGGAATATATACAGGGCAGATAAATAATTCCGTTGTTAAAAAGCATAGATGAAATATTCTATGCCTTTTGCAGTGCAATTAACTTACAATTAACATATATGCACTTTTAGAGTTAACATTGGGGACGGTATACTTGGTTCATACAAAAAAAACAAAGGAGTGTGTTCAATATGAAAAAATTTATTATGATTGCAACCGTTTTTACACTTATGACAGGGGTATTGACAGGATGTAGCGGCAATGCTGGTTCGTTCACTGACAAAAGTACAGCAAATGAGACAACTAAGAGTTCACAAACAATAGCCACCGACGGTTCCACTTCAATGGAGAAAGTCATTGGATTTTTGAGTGAAGCCTATATGGAGGAACATGGAAATATAAAGGTTACATACAATCCAACGGGTTCTAGTTCCGGTATACAGGCAGTAGCGGAAGGAAGATGTGATATCGGACTGGCAAGTCGTGACCTGAAGGAAGATGAAACAGCAGATTTACAGGGAACGGTAGTTGCCATTGATGGAATCGGAATCATAGTCAATCCTGATAATCCGGCAACAGATTTAACAATTGATCAGATAGGGAAGATTTACAGTGGTGAGATTACCAACTGGAAAGAGGTTGGCGGCAGCGACGCACCGATTGTCTGTATTGGGCGTGAGGCGGCTTCCGGTACAAGAGACGGTTTTGAGGAAGTGACAGGCACAAAGGATAAATGCAAGTATTCACAGGAACTTACGTCTACGGGCGATGTCGTGCAGACGGTATCCGGCAATCCAAATGCCATTGGCTATGCATCGGTTGCCTCGGTTGGTGATACGGTAAAGATGGTCAGCGTGGAAGGGGTAAGCCCGACAACAGAAAGTATTCAGGATGGGAAATACAAAGTCCAGAGAAACTTCGTGCTGGTCACAAAAAAGGACACTGCTCTTTCTAAAGCTGCACAGGAGTTTTTCGACTTCGCTACCAGCGAACAGGCAGACAGCCTTATTACAGAGGCAGGTGCTGTTCCTGTCAAACGGTAATTACAGGAGGGGCTGTTATGGAAAAGATAAAAAAGACAGCAAGGTGGATGGAAAGGGCAATGAACCTGTTGTTTTTGGTATGCGGTCTGCTGACGATACTGTTTGTCGTCCTAATTACTATATTTCTCTTGATAAGCGGCATTCCGGCAATACGGGATATCGGTCTGGGAGATTTCCTGTTTGGGAAGGTCTGGGCATCTACTTCTGCAAAGCCTTCCTATGGAATCCTTCCCTTTATCCTGACATCCGTATACGGAACTCTGGGGGCAATCCTCATAGGAGTTCCGATTGGACTGCTATGTGCTATTTTTCTGGCAAAGATGTCCCCAAAGAAAGTTAGCAGTGCAGTAAGGAATGTGGTAGATTTGCTTGCCGGAATCCCGTCTGTCGTTTATGGGCTGGTGGGAATGATCATCATTGTTCCATGCGTAAGGGAGATATTTCATCTCCCGGATGGTGCAAACCTCTTTTCGGCAATTCTTGTCCTTGCTGTTATGATTCTGCCCTCTGTCATTTCCGTATCGGAAACGGCAATCGGGGCGGTGCCAAAGGAATATGAGGAGGCTTCTCTTGCTCTGGGGGCGACAAAGACGGAAACCGTATTTAAGGTGGTTGTGCCTGCCGCAAAAAGCGGCATTGTCACTGCGGTTGTATTAGGCATTGGCAGGGCAGTCGGGGAAGCGATGGCGGTTATGATGGTAGCGGGAAATGTTGCCAATATGCCGAAACTGTTTGGCAGCGTCCGGTTTCTGACTACTGCTGTTGCCAGTGAAATGTCCTATTCTTCCGGCTTACAGAGACAGGCATTATTTTCCATCGCACTGGTGCTTTTTCTGTTCATTATGGCAATTAACCTGATATTAAATGTAGTAATTAAAAAAAAGGTTTGAAGTTCCACTATTGCATGAAAATACCATGCCAAGTGGAACTAAGGCAAACCTATCAAGAACGCAAAAACAGCGTTCTTGAGGAAAATGGAGGAAATACATGTGACTGATACAATATCGAAAGCAAGAAAAACTAAGGATACTATCTTAAAGCTGATGATGGTTTTATCAGCAGGATTGATTTGCTCTCTCCTGCTCGGACTGATTGGATATATCCTGTACCGGGGCATTCCACATATCTCATGGATGCTTGTTTCTACGAAACCAAGCCTTTTGCGTGGTACGGTCGGGATTCTGCCAAACATCCTGAATACCTTATATATCATTATCATAACGCTTGTAATTGTACTGCCGCTTGGGGTAGGGGCTGCGATTTATCTGAACGAATATGCAAAGAATAAAAAACTGGTACGGGTCATTGAACTGGCAACAGAAACCCTTGCCGGAATCCCATCAATTATATATGGACTGGTGGGAATGCTCCTGTTTGTGCAGTTTTTCTCTCTGGGAACCAGTCTGATGGCCGGTTCGCTCACCCTGGCAATCATGACATTGCCCACGATTATACGCACCACACAGGAAAGCCTGAAAACGGTGCCAAAAGCATACCGGGAAGGTTCGCTTGGATTAGGGGCAGGCAAATGGTATATGATTCGTACAGTTGTCATTCCCTGTGTCATTGATGGGATTGTTACCGGCTGTATCTTATCGGTGGGCAGAGTGGTAGGTGAAAGTGCCGCACTTCTCTTTACGGCAGGGATGGCAAATGAACTGCTGTCCGTACCAGAGGCAGTGCAGGCGGGAAATGCGGGTTCTACCCTGACCGTTGCCATGTATGTATATGCGAAAGAGCGCGGGCAGTTTGATGTTGCGTTTGCGGTTGCCGCTATATTGCTTGTACTTACCTTTCTTATCAATATGTCGGCAAAGATAGCGGCGGTTAGACTGAAACAGAAACGAGGTTAAAGTTATGGAACACATTATCACGACAAAGAATTTAAACTTATGGTATGGTGCGAGCCATGCCCTGAAAAGTATCAACATGGAAATCCCGGAAAAGAAAATCACTGCGCTGATTGGCCCCTCTGGCTGTGGAAAATCCACTTATCTGAAAACATTGAACCGGATGAATGATTTGGTGGAAAGCTGCCGTATCGAAGGAGAAATTATGCTTTCCGGCATTGACATTTACAAGGGGATTGATGTAAACATTTTGCGGAAACGTGTTGGCATGGTCTTTCAAAAACCGAATCCGTTTCCAATGAGTATTTATGATAATATTGCCTATGGTCCAAGAATACATGGAATTAAATCAAAGGTTAAGTTGGATGAAATCGTGGAGCGTTCCCTGACGCAGGCGGCAATCTGGGAGGAATGCAAAGACCGTTTGAAAAAGAGTGCATTGGGCATGAGTGGCGGCCAGCAGCAGAGGCTCTGCATTGCAAGGGCACTGGCGGTAGAGCCGGAAGTCCTTCTGATGGATGAACCGACGTCTGCCCTTGACCCTATTTCCACTTCAAAGATTGAAGATTTAGCAATGGAACTGAAGGAAAAATATACGATTATTATGGTAACCCACAATATGCAGCAGGCAGTGCGGATTGCAGATAAGACAGCATTCTTCCTGCTGGGCGAGGTGGTGGAGTTTGATGATACGCAGACCATGTTCTCCACACCGTCTGACCAGAGGACAGAGGATTATATTACAGGGAGGTTTGGATAATGCGGAATAAATTTGACAGACAGTTATCGCAGCTTAATACAGAACTTGTTACCATGGGAGCCTTATGCGAGGAGGCAATTACCAATGCGGTAAAATATCTTACGGATAATGAAGAAAACAGCAAAAATATGTGTCTGGATGCGGATACGCAGATTGATAAAAAAGAGCGTGATATCGAAACCCTCTGCCTGAAACTGATTTTGCAGCAGCAGCCCGTGGCAAAAGATTTGAGAGTTGTTTCAGCCGCTTTGAAAATGATATCCGATATGGAACGGATTGGAGATCAGGCATCGGATATTGTGGAGATTGCACCTTATGTGGCAAAAAAGAGAACGCTTGGCGAAACCCATATCCGGGAAATGGCAGAAGCAGCGATCAAAATGGTGTCAGAAAGTATTGAATCTTTTGTAAAAATGAATCTGGATATTGCCTGGCTGGTAATTGAACATGATAATATCGTGGATGATTTATTTGACAAGGTAAAGCGGGAGTTGATAAAATCAATAACGGAGAGACACGACGATGCGGAGGCTCTTATGGATTTGCTGATGATTGCAAAATATTTTGAGCGGATTGGCGACCATGCAGAAAATATTGCGGAATGGGTTATTTATTCCATTACCGGAGAGCATCGGAAAAGACCTGAAAATAAGGAAAGCTCCACCAAAGGAGGAATCGGTTAACATGATTTATCTGCTGGAAGATGATGATAATATAAGAAAGCTGGTATGCTATGCGCTGTCAAAAGAGGGATTTGAAGTACAGGGGCATTCTTCTCCAAAGGAATTTTGGCAGGGACTAAATACGGAACTGCCGGAATTGGTTTTGCTGGATATTATGCTGCCGGAAGAAGACGGGTTGTCGATTCTGAATAAACTGAAAGGTAATGCAGCGACTGCGCATATCCCTGTGATTATGCTTACCGCAAAGGGCAGTGAATTTGATAAGGTCACAGGCCTTGATATGGGAGCGGATGATTACGTGGCAAAGCCTTTTGGAACGATGGAACTGATTTCAAGGATCCGGGCGGTACTGAGACGTTCCCAAAAAACGCAGGATGACAGAACGTATACGATTGGCGGGCTGTATGTTAATCCTGCAAAACATATTATTACGGTATCAGGGGAAGCGGTATCGCTTTCCTATAAGGAATATCTGCTGTTGATGGTTCTGCTGGAGGCAGAGGGCAATGTAGTGGAACGTGACAGGCTTTTAACCAGTGTCTGGGGGGAATATTATACAGAATCCCGGACGCTGGATGTGCATATCCGGAAACTGCGGGTAAAACTGGGGGATGCCGGAAAACTCATTCAGACTATAAAAGGAATCGGTTATAAATTAGGAGGCGATTGGAATGAATAAAAAAATTTTTCGTTCGTCACTGCTTACCGTCTGTCTTGTATTGGCAGCTACCATTGCATTGATTATGGGGCTTTTGTTTCATTTTTTTGAAAAGCAGATACAGAAAGAGCTTGCCAATGAGGCCGGCTTTCTGGCACATGCTCTTGAAAATGAGGGAGCCGGATATTTTGACAGTTTTGATAACAAGAATAACAGACTTGCCGGAAATAACCGTATCACATGGATTGATGAAAATGGAACGGTATTGTTCGACAGCAGGGCAGATGTGTCCGAACTGGATAATCATGCCGACAGGGATGAAATTAAAACGGCAATGAAAGAGGGGAAGGGCATGAGTACGAGGTACTCCAAAACCCTGACGGAAAAAACAGTGAATTATGCCATACGGCTTTCCGATGGCAGCATACTGCGGGTTTCGACAGAACAGTATACGGTAGTAACCATTCTGATGGGGATGCTTCAGCCGATTTTATTCATTATGTTTGTCGCATTGATTTTAACACTGGTGCTTTCCGCAAGGGTATCAAAAGCCATTATAGAACCAATTAACAAACTGGATTTGGAAATACCGGAAAATAATGACACATATGAGGAATTAACACCTCTGTTACGGAAAATTGCAGACCAGAAAGAAACGATAGGGGAACAGCTTGCGGACGCCCGCAAAAAACAGAAAGAATTTAACCTTATTACAGAAAATATGAGTGAGGGCTTTCTGGTTATTGATGCAGACGCCAATCTCCTGACCTATAATTCTGCCGCATTAAACCTGCTTGAGATTACCCCTCCGGCAGACAGGAGTGTCCTGCTGTTCTGCCGGGCAAAAGAGTTCAGAGGCGTTATATCCGATGTATTGTCAGGAATAAAGGCAGAGAATACGATGGTGCGGGAGGAACGCAGTTACAGTCTGATTGCCAATCCGGTTTATGAGAAGGAATCCGTAATTGGGGCCGTTGTGGTTATTCTGGATATTACGGAACGTGAAAAAAGGGATATGCTGCGCCGGGAGTTTACGGCAAATGTTTCCCATGAACTGAAAACTCCGCTGACGTCTATCTCTGGCTTTGCCGAACTGATGAAAGCAGGCGATGTTCTGGAAAATGATGTGACTGACTTTTCAAAATCCATTTATGATGAGGCACAGCGGCTGATTACGTTAGTCAATGATATTATTAAGATTTCTGAACTTGACGGGCAGAGTATTCCTTATGAAAAGGAAACGGTGGATTTATATGAATTGTCAAAGGAAGTAATCGGACGGTTGGAAAAAGAAGCCGATAAGAAGAATATTACCTTTCATTTGATTGGCGGCAGGGCAGAGATTATAGGCGTGCATAAAATTTTGGAGGAAATGCTCTATAACCTTTGTGACAATGCGATTAAATATAACAAGGAAAATGGTACGGTGGATGTTTTGGTAAACCAGACGGGAGATGGCGTGAATGTGATTGTGCGTGATACGGGAATCGGGATTCCTATATCACATCAGGACAGGGTGTTTGAACGCTTTTACCGGGTGGATAAAAGCCATTCCAAAAAGGTAGGTGGAACAGGTCTTGGTCTTGCCATAGTAAAGCATGGTGCTCTGTACCACCATGCAAAGCTCAGTCTGGAAAGTACTGTGGATGTGGGAACGGTGGTAACGATTGCATTTTCTAAAAAATAATAAAGATAAATATATGCCGGAAAACAGCCCGTATAAGGGCTATGCCCGGCATATTTTTAACGCAGTTTTAACATACTTGTTATCTGCCCTTTATGGTTTATCAGATGGAAATCGTATAAAATAACTTGTGTAAACAAGATAATTACTGGAATGGAGGAGCTATGAAAAAGAAGAAAACAGTGAAAAAGTTAAAAAAGAAAATTGCGGTTTTGGAAACAGAAAATCTGTCATTACAAGAGAGCGTTTTGCGGGCAGAGAACAACAGCAGGGAAAAAAGTGCTTTTTTATCCCATATGTCCCATGATATACGGACACCCCTGAATGGCATTATTGGAATGACAGGTATTGCCATGAAACATTTTGATGATAAAGATAGGGTTCTTGATTGTCTAGGGAAAATTGACAGTTCTTCCAAACATCTGCTATCCCTGATTAACGATATTTTGGATATGAGCCGGATTGAAAGCGGCAGAATGGTTATGAACCATGAACGGATGGATATACGTGAGGTGATTAACGGTTGTGCACTAATTGCAGAAAGTCTGCTGGCACAGAGAAAGGTGGATTTTGTCAGGGAGTTTGGTATATTCCATCATCCTCTGCTAATTGGCGATGAATTACATCTGCGTCAGGTACTTATCAATATTTTATCAAATGCCATTAAGTTTACCCCGGATGGAGGGAAAATCTTTTTTCAGGTAAAGGAGGTTTCTGCTGGAGACGGAAAGGCGACATACCATTTTGAGATTGAGGATACCGGAATTGGTATGAAACCGGATTTTTTGGAAAAAATTTGGGATTCCTTTACACAGGAAAATAGCGGAAATTGCAATGGGTATAAGGGAACCGGATTGGGAATGGCTATTACAAAAAAACTGGTTGATTTGATGGGGGGGATTATCAAGGCAGCAAGCAAGCCGGGAGTTGGCAGTAAATTTACTGTGGAGGTAACATTTGATACAGGGATAATGTCTGGCATTGCAGAGAAAGAGAATAAAATGGAAAGCATACAGGAACGGAACGCCCATCTGGACGGCATGAAAGTCCTGTTAGTTGAAGATACCCCACTGAATATGGAAATTGCAAAATTTATGCTGGAAGATGAAGGGATTGAAGTAATGACGGCAGAAAATGGACAGATTGCTGTTAATATTTTTAATAATTCGCCTGAGAATACTTTTAATGCTGTGTTAATGGATGTGAGAATGCCTGTGATGGATGGTCTGACCGCTACAAAATCAATCCGGACATTGCCAAGAACTGACGCTGTAACAGTCCCAATAATAGCCATGACAGCAGACGCATATAGTGAAGATATAAGAAGGACAACTGATGCAGGAATGAATGCACATCTGACAAAACCTGTCAGTCAAGAGAAAATGCTCTCGACTTTGGAGAAATTTTATTCTGTATAAATAATAAGCTCTTTTGGATATATATTTCTTTTGGCATTTTGAAAGAGATTAAAAAGCAAAATGAAAAATGCTTAAAAGCATTTTGTAAAAGATTTTAAGCATTTTTATGTCAAACTTTCCTGATTATCCTCTGCATCTATAAATATCTGTATTTCGTTGTTGAGATAAAACAAACCCATCGGTGTCCGATGGGTTGCATGTTTCAAGCAGATTATCTATTGCCAGTGCATTTAGTACATGGTCTGTCCATGCTGTGTTTTTTAATCCTTTCTCTGCTTTGTTACAGTCAATCCGTAGAATGTAACCGTCAAATGTAGTAATGTCAATACTGTTGTGGTACATATTGTACCTTGCGTATATTAGATTCATTTTCTTTGTCCTTTCATAATTTTTACAAGCATATCAAATCAGTTCCCACGCCTTAATTGTTTTGTGTTATAATGTGTTATAGGTTTTTCTTTCCCTTAAAGTTTCCCTCATTAGGGTTCATAACAGCAAGAGGGAGAAAATAACATAAGGGAAAATCTAAGGGAATGCTCACCTTGCACAAATTTAATGTTTTCAGTAGTTAGAGCAGTTCATGAAAACAAAATATAAGAGTTATTAAATCCCTTAGATTTTGTGAAAATCCAATCGG
>CATKXE010000110.1 GCA_949840465.1 uncultured Lachnospiraceae bacterium | reverse complement strand
CCGGTAACCATCTTTATCCTGGCTCCGGGAGCGTTCCTCGTGCTGGCAGGGCTTACGGCTCTCCAGAACAAGATGAAGAACAATGCAAAGAAGAAGGGCAAAAAAGTAGTAGAGACAGCTTCCTGCGGAGAGGGCTGTGCGTCCTGTACAAACAGTGCATGCGGCGGCAAAGTATTTCCGACAGGGAATGAAGAGTAGGAGGAGTACATAGATGAAAGAATTATTGATTATTGCAATTGGTTCCGCACTTGTAAATAACGTTGTACTCAGCCAGTTCCTTGGTATCTGTCCGTTCCTCGGCGTTTCCAAAAAGGTGGAGACGGCGTCCGGCATGGGCGGTGCGGTTATTTTCGTTATTACTATCGCATCCCTTGTGACAAGTATCATCTACAAGGGAATTCTCGTGCCGGCGCATGTGGAATATCTGCAGACGATTGTATTCATTCTGGTGATCGCGGCGTTGGTACAGTTCGTGGAGATGTTTTTAAAGAAAGCGATGCCCCCGCTCTATAATGCGTTGGGCGTGTATCTTCCTCTGATTACCACCAACTGCGCGGTGCTGGGCGTTGCTTTGACCAATGTGCAGAAATCCTACAGTATTCTGGAAGGGCTTGTGTACGGGATTGGTACGGCGGTCGGATTCACAGTGGCAATCGTGCTGATGGCAGGAATCCGGGAGAAGATTGAATACAATGACATTACGGAATCATTTCAGGGGACGCCCATTGTGCTGGTTACCTCCGGCCTGATGGCGATTGCGTTCTTTGGATTTTCCGGTTTGATTTAAGGAGGGAAGAGAAGCATGAGCATAACAGGAATTCTGCTGGCTGCTGTGATCGTTGGAGGAACCGGTTTATTGATCGGTGTATTCTTAGGCATCTCCGGTAAGGCATTTGCAGTGGAAGTAGACGAACGTGAAGAGGCCATTCTCGGCGTCCTTCCGGGAAATAACTGCGGCGGCTGCGGCTATGCGGGCTGTTCCGGCCTGGCAGCGGCCATTGTAAAGGGCGAGGCGGAAGTCGGTGCGTGCCCGGTAGGAGGCGCTCCGGTTGCTGCGAAGATCGGCGATATTATGGGTCGGGCGGCAGGAGACCAGGTGCGCCAGACTGCATTTGTAAAGTGCGGGGGAACCTGTGAAAAGGCGCAGGATGAATATGAGTATTATGGCCTTCAGGACTGTGCCATGGTCAACATGATGCAGGATACCGGGCCGAAGGGCTGTGATTATGGATGCCTGGGGTACGGCTCCTGTGTAAAGGCCTGCCCCTTTGACGCAATCCACATTGTGGACGGGATTGCAGTGGTGGATAAGGAAAAATGTAAGGCCTGCGGAAAATGTATCGCCGCGTGCCCGAAGAAATTAATCGAGCTGGTGCCTTATGACCAGAAGACGTTTGTACAGTGTAATTCCAATGATAAAGGAAAAGCGCTGATGGACGTCTGCCTTGTGGGCTGTATCGGCTGTAAGCTGTGCGAGCGAAACTGTGAGGCTGGGGCGATCAAGGTGACCAACTTCCTGGCGCATATCGATGCCTCGAAATGTACGAACTGCGGCGTCTGTGCAGAGAAATGCCCGCGGAAGATCATTACGCCGAGGCAGATACCGGTGTCGTAAAGAGCTGCGGATGTATAGAGGGGGATTATGTTTTTATACATAATCCCTTTTTTGCGGCGGTTCAACGATCCGTTTCCATGGTTTTCTTCAAAAGCAACTGTAGGATCATTTTTCAGGATCTTCATATCCTACATAGTGCAAGCGATCGTCCCCGGTCACAAAGACAGCCTGTACATCCTCCAGGCGCTCTATCAGGGCGCTGCCGTCTTCCAGCCCCAGGGCGAAGCAGCAGGTGCTTAAGGCATCCCCGTCTGCGGAGGAGCGGGAGATGACCGTTGCCTGGAGCAGGCTGCCCTCATAGGGATAGCCTGTCTCCGGGTTCAGGATGTGGTGGTACAAATTTCCGTCCTTTTCAAAATACCGTTGATACACTCCGGAAGAGACTACAGAGCAATCCTCAGCCTCTACAATGTCAATGTATGCGTTCTGCTCGTCAAAAGGTTTCTGGATTCCGATCCGGAAGGGGCTGCCGTCAAGGGCAGTCCCCAGGGTGAGCACGTTTCCGCCCAGATTGATCAGGGCATGCTCCACGCCTTCGCTTTTCAGATAAACCTTTAACTGATCGGCAATGTACCCTTTTGCGATGCCGCCCAGATCGATCTTTGCCCCAGGGTCCAGCAGGGTCACCGTGGAGGCATTTTCATCAACCAGGACCTTTCTGTAATCTACATGGGAGCGGGCTTCTTCGATTGCTGCGGCATCGGGAACCACATGCGCCTCATTATCCGTAAAATTCCAGAGATCACTTAAAGGCGCGATGGTGATGTCGAATTTTCCGCCCGACAGTTCACAGTAATGCAGGGCCAGAGAGATCAGTTCCAGAGTCTCCGAAGAGACTTCTGCGGCAGTCCCCGCAGAGGCGTTGATCCGGGATATCTCGCTGGTCTCTATTTTATTGCTGAAAAGCTGTTCATAGCGTTCGCATATTCTTTTGCATTCGTCCAGTGTGGAGGTTTTGGCTCCCCAGGCATCAATCTGGATGATCGTGTCAAAATAAATGCCCCTGGCAGATAATTTCTCCTCCTTTCGCGGAGAAGAGCATGACGCAAGTAACAGGAGCAGCAGGATGGCCGCAAGAATCGAGGCTGCTTTTTTCATGGATTTTCCTTTCCTATCTTTTTCGTATTCTTTTGGATGTGGAATTTGTATTAACTACATTATATCCGGGTGTGAAAGGAAATACAATCAGAAATGCAGTTCTCCGGTACCTTCTTCAACTAAAAACCATATGAAAATAAACGAACAGGTATTCGAAAAGTGGTTGCATTCTTAAATGGTATGTGATATGATATTCAGAGCAAATCACACGATGGTTGGAACAGCAGGGCTTTGGGAGGCTGTATGAAGAAAAATGACTGGATATTGATAATAGCGGTGCTGGCTGCCGCATTGATTTTTCTGGGAATCCATTTTATGCGTCCCAGCCAGGGGGATGCTATGGCAGTCGTCACTATAGACGGGGGAACATTCGGCTCCTGGCCTCTTTCAAAAGACCATACGGTTGAGATTGGGGACGGGAACCGTCTGGTGATCAAGGATGGGAAAGCAGACATGGTATGGGCGGACTGCCCGGACAAGCTGTGCGTGAACCAAAAGGCAATCTCACGGGAAGGGGAGTCCATTATCTGCCTTCCCAATAAAGTGGTGGTTTCCATTGTGGGCGGAGAGGAAGGGGAAGTGGATTCGGTTACATGACGGCTCTTTCCTGACAGAGACGCGCACAGGGGGAATCTATTTCGGAATCATGGCGGGAGGAATCTATTTGAGGCACAGGGCGGCATATTTTGGGGTATTTACGGCATTGGCTTTGATCTTCAGCTATCTGGAGACGCTTATTCCATTTTCTTTTGGAATTCCCGGGATTAAGTTAGGACTTGCCAACCTTCTGACCGTGATTCTTTTATATAAGCGGAACGCCAGGGAAGCACTTCTGCTGTCCGTCGTCCGGATTGTCCTGTCCGGATTTCTTTTTGGGAATCTATGGAGCATATTATACAGTCTGGCAGGCGGGCTTATGAGTATGCTGGTGATGGTATTTCTGAAAAGAACCGGGAAGTTCAGCATCATGGGGGTCAGTGCCGCAGGGGGAGTGTCCCATAACATGGGGCAGCTTTTAGTGGCAATGGCGGTTGTAGAGACCTATCGGGTGGGGTATTATTTCCCGGTTCTTTTGATTGCAGGGCTTGCCACAGGGCTTCTCATTGGCATTGCTGCCAATGAGGTGTTTCAGAGGGTAAGGCATATCTGAAATTTGCCGCGATCTGTACGTTTGCTGAAAATCGATTGTGTAAAATGGCGGCCGAATAAGGCGCATCTGGCGGAAAATCAGCCGCAAAGGCAGGCGCGGATTACGGAAGTGTATCATAGAAGGAGGGAGGGTTCGGATGATTTCATATATCAAGGGGAATCTGGCGGCAGTGGAAAGGGATAAAGCAGTGGTGGACGTTCATGGCGTGGGCTACGGGATCTATATGCCGGAGCGTGCTCTGGGGCTTCTGCCGCAGACGGGGAAGGAAGTAAAGATACATACCTATCTGAATGTCCGGGAAGACGCCATGCAGTTGTTCGGCTTTCTTACAAGGGATGACCTGGAGGTTTTCAAGCTGCTGATTGGAGTCAGCGGGATTGGGCCGAAGGGGGCGCTTAGCATCCTTTCCCGGCTTTCGGCGGATGATTTACGCTTTGCAGTGCTGTCCGGGGATGTAAAAGCCATATCTGCCACGCCGGGTATCGGAAAGAAAACGGCAGAAAAGTTGATTATCGAATTAAAGGATAAACTGGATCTGGAGGATATGCTTCATTCAACGGCAGGGGAAGCAGGGGAGGCTTCTACGGAGGCATTTGACAGCGGCGTCCAATCGGAGGCGGTTCAGGCTCTGGTGGCCCTTGGGTATGGAAGTACGGAGAGCTTAAAGGCAGTTAAAAAAGTCAGGCTGGAAAATGCCACGGTGGAAGAGGTGCTCAAAGAGGCATTGAAGCATTTTTAAAAATAGGGGAAGTATATGGGGAAGAGAATCATAACAACAGAGAATCTGGAAGAAGATATCAAGATCGAAAACCACCTTCGGCCTCAGCTTTTAAAAGATTATATCGGGCAGGAAAAGGCAAAAGAGACTTTAAGTATCTACATCAGTGCGGCAAAGGAAAGAGGGGACGCGCTGGATCATGTGCTCTTTTACGGTCCGCCGGGGTTGGGGAAGACGACTCTGGCCGGGATTATAGCCAATGAGATGGGAGTGAATATTAAGATCACGTCAGGCCCGGCTATTGAAAAGCCGGGGGAGATGGCTGCGATCCTGAATAATCTGCAGGAGAATGATCTTTTGTTTGTAGACGAGATCCATCGGCTGAACCGTCAGGTGGAAGAGGTATTGTATCCTGCGATGGAAGATTATGCCATTGATATTTTAATTGGAAAAGGCGCCACAGCGCGTTCCATCCGTCTGGATCTGCCAAAATTCACCTTAGTTGGAGCCACCACACGCGCAGGGATGCTAACAGCGCCGCTTCGGGATCGATTTGGGGTGATCCATCATTTGGAATTTTACACAGAAGAAGAATTGACCACGATTATCCTCCGTTCCGCACGCGTATTAGAGGTTGAGATTGAAGAAAAGGGGGCAAGGGAGCTGGCAAAGCGCTCCAGAGGAACCCCAAGGCTTGCAAACCGTTTATTGAAGAGGGTGCGTGATTTTGCGCAGGTGAAGTATGACGGAGTGATTACACAGTCTGTGGCCGACTACGCATTGGATCTTCTGGATGTGGATAAATATGGTTTGGATCGTATTGACCGTAATATCCTGCTTACGATGATCGAGAGGTTTCAGGGCGGACCGGTAGGGCTGGATACTCTGGCCGCATCCATTTCGGAGGATGCCGGGACGCTGGAGGATGTTTATGAGCCTTATCTTTTGAAGAACGGATTCATCCAGCGGACCCCCAGGGGACGCGTGGTTACAGAACTGGCATATGCCCATTTGGGAATCCCTCCGGAGGAATACGATTAAAAAAGTATTTTGCCGTCACATTACGAGGAAAGAACTGGTAATTCCTTGAAAAAACAGTTGGTTTTTGCTGTCGGATAGTTTATAATAACATTAATAAACGCAAGGAGAGAAAGCTATGAGTTCAGCAAAGCATTTTACAGAAGTACTGATTGGAGGGAAAGTTTATACTTTAAGCGGATTTGAAGGTGAAGAATATCTGCAGAAGGTATCTTCGTATCTGAACCATAAGATTACAGAATGTGCGAACAGCGAGGGTTACCGCAAGCAGAGCGCAGATACCCGCAACGTACTCCTTGCCCTGAATATCGCGGACGATTATTTTAAAGCAAAGAAGCAGGGGGACTCTCTGGAAAGCGATATTGAACTGAAAGACAAGGAGATGTATGACCTGAAGCACGAATTGATATCTGTTCAGATTAAGCTGGAGAACGCGGAAAAGGAACTTGCCAAGATGAAGGAAGAGAATAATGATCTGCAGATGCAGATTGTGAAGCTGGAGACTGAGATGAAGAACCGCAGGAAGTGATTTTATAGGAACATGCCTGAATATGCGACAGGGGCGCAGGCAGAAGAATTGGCGGCGGTTTTTCTGTATTTGAGGAGTATTCATGATTTTTGGACAGGACAATCAATGTCGTGGCAGAGGGGACTCAAAAAAGAATAACAGGCGATGTGTGGAAATATTGGCACCGGCAGGTTCCTGTGAATGTTTCCGTGCAGCGCTTCTGGCAGGGGCGGATGCAGTCTATGCAGGCGGTCCTTATTTTGGTGCCCGTGCATATGCAAAGAACTTCTCAGAACAAGAACTTCAAAAAGCGATTGATGAGGCGCACCTGCATGGCCTGCGTTTTTATCTCACAGTGAATACACTTTTAAAGGATCAGGAAATCCCTTTGCTTTATACGTATCTGGAACCGCTCTACAAGAATGGGCTGGATGCGGTCATTGTGCAGGATGTGGGCGTGCTTGAGGTTATCAGGGCTGCTTTTCCAGAGATGGATATCCATGCCAGTACACAGATGACAATTACAGGCGCCAGGGGCGCGGGATTTTTCAAAGAATGCGGCGCCGTCCGCGTGGTTCCAGCAAGAGAATTGTCTTTAGAAGAGATCCGTTATATGAAGCAGGAGACCGGGATGGAGATCGAATGTTTTGTCCACGGCGCGCTTTGTTATTGCTATTCCGGCCAATGCCTGATGAGCAGCTTAATCGGAGGCAGGAGCGGGAACCGGGGGCAGTGCGCACAGCCTTGCAGACTGCCTTATTCTGTTGGGGAAACGAAAGGCCATCTGCTAAGCTTAAAGGATATCTGTACTTTGGGTCTGATTCCGGAACTGATCGAGGCGGGAATTGATTCTTTCAAGATTGAAGGCCGGATGAAAGGGCCGGAGTATGTTGCCGGAGTGACGTCTATGTATCGGAAATATGTGGATCTTTATCAGAAAGTCGGCAAAGAAAAGTATTCGGTCAGTGTGAAGGATCAAGAAATGCTGATGGATCTGTATAACCGGGGCGGATTTCACACCGGCTATTATCATCAGCAAAATGGGAGGGATATGGTCTTTGCAGAACGTCCGAACCATGCCGGAGTACCGGCGCTGAAAATCCTTTCTCAAAAGGGCGGTAAAGCAGCGGGATGCGCTCTGACAGATATCCACAAAGGGGACGTGCTGTCATTTCCCAAGAAGGGGAATTATACATTCGGCACGGATTTAAAGAAAAACAGTCGTATGGAAATACCGGTACCCAAAGGGGTCCATTTAAAAAAGGACTGTATTCTCTTCCGCACCAGGAATGAAAAGCTTCTTACAGGTCTGCAGAAGTTTTGTTCAGGGAGAAAGCAGGAAAAGATTTACGGTTTCCTGAGCCTTCTGCCCGGAAAATTTGCAGAATTCACGGTGGGGATGGGGGAGGTTTCCGTGCAGGTTTTTTCGGGGATACCGGTGGAACGGGCGGAAAAGAGCCCATTGGATGGGACGCGTATAAGAAAACAGCTGGAGAAGACAGGGAATACGGAGTTTGTATTTGAGCAGTTGGAGATTGCACTGGAAGAAGATGTATTTCTGCCAATGCAGCAGATCAATGAGATGCGCAGAGAAGCGTTGGAGAAGCTGCGAAAAAAAATCTGCGGGCGGTTTCACAGAGAGTATCCGATTCAAAGCGTCTCTGTTTGCGTCAGGACGCCTTCTGTTATAACGGATGGATTATCCGAAAATATACGGGCAGGCAGAACCGGGGTATCTGTTTTGGTGGGAACGGTAGAACAGTTGAAGGAAGCCTGTGCATTTCCGGAGATATCACGGCTCTATGTGGACAGCGGGATGCTGAGGGGCTTGCCGGGGGAAGGCGTCCCCGGGGAACTGCTCCATGGAATACAAAAGATGCGGGATGAGGGGACGTGTGTGTATCTCGCCCTTCCGTATATTCTCAGGAGAAAAGCGGCGGAACAGTTGAAGGAAAGCCTGTCTTTCGCTTCCACAGTGCGTTTTGACGGCGTCATGCTTCGGAACTATGAAAGCTATGGATTATGGAAAGCCGCTGCCGGCCAAAGCAGGCGGCAGGTTCAGGACGAGGCGCGGCCTGATAAAAATGTCATTCTGGATCAGAATCTCTATACCATGAATCAGTCAGCGAAAGCATTCTGGCTTAGGCAGGGGATCCGTGAATTTACGGTTCCTGCAGAACTGAACCGCAGGGAGATCCTGGATCTGGGAGCCGGGGATATGGAGATGGTTGTCTACGGCTACCTTCCGGTGATGGTGACGGCACAGTGTGTCGGGAATCTGGCGGAAGGATGCCGGAGGGGGAAAGGGACACGGATTCTCACGGATCGGTATCAAAACAACTTTTATGTGGAAAACCGATGTGAGGACTGCTATAATATAATCTATAATTCTGTTCCCCTGTGCTTATTTGATGAAAAGGATGCATTGGAGGAGATTGCCCCTGCCCGGTTTCGGCTTCAGTTTTCGGTGGAAGACGCCCGGACAACGCGCAGGGTGCTTCTGGCGTTTAGGAAGGTCTTTTTTGAAGGAGGCAGTTCCGGTACGGGGATGGAAAGCTTTACAAGAGGGCACTTCCGAAGAGGCGTCATCTGAGAGGGCTGCAGTCGCCAAATGGACAGGGATGCATGTCCACCTGGCTGGTTGCTTCGCGGAAATAAAAAGTATGGAAATAAGCAGGTGGAAATTTGGTTAACATTATTGTAGAATTATCAAAATATTTAATCATTATCTTAATGGCCGCGTATACGTTTTCCTGTTTCTCGATTTTTGCACAGAGTTATGAGGAGGACGAAAGGCGGGTATTTGCCCGCCAGAATGCGCTGATGTTCATGATGCAGTTTCTGGCGTATGCAGTGATGTATTTAAAGACAGAGGAAGTGAAGCTGCTGTTTTTCTATGCGGTGCAGGTCGTGCTGCTTGTTGCGGTGATCCTTCTGTATCAGGTGCTTTATCCGAATGTGTCCAGACTGATCGTGAACAATATGTGCATGCTGCTCAGCGTGGGGCTGATCATGATCACGCGGCTGTCATACGACAGTGCGGTGAAGCAGTTTATCTTCATTGTGCTGGGGGCGGCATTTGGACTGGTGGTTCCGGTCTTAATCCGGAAGATGAAATTTTTGGCGGATTGGATGTATATCTATGCAGCCGTCGGATTTGGAGCGCTTTTGCTTGTTGCGGTCTTTGCGGTTACATCCGGCGGGGCGAAGCTGGGATTTACCATAGGGGGATTCGGCATCCAGCCCTCAGAGTTTGTAAAGATCCTGTTCGTCTTTTTTGTGGCTGCCAGCCTGAAGAAGTCCACGGAGTTTAAGAATGTGGTGATCACTACGGCAGTGGCGGCGGCTCATGTGCTGGTTCTGGTGGCGTCTACCGATCTGGGAGCGGCATTGATCCTGTTTGTGGTCTATCTGGTGATGCTTTATACTGCCACAAGCCAGCCCTTGTATGCAGCGGCGGGAATCGGCGCAGGCTGTGCGGCTGCTGTAGCAGGGTATCATCTGTTTTCCCACATTAAGGTGCGAGTTTCGGTATGGAAGGATCCCTTTGCATCTTACAGTGACGGAGGGTATCAGGTAGCCCAATCTTTGTTTGCCATTGGAACCGGAAGCTGGTTCGGTATGGGCCTGTGCCAGGGGAGCCCGGAACTGATCCCGGTGGCAGAGACAGATTTTATATTTTCTGCCATTGCGGAAGAACTGGGAGTGGTTTTTGCTCTTTGCCTGGTATTGATCTGTGTAAGTTGTTATGTGATGTTTTTGAATATTGCCCTGGAACTCCGCAACCGGTTTTATAAGCTGGTGGCATTAGGGCTTGGGACCTGCTATATTTTTCAGGTGTTTCTGACCATCGGGGGAGTGACCAAATTCATTCCATCCACCGGGGTGACCCTGCCCCTCGTCAGTTACGGGGGAAGTTCTATTTTAAGCACCATGATTATGATCGGGATTATACAGGGGCTCTATATTGTGCGTGAAGATGAGGAAGAGATGATTCAGCACAAGCGGGAGATGGCGGCCAGGGCCGCACAAAGGCGCCGTGCAAAGGAAGAGCAGGAGGCAAGAAGGCGGTTTCGGGCAGGCAGGGCGGAAACGGACTTGAGAAATTCGGGTTCTAATGGTTCCCTAAGAAGCAAAGGCCAGGAAGAGCGCAGAAGAGGCAGCAACGGGCAAAGACAAAGGTGAGCAGAACAGGGGGATCCGGGAAGAGAGCGGGCGTTGAACAATGAGAGAGGAT
>CATKXE010000109.1 GCA_949840465.1 uncultured Lachnospiraceae bacterium | reverse complement strand
TCTCACTCTGCACCCTTTTATCCGGCATACGGTATGCTTTCCCGTCCTTTATGAACATTGTGCCTGTTTCTATAAAGCAGAATGTAACATTAAAGTCCACGCACTCCTGCCTGAGCGCCTTCACCCACTCAAAACGACAGGGACGCGCCCCGTCATAATTCTCACCGCCGCATCTGACCTGTTCGATCTGTCCGTCCTCCAGATACCGCCTCATACTGACCGGCCCGATAAACGGGGCGCACATGACGCCCTTGTGCCGGAAAGGGAGTTCCAGCAGAATGGGGATCCTCTCATCCGCCCGGCGCTGGTTTTCGCAGGTAACATTAAAAAACACATTTTCCCATCCCGCTCCCCAGTCCTGCGGCAGACATTCCAAAACCCGCTGCGGACGCTTGGTCAAAAGAAAGAAAACCACATCCCTCCTTTGCCGCATCATATCCCAGGCTTCCTCCCTCCAGGAGTCTGCCTGCTCCAAAAAGAAATCCGAGGTCATGCACACCCTTACCGTCTCCCCGCTCTGTATCTTATACCTCCCTTTCCGGTCCTTTTGCACCGGCTTACGAAAACCGCCCTTTGTTTTGTAAATATTAGAGCCATCCTGCTCCCGCATACGGTCCAGAAAATACATATAACAATGGTCGCAGCCTTCACTGCACTTTATACACCCATGCCATGGGTTCCATATGTCATGCATCGCAAATCTGCCCCCTTATCTTTTCCGCATCCGCCTCATACCGTAATATGACAGAACCGCAAACAGCACCATCACGGAAAAGTAATCCACAAAAACCCATGCCGCAGGCTCCCCCTGGTCAAAAAACGAATATTTCACCATAAGAAACATCTTTGCTCCCATTTCCCGCTCTCCAAACACACATATTCCGTAGACAGACAGGGCAGCCGCCATGAGCCGACATGCATACACCGCCAGGTCCTTCCTTCTTTCCCGCACCCGCTTTCCCGCCATATGGGACATCATCCCTCCGTGAAAGCCCAAATGTACCGACATAAGGACGAACCCCCACGACACCGATACCATGTGCATCCTGCGCCCAAATTCCCCGCCGCCGATATCCAGAAAGCCAAAAACATCGCGGGAGATCATCACACTGCTGGCCATCATGCATACCATATCTGCCAGAAGCAAAAAGTTAAGCACAACGCCCACGATACGCGGGGCACCGTATTTTCCTTTTACAAGGCTGCCGTACCACTTCAGATTCAGAAAATGATGCAGGAAAAACAACAAAAATAACAGGATGCCCAGCCACTCATGCAGCCGGTTCCCGGTGACATGGTAAGCCATCAGTATCAGGATCAGCGCCATCATGGCAAGATCAATCACCGTTTTCAATCCCTTTCTTCCTTTTTTCAACTCTTACCCCTTTCAAGTCCGCTTCAGCGGGCTTTTATTCAATATTGGGAAGTTTACTTCACAGTTTTCTCCCTCTTTGTGCTGCAAATGAAATAAGAATGCTGACCCCGTAAAGCGCCACAAGCGGCAGGGCAAAAAACAGAAGCGACAGCGCATCCACTGTCGGCGTCAGAACCGCCCCCGCCACAACTATGACAACAATCCCGTGCCGGAAATTACGCCGCAGGAAACGGTAATCTATCACCCCTGCTCTGGACAGTATAAATGAAACTACCGGAAGTTCAAAGGCAAGGCCGAAGACCAGGCACATTTTGAGCAGGAAACCGAAATATTCATTTATCCGAAAGAGCGGTTCTATCAGCCCTCCCACAACCCCTGTCAGAAATCTCAAAAACAGGGGCAGGAAAAAATAGCAGAATGCGGCCCCGGACAGAAAGCAGAAGACGGATGCGGCCACCACGGGTGCAGCCACCGCTTTTTCCTTCCTGTACAGCCCCGGCGCTATAAACTGCCATGCCTGCCAGAATAAAACAGGGGATGCCAGCACCGTTCCGCAGGTCAGTGCAATCTCAAAGATAAAAAACATGGCATCCGCAGGCGCCGTAAAGATCAGCCGCGGAGCCGGTTCACAGAAGCGCATGGGCCATAGGGCTATCCATCCGAATAAATCCCTCCAGAAGATGCCGCAGGGGACCGCACAGAGAACCACCGCGCCAAGGCAGCACAGAAGCCGCCTGCGCAGTTCCTCGAAATGCTCCGTCAATGTCATTTTTTTTTAGAATCGCCCTGACCATTCCCCGTATTTTCTGTGCCGTCCTCTCCTGCGCCCTTTACGGCATTCCTGAACTCACGCACTGCCTCCCCCATGCCCTTTGCCAGCTTAGGGACTTTATCCGCCCCGAATAATATCAGTATGATAAACAAAATTACCAAAAGCTCCTGTCCGCCCACGCCAAACATGCCGCATCCCTCCTTCCCATCAGCTTCCCCTATGCCTCCCCGCCCTCTATGTACTGCCGCGTATATTTACACACCGCAAAGCATTTTCCGCAGAGTTCTATCGGAATCCCGAACCCCGCAATCGACCTCTCAACCGCCATCGCGCTGCATTTGGATGTATTCAGGATTTCATCACGCTCTACCGTGGTATCCCACAGCTTGCCGGTCAGCGCCGCAGCCGGGCAGGCATCCACACACAGCATACAGTCCCCGCATTTGGACTCATTCACAGGCTCCGCGGTCAGAAGCGGCGCATCCGTAAGGATAGAGCCAAGCCGGATCATGGAGCCATAGCTTTCCGTGACTAGCAGATTCGATTTCCCTACCCACCCCACACCCGCACGGGTGGCTACAGTCTTGTGGGGCAGGCTTACCTGTGTGGTCGCCTGATACCCCCACTCCTTTAGTTTTTTCACGGCGTAGGACGTGATCGTGTACAGGCTGCTGTTCAGTTCATTATACGAATCATAATACTCCCTTGTGGGCATATCCACGATTCCCGACACAACCTCCTTCGGAAACTTCACGGCCACGCATATCCCCACCGGAAGACGGCTCCTGCTCCGCTCCGGCAGCGCCGTCAGGTCACCGATGCCGACCAGGTCAGCGCCCTGCCCAAATAATTCCTCCTTCAGCCGTTTTGTCAGGCTGTCTGCATCCTCGCCGCCTGCGAAGCTGTCCGTACCGTTTCCTGCATCTTCACTTCCAGACCTTCCTCTGAACCGCCATAATGCGATTCCCACCGCACCGGCCAGGCAATATCCCAGCATCTGCCGCCTGCTGATCCGATTATCTTTATTCTCCGCTCCATTCTTGTTTTCCATGATTGCCTCCGTATCATATTTCAAGCAATTTTCCACTTTCATATATCCTGCCGGTTTCATCCAAAAACAGTTCTGCCGGACTGCGCTGGGATGAGAACTGCATGGGCGACAGCACCGCGCCATAGCTTCCGGCATTGCTGATGATCAGCGGATCGCCCTGTTTCAGCACCGGCAAAATAATGTCTTCCGCGATCATATCCGAAGCCGTGCAAAGATTTCCCACAAGGGTGACCGTTTCCGTCCCTTCCCACTCCGGACGGAAACTGGCAATCTCAAAGGCATCCAACGAAGTAAAAAGCGGCTCACTCCCGGCAGGCACGTCATTCCCCGCATATCTGGCTACCAGCCGCGCTATGGATGGCCGCAGGAACCCATTCAGCGTATTTGCCAAGATCACAAATGTCTTCCCATAAGAAGTCTTCTTATCCAACACATGAGTCACATAAAATCCTGCTTTTCCTACAGCGTATCTCCCTGTCTCAATTAAAACCTTTGTCTTCCTAAATTTTACACGGAATGATGCCAGCATTTCTCTGACCGCCTCTCCAAGCCGTCCCGTATCAAGCACTGTGTCCCGTCCGGAATACTGGATGCCCATTCCCGCGCCCATATTGATAAAATCCAGTTCCCTCCCCAGGGCTGCCTGAAAACAATCCGCAAGCAGGAACATCCGGCGGTAATATTCCGCCAGGATTGCCGCGTCCAGTTCCTGACTTTGCAGGTGGACATGGATGCCAGTAACCCGGATATTTGCGCATTCCTCCCATGCAGAGACAGCATTTAGCGCCTGAACCGTATCAATTCCGAATTTTGAAGGGCGGCCGCCGCTGCCATGGAATGAAAAATCCGGATTTATACGCACGCCGATAGGAACCGACAGACCTTCTTCACCCGCTATCCTGTTGATACGCTCCACTTCATCCAGACTGTCCGCGATCAAAACCGCATTTCGGATTGCACCCCGGATATCTTCATCCGTTTTACCCGGAGCAGAATAATAAATCTCATCCTGCCCAAGACCATTCGCCGCTCCCATCCGCACCTCGTTCAGGCTGGCCGCATCCGCACCGAATCCTTTTGACAGTATAAAACCGGCTACATCCGGATTATGGTTTGCCTTAAGTGAATACAAAAAATGAATCCCTGCAAAATCATTTTGAAGCTGATCCGTGTACTGGTCTATGATCTCCCTGTCATATATGTAAAAACTGCCATACCGCCGTACCAGCTCCCGCATTCTTTTTTCAGATAACAATTCAACCATGTGCTTCCCCCTTTTCATGTCCCAAAAAACTGCTTTTAGCAAGGAATGTCTTCTGCGCCCCATCTTCCAGTCTGTCAGCAGGCTTCAGATGCCCGATCAGCAGCGGCGACTCCGGGTCATGCAGGGCGAAATTCTCACGGGGAAGCTGTGCGTTCTTATTTGCGTAACAATATTTGCAGCCATTCAGGCAGCTGTTCAGCGCCCCGATGTCACGGCTCTCCATGCAATGGCAGCCCTTGCGGAATCCCTTATGCTTCAATTTGCGGAATTCCAGCCCATTTGCTCTGCCCAGGATATCCAGCGTGACGCACCCGGATGTATGGATTCCGTATTTCGCGTAATCCGCCTCCGGCCCGCAGGTCTGCAGGATAAACCCTTCCCTTGCGGCAATCCTGCCTAACCCCTCCGCGATCCTGTCCTTATCTTCCGCCGTCAAGGGAATCAGCTCCGGAAAATTTGTCTCATGTTTCTTGTACATCTCCACAAAACTGAAAATACACCTGTCAAACTGCCCCGACAGCCCCTTTGCGATCCGCTCAAAGGTTTCCAGATGCGTTTCCACCGTATATTCTTTTGTCAGCAGGACAGGGTCATAGCGCCACGCCACCCGCCGGCTCCCCACTATCCGGGAAAGCGCCCTGAATGTTTCCATGCTCGTATCTATGTCCGGGACGCCCGGCTCCACATCCCTGCCATATGCGGTGATCGTATAATAAAAATAGGCAGGGAATCTCTCCGTGATCTCATGTATCCGTCCGAGCACCGGCGAAAAGTTCTTTGAGCCAAAGATAAGGCAGTCCACCTTTTCGGGCGTCAGCTCATACCTCCTGACAGAATTCGGGAACAAGGAATTCCTGGACAGGACATACCCTTCCTCAAACCTTTTGAACATCCATTCGGAATAATAATTCACAATATCCGTGCGGCCGCTGATATTGATCAGCATACACCCACCTCCCCGGCCTCTGCCCCTGCAAGGTATCTCCTTGTATAGGGACAGACCTCGATACATTTGCCGCATAAAGTTTCACGCTTCCCATACCCCTGCTCCGTGCGCGACAATGCCATCTCCCTGCACTTCCTGTAATCAAACAGCTCATCCCGCGTTGTCCGGGTATCCCAAAGGATTCCGTGAATCGCCCCTGCGGGGCAGGCTGTCTCACATACCGTACACCCGCCGCAGAGGGAACGGTCAACCGGCTCTGCCACAGCTAACGGCGCATCCGTCAGGATGGATGAAAGACGCACCATAGAGCCGTACTGTTTCGTAACAAGCAGCGCAGACTTCCCGATCCATCCAATACCGGCACGGGTCGCCACAGTCTTATGGGGCAGCACGGTCTGGCAGCCTTCATCATAGCCGCCGACCCGTTCCCTTGTCTGCGCAACCGCCCGGTACCCCTTTTTTATCAAAAATTCCGCCCCGACAGCAGACAGCCAGTCCAGCCGCTCATTCAACGCCCCATACCAGTTACGGTACTCCTGTGTAGGCAGTTCGGAAATCCCCCGGATCACATCCTTCGGATATTTTACCGCTATGCTCACACCAACCGGCAGGCCGCACCGTACCGTTTCCGGCAGGCCGGACAGATCCCCCGCATCTGCCAGGTCGGCGCCGCCTGCCAGCAGGATATCTTTCAATTCTTCTGTCAGAGCCATCCCTTTTTCCACCTGCTCTTTCAAATCTGTTTCCCTTCTTTCCCTTCGTCAAATTCTTCCGGCTTACACCGTTTACACGGACGGTATCCTTCCTTTAGGGCCTCATCCAGTGTGCCGTAAAATTCCACATTCTTTGGCAAAGGTTTCGCTGGACAGCTGGGCAGGCATACAATCCCTGTCGTCCTGACGGCTACATAAAATTCACCATCATAACTTTTGTCACGCTCCTGCATTGCCCTGATTTTTTCTTCCCTGGTCATGATCCTTCCCTTCCCCACGCTATAACGCTGTCCCTTTTTCCGGCACAAACAGCTTCTCCATATCCACCCCTTCCAGTGTAAGCAGGCTAATCTTCTTTTTCAATCCGCCGGCATACCCTGTCAGGCTCCCGTCCGATCCCACCACCCGGTGGCAGGGAATGATAATGGAGATCGGATTGTGCCCCACCGCGCCTCCCACCGCCTGCGCCGACATCCTTTCGATTCCACGCCGGTCGGCTATCTTCCGCGATATTTCCCCATAAGTCGTAACTTCCCCATAGGGAATCTCGCAGAGTATCTTCCAGACCGCTTTACGAAAATCACTTCCTGCCGGTGCAAGCGTCAGCTCTCCGATATCCGGTTTCTTCCCCGCAAAATAACGGTCAAGCCATTCCTTTGTCTGTCCCAACACTTTTGTATCCGCATACTCTTTCCCCTGCCCCGATGCTTCCTTCTGCAGGGAGCCAAGATAATATTTCTGCCCTTCCATCCATACTCCTGCCAGCGCCCCTTCTTTTTCTACAAGCAGAAGCGGCCCGATGGGGGAATCATACCGCATCATGTACAGCATATCTTCATCTCTCCTTTATCCGTTTTCACAATCCCACTGACAGCGTTTCAGGTCCACATGGAGTTTATCCTTAAACGGAACTCCCTCCTGCCGCAGCAGATATCCCTGTTCGCGCCATCCGGGAACCATCCGCCCCGCATGGTTGACAACCCTGTGGCAAGGATACTTCCCGTAAAACTCTGCCATACTGAGGACTTTCCCCACAAGACGGGCATTCCTGTCCCTGCCGATCAGTTTTGCAATCTGCCCATAAGTCGCAACACATCCCTCCGGGATTTCTTCCACTACAGAAAGTATTTCATAAATAAGCGGCTCATTTAGAATATGTCCCATTTCTATAACGCCGTTCCCTTTGTGGGCACAAACAGCTTTTTCATATCTACCCCTTCCAGAGTAAGAAGCCGCTCTTTTTTATCCACTCCGCCCGCATATCCGGTCAGGCTGCCGTCAGACCCTACCACCCGGTGGCAGGGGACGATGATGGAAATCTCATTATGCCCCACCGCGCCTCCTACCGCCTGTGCGGACATACGGGAGAGTCCCCGTTTTTCCGCGACCATTTTCGCCAGTTCCCCGTAAGTCACCGTCTCCCCATAGGGAATCTGCCGCAATAGTTCCCACACACTGAGCCTGAACGGGGAGCCGATCATATGGACAGGCGGCATAAAATCCGGCTCCTTCCCGGAAAAATAAATGTCCAGCCATTTTCTCACAGCCTCAAAAACCGGCAGCTCTTTTTCCTCGTGTTCCGGGTCAAGGCTGTCAGCATAAAACTTCTCGCCCTCAAACCACAACCCCGTCAGGCCGATCTCATCGGCAGCCAGCAGGATTTCTCCCACCGGCGATTGATACTTTGCCGTATACTGCATTATCGTTTCCTCCTGCTCATAATACTTTTATAGGGAATTCCACAGGCTTATGGTAGCATAGCTGCGCCACGGACTCCATCTTTCGGAAAGTTCCCGCATCTCCTTTTCCGTGCGGTCCGGAAGCGCCTTTTTAATCCCCACATCAGTCTCCAAAAAAGCATCCGTCCATCCAAGCGTCCTCATGGCGATATACCTTGCCGTCCAGTTCCCGATCCCTTTGATCCCCAGCAGCTTTTTCATCTCTGTTTCCGGGTCTGCACAGAAATCAAGCGATATTTTACCATCTGTCAATGCCTGCGCTATGGCGAGGATGCACCTTGACCTGGCCGCTATCACCCCAAGCACGCCCAAATGTTCCTCGATTGGTCCACTGAGAGCCACAATATCCCCTGCGGAGGGGAATGTATGCGTCAGCCCCGGAATGCCGGTCTCAATCGGCTTCCCATAGGTCCCTGCAATTTTTCCCGCCAGCGTCCCCGCCGCTTTCACGGTGATCTGCTGCCCCAGGACGGCCCGGACAGACATTTCAAAAGAATCGAAACATCCGGGGATGCGGGTTCCTGGAACCCACAGACCGGGAGCTATTTCGTCCATGGCCTGCAAAGTTTCTCCTATGGCGTCCGGATTACAGCATAGATCAAACATCCGCCGTATCCGTGCCAATACCTGGGGCATGACCGTGATCAGGGTATCGCCAAGCGTAACCACAAGCCTGTTCTTTTCCCCGTCATTCCTGACACTGACCCATCCCCGCACAGTCCTTCCTTTCCTGTCCGTAAGGCAGACCGTACGCTCATAGGCTCCGTCACGCACCGCTTCCACGCCAGGGATCGCACGCTGGGAAAGGAATTCCAATATCTTTTCCCAGCCATAGGGCGGCCTGTAACCCAGCCCTGCCGTTATGGTTTCCGTATGCCCTTTCCCCTCTGCCGTTTTTTTCCGTAAAGCCGTGGGTGCCAACCCATAATGCTCCTGAAAAAGGTCATTCAGGCGCCGCAGGCTCCCAAACCCTGCCGCCATTGCCACATCCAGCACCGACAAGCCCGTATCCGTCAGCAGGCTCTTGGCAAGCAGAAGCCTGCACGTCTGCAGGTACTGCACCGGGGAGACATGGTATGCCTCCATAAAGACGCGGCGCAGATGTCTGTCCGTGCAGCCAAGTCGCCCCGCAAGTTCCGAAAGGCTCTGTCCGCTGCCACAGTTTTCCTCCAGCAGCACGGCCGCCTTGTGCGCAAGGACGGATGCCGCATCCGCCTCTGAACCTCCCGGCGCAAGCTCCGGCCTGCACAAAAGGCACGGGCGGAACCCCGCCGCCTCCGCTTCCGCCGCAGAAGAGAAAAAGGTACAGTTCTCCTTTTTTGCCTGTTTTGCCCTGCAGACCGGACGGCAGTAAATCCCAGTAGATGAAATCCCCACAAAAAAGCGTCCGTCAAATCTCGTATCCTTTGCCTTAAACGCCGCATACAGAGAGTCCTTTGTTTCCTCCATCCCCGCATCACCCCCATTCATAACATCTGTAATCATCATACCGCACATCCGCTTCAAATGCTCGCCGTTTTCGGACATGGTATTTGCGTTTTTATATTCCTGCACAATCCCCGCATGATTGATTTTATCCGGAAGATTTTTAGCTTGACAAAATTTGTTTTTTACATTATCACTATATCATGGATTATGAATATTTCATATCAATAAATCACCGAAAATTATAAAAATATATCCAACTTATAAAAAAGGAGGAACCTCATGCCAAAAACAGACAGCTATCTCAATTCCGTAAACCTAAACGCCGGAACCGATTTCCCGTATCTCGTCCTTGATGTCATCAACGACAGGGGCTATCCCAGGAACCCCGGCTTCCGTGTCATGCACTGGCATGAAGATCTTCAATTCATTTACGTTTTGGAGGGAGACATCACCATCCAGACGCTGGATGCAAAAATATCCCTCCATAAAGGGGAAGCTATATTTATCAACCGGGACGTGGTCCATCTCGTCATGCCGGACGGCCCCTGCCACTATAACAGCTTTATCTTTCCGGATTACTTCCTGAAATTTTATTCCGAGAGCCCGGCAGGAATCCTCGTAGACAAAATAGTGGGACACCCACAGATTCCCATTTTTGCCTTCAAAGAAAAAAAAGCCTGGTGCAACAAGGTTTTATCCACCCTCCAGACGCTTGTTTCCCTTGAAAACAGCAAAACAGAATTTTATGTATATGAAGTGCTGCTGCAATTATCTTCCCTATGGCTTGAAATACAGAAAAATATCTTCCTGTGCCTTAAAGTACCGTCCGCAGGGCGGTCCGGCCATGTCAATACACGCATGCAGAGCTTTTTAAGCTATATCGAAAAACATTACGCGGAGGAAATTTCACTGGAAGCCCTGGCGAAAAGCGGAAACGTCAGCAAATCGGAATGTCTGCGCTGCTTTAAACTAAGCCTCCAGACAACCCCTTACAAGTACCTCATGGAATACCGCCTCTCCAAAGCCGCCACTCTCATCAAAAACACCGATGAGCCAATCGGGGAGATTGCTTCTAAAGTGGGATTCCGCCATATGAGCCATTTTGGAAAATGTTTCCGTGAAAAGACAGGGTATGCGCCAAGGGATTATAGAGATTTGTGATTTTTCTTGTAATGTGGTCACGTTAGACAAGGAGAGGGGTCAAAACCGTGACCACAGGGGTCACATTCACAGCCATAGGGGTCAGACC
>CATKXE010000108.1 GCA_949840465.1 uncultured Lachnospiraceae bacterium | reverse complement strand
TTACATCATTTATTATGGCTTGCTGATTTTCTGTTGCCAAAATGTTGCCACGCATTTATTATAGCAAATCCCGTCAATTTGGCAACCCATTTTTGAAATGTTACGCAACAAAAGACCATTTATAAGAATAAATATATATAAAACCATCTATGCCTTTTTCAACCCCTTACAAAATAACACTTCTAAAGTTGCTAAAGCGTAACAAACCATTAGCCAATACAACTTTTCTTCTTATCCACTTTATTACATGGTGCTAGGGCGTGTTTCAAAATTCATTCCTGACATCTGCATAGCGACGCGTATGCGTCGCATTCACCACTTTGCGTGATATTTGCGCCAAATTCAGGTTACATAGCCCGCTATGCGCCCTTCATTTGGCACAAATCTCCCACAAATTGTGACGCACATCTGCCAAAAAGCAATTTTGAAACACGCTCTAGTGAACTGCCCCAGCATAGCAGGCAGCGCCATGCGCATGACCGATCCTGAAATATTTTTTCTTCAAATACCATTGTCATTTGATCTTGCCTCCACAATCTGTTCCTTGTAATTTATGCCAGTATACGCTATAATGAATGGGATAACGCGGACATATGTCTTGTTGGGAGAAAATATATGAGAAGATTCTATGATAAAACGCTCGTTGAAACCTATTTGAGGCAGACAAAACATGAATCCATAATGCGCGGATTACAGGAACATTTATTTGTTGCACAATACGAAAAAGGCGAATTTATAACCATGCCGTTACAGCAGGAACACTTATTCCAAATAATAATTCAAGGTTCGGTAAGCATTTACTTGATTAAGGATAATGGGGCGGAATATTCTCTTGCAAACAGTAAGGAGAATGATCTGCTCGGTGAAATGGAAATCTTTCCGCACCAATTGAACAATGTCTATGCAGAATCAAATGGCAAAGTGATCTGCCTTGCCCTATCTGTCGAAACAAGCAAGAGTGCACTGCTGGAAAATTGCCGGTTTTTGCAGTTGATATGTGAATCCTTAACACAAAAAATGGAGTCCATTACAACAATCGACGCTGCGCCTGCAAACTTAAAGCAGCGTGTCCTGACTTACATGAAGTATAAATGTGGCGGGGGAGCGTTGAGAGGCTTGCAGCAGGCTGCATTTCAATTAAATTGCAGCACCCGCCAACTGCAACGAATCCTTAATCAGTATGAAGTTGATGGGGTTGTAATCAAAACCGGAAAAGGAACCTACAGGCTTACAAACTCCACCTTTTTTCTTCAGGATAGTAGAAACCAATGTCTGTAAGCGACGGGGAAGGTGATACCCTTGGCGCCTGCCGCCTGTAAAAATCGGTTTGAGCGGGTCGCTTTAAAACTTTTTCGGTCACGGATTTTCCGGAATGGAAAATTTTGTTTGATCATGATTTTCTCAAATCATGGTTTTCTGAAATAAAAATGCATGTAAATTGATTCCTGTCGGAGGAGACGGCACCCGGCAGCGCGCCGGACGGAGGGTGAAGATGGATTTTGAATTAAAAAAAGGACAGCTTTGCGTGATACAGATGAGCAACAAGGAAACAGAGGCGGTAAAGATCGCTGTTTCCAATCTGGCAAACGATCTGGAACAGACGCTGGGTCTGTCAGTACAGGTGATGCAGGGCAGCAAAGACCAGGAGCAGGGACAAGCGCCTGCAAAGATTCTGGTCAGAACACTGGATGGATCAGACACAATCGGAGAGTGTTCAGATTTCGGCTGTCTGCGCGATGAGACAGGCCGTCTGCGCAGGGAGGCATATCAGCACAGCATTTCGGAGGGACAGCTGGTCATTGCGGGCAGTGACAGGCGCGGAACCATCTACGGAATATACGAATTCTGCGAGATGCTGGGCGTGTCACCATGGTATTTCTGGGCGGACGTGCCGGTGCGGAAAAGACAGGCGTTTACACTTCCGGAGCGTTACCTAAAAGCAGACTATCCGTCAGTGGAGTACCGCGGCATCTTCATCAACGATGAGGAGGAGCTGGAAGCGTGGGTTCAGAATTACATGAAGGAGCCGACGATCGGCGTGAAGACTTACGAGAAAGTATTTGAACTTCTGCTCCGCCTGAAAGCAAACTATATCTGGCCCGCGATGCACGTCAATTCCTTCAATCTAAAGCCGGAAAACGGGGCGCTTGCAGACCGCATGGGTCTCGTTGTAGGGACTTCCCACTGCGATATGCTGATGCGCTCCAACAACCGGGAGTGGAATCCATGGATCCGGAAAAAGGGCTATACAGATGCGGTATACGATTATTCGATAGAGGGCAGGAACAGGGATATTCTCAAGGAATACTGGAGGGAGAGTGTAGAGCAGAACCGGGATTTTGAAGTGTGCTATACGCTTGGCATGCGCGGCATCCATGATTCCGGGTTTGAGACAAAAAATCTGGAAGGAAAGACTGCGGAGGAGATCCGTGCCGCCAAGGTGGCACTTCTGGAGAAGATCATCGCGGACCAGCGCGAAATCTTGCGGGACACACTCGGGCGTGACACGATGATGACGTTCATTCCCTATAAGGAAGTGCTGGAGCTGTATGATAACGCCCTGGAGATCCCGGAGGACATGACGCTTGTGTGGGCAAATGACAATTACGGATATATCCGGCGTTATCCTTCCGAGAAAGAAAAAGGGCGCAGAGGCGGGAACGGGATCTACTACCACAATTCTTACTGGGCGCCGCCGAGCATGTCCTATGTATTTCTGTGTTCCATTCCGCTGGCACATACGAGGAACGAGCTGCAGAAGGCGTGGGATGAGGGCATACGCAGGTTGTGGGTGCTCAACAGCGGTGCGATGAAGCCGCTTGAGCAGGAGATTACGTTCTTTCTAAGGCTTGCATGGGAGATCGGGAAAACGGGCGCCCTGACAGAGGACGTGGATGCTTTTGTGGCAGACTGGATCGACCGTATGTTTACAGGAAAGATCGGAAGGCAGGTATCGGGACTGCTGAATGATTTCTCGCAGCTGACAAATGTGCGCAAGCTGGAAAACATGGACTATGACGCATTTTCGCAGACTGCATACGGCGACGAGGCGGCAGTGCGCATCCATCGGTATGAGGAGATGTTTGCGGAGGGGAATGCGTTATATGGGCGTCTTCCCGCGGAAGAAAGGGATGCCTTTTTCCAGATGGTACTGATGCGCATCCACGCCGCGTATTTCACCAGTCTGTCTTATTATTACGGGGACAGGAGTACGCTGATGTATGACCGCGGCAATATGCAGGCTGCCGCTTTCTATACAGAGAAATCAAGGGAGACAGAGGATGCGCGCAGACAGCTTATCCATTATTACAATAAAGTCATATGCGGCGGGAAATGGAACGGCATTCTGGATCCGGAGGGTTTCCCGCCGCCGCGCGCGGCGATGATGCCAATCTGTACGCCGCCCTTAAAAATCGAGGGAGATCCGTCCATGCGCGTCGATATATGGAATGACGGCACGGAGCTCTGTTTTGCATCGCCCGGGGAGAAATGGATCGATATCGGAAATACGGGAACCGGCGGATTTACGGTCGGGATAGAGGCGCCTGGGTGGACGTTGGTTTCTGAAAAACAGGTACGGGTAAGCACAGAAAAGAGAATCCTTGTCTGTGTGTCCGACGTATCGGAAAACCGGCATGGAAAGATCAGGATAAAAAACATGGATGACAACAGCGTGCGCGATATTCCGGTCAGGACAGTGCGGCCGGCATGCGATGCGGGCGAAAAATATCCGTCGTGTGCGCAGGAGGAAGACGGAATGATCGTTCTGGAGGGCAGCGCATGGGATCCGTCCACTGTCCGCGGCCAGAGTCAGGAATCATGCGATTTTAAGGTAATCCGCAGGCTTGGACGCATGCAGGGCGATCTGGTGGAGGCATGCGTGCAGAGGGAACCGAAGGAACTGGACAGCAATGTGTCGGAAGCAAAGCCGCTGCAGTATTCCTTTTATACACATGGACGCCCGGAAGGCAAAAGAGAAGGTCATTCCCCTTCGGTAACAGGCAGTACAGGAACATTTCTGCTGGAACTTCACCGTTTTCCGTCGCTCAATTCCGTCGGCAGGCTCCGCATCGGCATTTCGCTGGACGAAGGCCCTGTGCAGGTGATAGAAACGCTTTCTAATGACGAGTGGCGTGGAAACTGGAAGAAAAATGTGCTTGATAATGTAGACCGGCTGTATCTGAGGCTTTCCGTTCCAAATGCAGGCATGCATCAGCTTAATGTCTGGGCGATCGACCGGTATTTTGCTTTCTCGCGCATAGTGATCTATACAGGGGAAAGAAAAGAGAACAATCTGGCAGGGGTCAGGGGAAAACAGGATCTGCCAGCCATAAGGGACTGGCCTGCATGGTGCGATCAATTTTACGGCAGACACAGACTGCAGCCAAGGCCGGAATGCTACGAAGCTCCCGGAGAGTGCGGGGATTGTCTGGCACAAACCTGCAGGGTGGTGCAGGCAGAGAGATCAGGCAGACAGGTAACACCGGAATGGTATCTGGAACAGGGAAGACATCCTTTTGAAGAAAAAGGCGGTGCGGTCCGGATCGATGCGGCGGCGGCGCTCGCACAGAGCATGTGGGCGTGGACACAAGACGTACAGATAAGCCATAAGGACGGGATCTGGAGGCACTGCAGCAGTGAGTCCTATGGAAGAAGCGGGCTTGCCATGTATATCAGGACGCCGGGACTCTGCTGGACGCCGGAGAACGCCCCGTGTTTAAACTACCGCTTCCGGTGTGAGGGCGGGCGCTATGCGGTCTGGATGCTGACCAAGTTCAATGTGCGCGAGGAAAGCTTCTTTGGTATCGGGATTGATGAGAGGCAGATACCAAAGGAGGAGCTGTACGGCAATGGCGGACTGTGGCGCTATGAGGCGGAACAGATCTACCGGTGGGTATGTGCGGCGCGAATACCGCTCACAGAGGGAGAGCACACGCTGCATGTCTACGCGCTTGCTTCCGGTATGCGCTATGACAGGTTTTATCTGCAAAAATTTCCACCTGTGCGGTTGGATATAGGGTAAGCTGGTAATAAAAAATTAGTATCTATATGCAATAGGGCTGCAATGCGATAGCGCCTTGAAATGTCACAATCCAGAGGGGTGACGTTTTAACTGGTGCGGAAAGCAACATCGGGCAGTTCGCAAAGGGGATGGCGCGTCAGCGCTTTCACACACAAAAAAGGACGGGCGTGTGGAAGTGCATCCGTGAAGGACATGGACAAGATCGGATAGTATATGGTGGAAAAGGATTTAGAAAAGGGTTAGGAACTGTAGAGTGCAGGTTAAGAATAAGGCATTTACAGTATAATGAATCGAGAGGTATCGCAATGAAGCATAGAATACTGATTGTCGAAGATGATGTTGTAATACAGATACAGTTAAGAAATCTATTGGCGGGAAATGGTTATGAGGCCGAAATTATCAATGATTTCCCGGTTGATATGGAGCAGGTGAGATCGTTTCAGCCGCACTTAATCCTTTTGGACATAAAATTGCCGGGAAGTGATGGTTTTTCGGTGTGCTCACAAATACGTGCTTTTTCCAATGCTCCTATCATTTTTGTCACAAGCTGCAGCACAGACATGGATGAGCTGAACAGTATCATGCTTGGAGGGGATGCTTTTATTACAAAGCCATATAACACGGCAATTTTGCTGGCAAAAATAGCATCTTTATTAAAAAGGGCATATCCTGTAACGGAACAGGAGGTGCTATCCTGCAATGGAGTTGTCCTGCATTTAGAAAGCAGTACAATAGAATATGCCGGCCGGCAGACAGACTTGACCAAAAACGAGCTGAAAATATTGTATTATCTGTTCAAACATGCCGGAATAATCTGTACCCGCGCTGATCTTGTGGAGTATTTATGGGACAACCAGCTCTATGTGGATGATAATGCTTTGAGCGTCAATATAAACCGAATCCGTGATAAGCTGTCTGCCATTGGAGTGACAGATTTTATCAAAACAAAGCATCGGCAGGGGTACATCCTATGAACAGCAAACTTTACTGGAAACAAAAGTTGCCAGTCATGTTACTCAATTGTTTCTGCATGATTGGGCTGGCTGTATTTTTAAGAGTGACCGCGAACAGCTTTGACAGTATTTTTCTCATTCTGCTTATCTGGATTGTCATTTTGACAGTCCATCTCGTGATATCTTATCACAACAGGAAGGTGCAGATGGAAAAGCTGCTGGATCTTGCAGAGCAGTTGGAGGAACGCTATCTGCTGTCCGAGGTTATGGGAAAGCCGGAACGAGCCGATGACAGGGTGTACTGCCAGCTCTTAAGAATGGCGGGCAAATCTATGCTGGAACAGGTAAACGAGGTCAGAAGGGAACGGACAGAATATAAGGAATACGTGGAGCAATGGGTACATGAAATCAAGATGCCGATTACCGCAATGAAACTTCTTTGTGAAAATAACCGTTCACAAGTGACAAAGGAGTTATTGACCCAGCTCGAAAAAGTAAACCGCTATACAGAACAGGCGCTGTATTACGCCCGGAGCGAACACACAGAAAAAGACTATTCCGTACGGGAAATCCGTCTGTTTGACGTGGTGCATCAGTCAATCGCAGAAAATAAGTATCTTCTTCTGCAAAATGGCGTTGGGATTGACCTGCAGGAAACAGACGATACCGTCTACTCTGACGAGAAGTGGTTATGCTTTATTCTGAACCAGATGATTGTCAATTCTGTGAAATACCGGACAGAGAGGCCGGTACTGCAATTCTATATTGAGCGGCAGGGCAATCAGGTTATCCTGTGTGTGGAGGATAACGGTATCGGAATTGATGCAGGTGATTTGCAGCGCATTTTTGAAAAAGGCTTTACCGGACAAAACGGCAGAAAAGTGCTGCAAAATTCCACCGGCATTGGCCTGTACCTGTGCAGACGTCTATGTAATAAATTAGGTATTGGGATTTGCGCGGATTCTAAAGGCAGCGGCACGACCCTGCGGCTTATCTTTCATATCAACGATTTTATTGAGCGGGTGTAGGCCAAAGTCCTGCACTTCTTACATTTTTGTTAGAATCTTGTAAGAAAACCTGATACAAACGGCGGCAAGTTTCACTTACAATAAAGATGTACAGACGGTAACCGGTTTCGTTGCAATAAGGTCGAGGTGAGTGATTATGAAAGAAGTTTTAAGGCTGGAGCATATCCAGAAATATTATGGCAATCAGGGAAATCTTACAAAGGCGATTGACGACATCAGTTTTTCGGTAAGTAATGGGGAATTTGTCGGCATCATGGGCGCGTCCGGCTCAGGCAAGACGACGCTGTTAAACTGCATCTCCACGATCGATACGGTCAGTGCAGGGCATATTTATCTGGACGGAGTTGATGCGACAGAAATAAGAGAGAAAGAGTCAGCCAGATTCCGCAGGGAAAATCTTGGGTTTGTTTTTCAGGATTTTAACTTGTTGGATACACTGACGATCTCGGAAAATATTGCGCTGGCTCTTACTATCAACAAAGTGCCTGCAGGGCAGATTGACAGCAAAGTACATGAGATGGCGGAAAGCCTTAATATTACGGATATTTTGGATAAGTTTCCTTATCAGGTGTCCGGCGGTCAAAAACAGCGCTGCGCCTGTGCCAGAGCCATCATCAACAAGCCCAAGCTGATTCTTGCCGATGAACCCACCGGAGCCCTGGACAGTCATTCCTCTCAAATGCTGCTTGGTACCATGCAGAGCATCAATGAGCAGCTGGGGGCTACGATCCTGATGGTGACGCATGACGTCTTTTCAGCCAGCTATGCCAACCGTATCCTGTTTCTGCGGGATGGGGTGATCTTTACCGAAATATTGAAAGGACAGGATTCACGGAAAGTATTTTTCGACAAAATCCTGGATGTTCTCACCATGATAGGAGGTGGGCGGACAGATGTATGCTAAATTGGTTTTGAGAAATGCAAAGCGTTCGGCAAAGGATTATTTGATATATGTTGTGACCATGACAATTTGTGTCATGCTGTTCTATGCGTTCCTGTCAATCACGAGCAGATATTATAATCCCGATGTCGGGACAGCGTATGAGTTTACGTTAGTGGGCGACGGATTGAAAATGGCGATCTGTGCAGTAACCCTGTTGTTATTGTTCCTGATACGCTATGTGAACAACTATATGCTGCGGAGGAAACAAAAGGAGTTCGCCATACAATCTGTCATGGGAATGGAACAGAAGACCGTTGCGTGGATATTCTTTACAGAAACCTTTTTAATGGGAGCAGTAGCAATCATTATCGGCATTGTTTTCGGTATATTCTGCTCACAATTTATCACAGGTATGCTGCTGTCTGCCTATGGGCAAGACTACAAATTTTCCTGGACGTTTTTTCCGGATACGGTTATTCTGACAATATGCTTTTTCTCATTAAGTCTTTTGGGTGTGGGGTTACTCAATGTCCGCACAATACGGAGAATAAAGATCATTGATATGCTGTATGCAGATAAGCAGAATGATCCACATATCAATAGAAGCCGCTATATGCCGGTGATTGCAATGTTATATACTGTTTTTCTCATATTTGTGGCAGCTACGGGAATATCGAAAATGTACTTTTATGCCGATCCTCGTTTTCCTATCCCCGTACACATCATGTTTCTGGGAAATATCATTGCTCCCGCGGCATCTTTTCTTCTAAGTGTTGTATGGTATATTGTGCGTAGGAAATGGAGTTTCAACCGATATATCCTTGCTGCCTCCATACTTTCGCTTGTGAATGTCGGATTTGCTGCAAGTGTTCCGGCAGTCCAGAGCACATATATGCTTGCAAGTGGCGCAGGTACACTTAACAGCTATATGATGTTCCTGCTTGTTGATGTAGCTTTCTGGATTTGCTGTATTATTTATTTGGCGAGTAATCTGTTTTTTGAATGGAAAGAAAAATTCCCCAGCCGTAAATACCGGGGAACCAATCTGTTTTTCTTTGGGCAGATCATTTCGAAGCTGAATACCACTTCCAAAACAATGACGCTGATCTGCCTGACATTAGTCCTGTCTGTATTTCTGTTTGTGGCAGCTCCGGCATTAACCAGGTGGGCTTCGGGGTATTTAGCTATACGTTCCATGTATGATATTCAAATCAGTACACGCTACAATGATGTGTACGAGATAGAGGACTTGCCAGAAGACAGTTACGAACTTGTTACTTCCTATCTTGAGGAAAAAAATATCGCGGTGGCGTATGACTGCACTTTCAACTTATACTTGCCCAATCAGGAGGATTTTCATAAACGGGTCAAATTAGATTTTCCCATTGTGGCAATATCGCTTTCCGACTACAACACTTTGCGGGAAATGCTTGGATATGAACGGATCTCCTTAAATGAGGGAGAATTTACAACGCAATGGAAGACAATAGCGACCGAGGACGAGCGAAATGAATTTTTAAGAGATCATACTGCGATTGCGACGGATATAGGTACGCTGAACCTTTCGGAAAATGCTTACAATTTAGAAGCGGTCGGTCAAACCGTTTACAATTCGTACACTGACGTGATATATGTTTTCCCGGATAACGTTTGCGACAGCCTCCTTTCAGTTATGCGAAACCGATATGTGAAAACAGAAATGGCAATACCGTATCATGAGGCAGTCTTCCTTGAAAATATTTTTGCTCAAAAATATCCCGAAATGCCGGAAAATGGAGATGGAGTCCAATACTATATCAGAACAAGTACACAACAAATCAATAGTTCCATCGCCGGGAACTTTATCTTACAAACGACAATGGTATATAGTGCGGTTGTTTTAATGGTTATCTGTCTCACGATCCTTTCTTTGCAGCAGCTTTTGGATGCCGCCCATTACAAATACCGCTTTGGTGTGCTCCGCAAGCTCGGTGTAGATCAGCATGAAGCAGAACTCTTGATTTTGAAGCAATTAGCTGTATGGTTTGGTTTACCGATTGCCGTTGCAGCATTTGTGTCATTCATCATCATTGCGTACTTCTTTGAAACAATATCGGCAGAAATATCCGCCTATATAGGTATTGGGGCTTTGCTGACACAGGTAGGAGTTGTGATTTGTGTGCTCGTCCTATTGCTGATATGTTATTTCATCAGCACATGGATACTGTTTCAGAAATCTGTAACTGAATAAAACCTGTTGCTCCATGGGTAGCTGTACAAGACGAAGGTGGAGGGGAGCCCATGCTGTTCCTCCACAGCCATTTCAGCAGAAGGCTGCTGGCCTTTTCGGCGCAGATCCAGCCGTTTTCGGGAAAGTACCGTTGCCTGTACCCGGATTTCAGGGGGCACGGCAGAACCAGATGTGGCAGCCTAGCATGGAACAGCCGCATGATCACAGACGACATGGCCGGCGTTCTGGATATACTGGGCATTTCGTACAAACATTTGCTTGCCTATAGCTGCGGTGCATATGCGGGATGCTATATGGCGGCGAAGTACCCTGATAAGGTAAAAAGCCTTGTCACGGTTGGCGGGGGAGCCTGGTCCAGAGCGGAAAGCGCGGACGATTTTCTGCCTGAAAATCTTTTGGAAAAAAACGATACCGGATTTATTGAGGACATGAAAATGAGTCATTATGAAGCCCACAGGGGTGACTGGCAGGCTTATCTTAGGACAACCGTTGCCGATTGGAAAGCACATCCGAACCTGAATGAAACAGTATCAATCCCCCAGCTGAGCTGGGGGAATAACAGATGCAAGT
>CATKXE010000107.1 GCA_949840465.1 uncultured Lachnospiraceae bacterium | reverse complement strand
GCGGGGATGAAGATTTTGCTATCTCCTGCCTGCGGGCAAATATGCAGTATAAAAAGAACAGCCAACGGCAGGATATAAAGAGCCATCACTATATCATCAGTTTTGACCCAAGAGACGCCGCTGATAATGGGCTGACCGTAGAGAAAGCGCAGGAATTGGGGTTGGAGTATTGCCAGAAGAATTTCCCCGGACATCAGGCTCTTATCTGCACTCACCCAGACGGGCATAACCATTCCGGCAACATCCATGTACATATCGTCATTAATTCACTGCGTATCCATGAGGTGGAACGGAAAGCCTACATGGACAGGCCATGCGACACACAGGCAGGGGCAAAGCACCGCTGTACCGCCTCTGCCATGCGGTATTTCCGGAGTGAAGTGATGGAGATGTGCCAGCGTGAGGGACTGCATCAGATTGATTTACTAAATGGTGGCAGGGAGAGAATTACCGAGCGTGAATATTGGGCGAAAAAACGTGGACAGGCGGAAAAAGATGTCCTGAACAAAAAAATAATAGCGGACGGACTTACGCCGAGGAAACCAAAGTTTGAAACGGACAAAGAATTGTTACGGCAGTCTATCCGGTCAGTGCTTTCTACGGCAGTATCCTTTGAAGATTTTTCTGCAAAGCTTATGCAGGATTACGGGATTGCAGTCAAAGAAAGTCGGGGGAGATACAGTTACCTTACCCCAGACAGAACCAAGCCGATTACTGCCCGGAAGTTGGGGACGGATTTTGATAAAGCTACGGTATTGTCTGTCCTTGCTGAAAATGCTTCCAGAGTCGTCCAAAAGGAGGAAACCGGACAAAACCACAGGGACAGCGTGGTAGAACGCCTGAAACGCCGTAAAACGCCTAAAACCGCACCCAATCAGGACAGTGTGCAGCGCATGGTTGATATTCCGGCTAAAATGAGCGAGGGCAAGGGTAAAGGATATGAATGGTGGGCGAAAGGCTTCAACCTTCAGCAGATGTCGCAGACCATGATTTATCTTGAAGAATATGGTTTCTCCTGCCCGGAGGATGTAGATACAGCCATAAAAGAATCTTCCGACAGACAGAGGGCGCTCTCAAAAGAAATGAAATCTATGGAAAAGAGGATTGCCGATAATAAGGAGCTGATCCGGCAGGCAACTGTCTACCGCAAAACCAAGCCGACCTATGACGGCCTGAAAAAAGCGAGAAAGCCGGAACGCTACCGGGAAGAGAACCGGGCAGACATTGCCTTGTTTGAAGCGGCGGGACGGTATTTTAAGGAACGGGGGATGACGAAATTCCCTGCCATAGCCAAAATACAAGCGGAAAATGAATCCTTGCTATCCCAGAAAAATGCCATTTACAGCGAATACCGGGGGCAGAAAACAAAAACAGAAGAATTGCGCCGTGTCAGATTCAACATTGACGCAATGCTAAAACAGGAACATAGGCCGCAGAGACGGCAGGAACAGGAACGATAGAGAATCAAAACAGGAGGATATATGCAATTTACTAAAAGTGAACTGGAGATGATTTACAAGTATGCAGCTACGACAAAAGAAGATACGGTCAGAGCCATGAAAGAAACACTGTCCGTTACCGAAGATAAACTGACCTATATCATTATAAGGAATGCCGCTGAAAAGCTGGAAAAGCTGCCAGAGCCGGAATGCAGCCGTTTCATAGCGGAGAATAAAGCGCATCACATAGAAAAAAGTGAGCGGTCAGTTTTACGGCGGCTTGCTGAAGCAAAGGAACGTGTAAAACAGCCTGTCCTGCAGGGGCATGACCTGTCGGGGATAGAACGGTTCCAAACAGACACCTGTCACATGATAGTCCTTGATGTGCTGAACAATGACAGTCCTGTCGGATTTAAAGGGGAGAGATACCGTTTCTTTCTCTCGGATGCAGGATATCGCAATGCCAGAGCCAGTGAAAAGCGTGGGGAAATTAAAATCAAAAGCCATGCCGCTGTAGTTGCCGGAAAGCTGTATCCTGATAAAAGGGCGGAACATGACAGATAATTGTTTCGGGAGGAAGGGTGGAAATCAAGGGGAACCACAAGAAAATATGTCGGCAAATCCAGCAGAGGGGCAGGAAACCGGATATGTGGGAGCAGATACACATTTGCCGCCTTATCTCCCCTATCCACGGTTCCTTCTGAAAATGGAGATTACACAGACTGCAAAGCTGCTGTATGCGCTGCTCTTAGACCGCACCACCTTATCACAGAGGAATGGATGGCAGGATGAATCTGGCAGGACATATATTATATTTCCAATAACGGCGATAGCGGATGCGTTGGATAAAAGCCCATCAACAGTAAAAGAGGCGTTGAACGAATTAGACCGTGCCGGGCTTCTGGAACGGAAACGGCAGGGATTTTCCGCAGCAAACCGTCTGTATGTGAAGCTGCCGCCAGTAGTCCAGATTTCCGTACCTATGGAGTCCGAAAATCCATACCTCATAAGTCCGAAAAACCGGACTACTGACAGCCAGAAAACCGGACTTATGAAGTCCGGAAAACTGGCCTCTAACAACTATAATATAAACAAAACAATAGAGAGCCAAACAAAGGGAGTGAATGGGGGACGCACCGCCCATGGCAGGTATTGTAATATCTTCCTTTCCAAAGAAGATTTTTTGGAATTGGAAAAGGAATATCCCGGCAGGTTACAGAGGTTTATAGAGGAAATGAGCCGTTATCTTGCCGCAACCGGGAAAAGCTATCACAACTATGCCGCCGCCATACGGATATGGGCGGACAATGACAGGAAGGGAAATGCCGCACAGGGTATTCCCGATTACGAATATAAGGAGGGCGAGAGCCTATGATTTTAGACAATACAAAGGAAACAATGGTTCCGATGGATGCAGAGCCGGAAAACAGCGATTACACAGGTGAGGATGGGCTTTTATACTGCGGTATTTGCCATACTCCGAAAGAAGCCTATTTCACGGATGGAAAGACGCTTTTCGGGCGTGACCGCCATCCGTCAGAATGTGAGTGCCGGAGAAAGGAACGGGAAAAGTGGGAATCTGAAGAACGGCAGAGGGAGCATGAAGCTGCCGTAGAGCGGTTGAAGGACAGCGGGTTCACAGACAACAGCATGAAAAGATGGACATTTGATAATGACAATGGAAGAAACCCACAGATGAGATTTGCACATATCTATGTGGGGCATTGGGAAGAAATGCGGGCAGAAAGCCGTGGATATCTCCTATGGGGGAATGTCGGCACAGGAAAGACCTACCTTGCCGGATGTATCGCAAATGCACTGATGGAGCAGGAGGTTTCGGTACGGATGACGAACTTTGCCGCTATCTTGAACGACCTGACAGGCACATTAAACGGAAGAAATGCTTACATAGAGCGGCTATGCAGTTTCCCTCTCCTGATACTGGATGATTTTGGGATGGAGAGGGGGACGGAATACGGTTTGGAGCAGGTTTACAATGTGATAGACAGCCGTTACCGGAGTCATAGACCATTGATTGTTACTACGAATCTGACACTATCAGAACTGCAGAATCCGGCAGACAGGGCGCATCAGAGAATTTATGACAGGGTACTTGCCATGTGCACGCCAATCTGTTGTTCCGGTATTAATTTCCGTAAGGAACAGGCGCAGAGGAATATGGAATATCTAAAAGAAATGTTGAGATAAGGGAGGGAATCTATGCAGAGAAAGAAAAAGGGGAGGAAGGATAAGCCAATCCGTTATGTGGTAGAACATGTATATTCCGGCACGGAGAGTATGGAGGGATTATTGACGGTTGTGAGTGAAGAAGCCGCCCGCAGGAACGTGGAGGAAAGATTAAAGAATAACAGTATGGGGACGGAGAAGAAGGCTGTCTGAAAAAGTGAATTGACGGTTGATACCAGAGACGGGAAAGGCTATAATGAAGTCAGCGTATTTCTGTCTCTGGATATTGAGTGAATATAGGAGGTCAATATGCAGAATACAGAGAATAAAGAAAGATGGACGGCACTTTATGCGAGGCTGTCAATGGACGATGGGAACGTCGGGGAAAGTATGAGTATCGGGAGCCAGAAAGCAATCCTCAAACGGAAAGCAGAAGAAATAGGTATCCACAGCTACAAATTTTATGTGGATGATGGGTACTCAGGAACGAATTTCAATAGGCCATCTTTCCAGCAAATGATTGCGGATATCGAAGCAGGGCATGTAGATTGTGTCATAACCAAAGATTTATCACGGCTTGGCAGGAACTATCTGGAAAGTGGGGCATATATTGAGGTGTTTTTCCCGAACCACCATGTTCGCTATATCGCTGTCAATGATGGAGTGGATTCAGCAAACGGCGGTGAGATGGATATCACCCCATTCAAGAATATCTTGAATGAATTTTATTCGAGGGATATTTCTAAGAAAGTAAAGTCTGGTAAGTATATCCGTGCCTGCCAGGGGAAATTTATGGGAGCCCATGCTCCGTTTGGCTACAAAAAAGACCCGGCAGACAAAAATCATCTGATTGCGAATGAAGAGACAGCACCAACAGTCCGTTATATTTTTCAGATTGCTTTGAAAGGCTATGGGAATAATAAGATTGGGAAAGTCCTTTATGAAGAGAAGATTCCAAAACCGGCTTATTATAAGCAGGAGTATTTTGGAAAATTTCTGATTAAGGACGATGACCCTTATAATTGGAAACAGGAAACCATTCTCCGTATCCTTCGCAATCCATTGTATAAAGGGTATTTTTGGGTGCAGAAGAATGACAAAAAATATTTTAAACAGCAGACAAGAGGTTATATTCCGATTAAAGAGCGTGTTACTATTCCCAGTGATCATGAAGCCCTTGTAGACGAGCATACATGGAATACGGTGCAGGAAATCCTTGACAGGCATACAAAAGTAAAGCCTTGTACATCTGGATATGATAATAAGTTCCGGGGGATTTTAAAATGCGCTGATTGTGGCAGTAGCCTTATGATACATACAGATGGGAGGAACCCGGATAGACCACTTCTTGAAAAGACATACTATCAATGCCGGATTTACCGTGCAAGAGGTGTGAGGTTCTGCAGCCAGCATCGTATCGGCGCTGGGGCATTGGAAGAATTGGTACTTTCTGATATCCAGTTTCATGCAGGAAAAGTTATAAAGAACCGGGAAAAATTCATGCGGAAAGTGCTTGGCCAGATGGATATGTCATCGGCAAACAGCAGGGCAAATATTGATAAAAAAGTGTCTGGCTTAGAGAAAAAGTTAAAAGAATCTGATAAACAATTCATTAAGCTGTATGGTGACTGGTCAAAGCAGATGATATCAGAGCAGCAGTTCCGGCTGCTGTCTGCCCACTTTGAGCAGGAAAAGAAAGACTATACAGAGCAAATCGAAAAGTTAAGAGCGATGGCTGAAAATCTGGAAGACAGTGCAGATAAAGCGGAACGGCTTGCAGACGAGATGGCAGAATGTGCCGAAATAAAGGAACTGACTACAGAAATAGTCAATCGTCTTATCGAAAAGATTGAGGTATCGGAACCTCAGACCATTGACGGAGAGAAAGTCCAGAATATCAGGATTTTCTATAAGTTTGTTGGGGAAATCAATTAAAAATCCATTTATGTACCTATAATACTGGTGTTAGGGAGCTGGCCCCAGAGGGAACCGGCTACCGGGCGCGGACACGCTTTGCCAAGTTTTTCAACCTGCCGGAGCTGATGAACATCTGGAAGGAGGCCGCCGACATCAAGACCGCCGACCAGTTAAACCTCCCCACGCCGGAAGTGGAATACCATAATGAAGTGGCCCACCCCACGGAACACCAGCAGGCCATGGTGCAGGCCCTTTCCGAGCGGGCTGCAGAAGTCCATTCCGGCAAAGTGGAGCCATGGAAAGACAATATGCTCAAGATCACCAGTGACGGGCGCAAGCTGGGCCTCGACCAGCGGATCTTAAACCCTCTCCTGCCGGACGACCCAAGCAGCAAGGTCAATCAGTGTGTGGAAAACATCGCACAGATCTGGCAGGACGGGCAGGCGGAGAAGCTGACCCAGCTCGTGTTTTGCGATATTTCCACACCCAAGGGGACGGCGGGCCGGAAGGTGGCAAAGTCCCCCGGAAAGCTGGACAGCCCGGAGCTTCATGCCCTGGAAACCCTGACCGAACCGGCAGACGAGGAAAAGCCCTTTTCCATTTACTATGACATCCGCGACAAGCTGATCGCCAGGGGCATACCGGAAACAGAGATCGCCTTTATCCATGACGCTAATACGGAGGCCCGGAAGAAGGAACTGTTTGCCAAGGTACGCAGCGGCCAGGTGCGTGTCCTTATGGGCAGCACTTTTAAGATGGGCGCAGGGATGAACGTCCAGGATCGGCTCATCGCCCTGCATGACCTGGACTGCCCCTGGCGGCCCGGAGATCTGGAACAGCGCAAGGGGCGTATCGTCCGGCAGGGGAACAAAAATAAGACTGTCCATATCTACCGGTATGTGACGGAAGGAACCTTCGACAGCTACCTCTGGCAGACGGTGGAGAATAAGCAGAAATTCATTTCCCAGATCATGACCTCAAAATCGCCGGTGCGCTCCTGTGAGGACATTGACGAGACCGCCCTCTCCTATGCGGAGATCAAGGCACTGTGCGCGGGCGACCCAAGGATCAAGGAGAAGATGGATCTGGATATTGAAGTGTCGCGGCTCAAGCTGTTAAAGACCAACCACCAGAGCCAGCAGTACCGGCTGGAGGACAGCTTACTGAAATATTTCCCGGAGCAGATTGAACAGAACAAAGGATTTATCACCGGACTAAAGCAGGACATGGAGACCCTGGCCGCCCACCAGCCCCCGGAAGGGGAATTTGCCGGGATGGTGATCCGGGGAGATACCCTGACGGACAAGGACAATGCCGGAGCCGCCATTTTAGAAGCCTGCAAGGAACTGAAAAGCGGGGACACCATGGAGATTGGCAATTACCGGGGGCTGAATATGAGCCTCTCCTTTAATGGCTTTCGTGTAGATTTAATTTTAAAAGGAGCCATGACCCACCAGGCGGAATTGGGAACCGATGCCCGTGGCAATTTAACCCGTATCGACCATGCGCTGGAGGCCGTGCCGGATCGCCTAAAGTCCGTACAGGCCCAGCTTGACAACCTGTACCAGCAGCAGGCGGCAGCCAAAGCGGAGCTGGGGAAGCCCTTCCTTCAGGAGACGGAGCTTCAGGAAAAGAGCGCCCGCCTTGCCCAGCTCAATGCCCTTCTGGATATAGACACTAAATGCCCTGTGCCGCAGGTTTCAAAGCGGCAGGCAAAGGCAGAGCGGCCCTCTGTCCTCGATAAATTAAAAACAGCTTCACCGCCTGTCCGCACTATGCCGGACAAGGCCCACAAAAAAGAAACGGAGGCAAGATAACATGACGAACGAAGAAAAGAATACGGCCCTTTATGAGAAAATGTTTGCGGAACAGGAAACCTACCGGAAATGGCTGCTGGAACAGCCGCCGGAGGAGATCTTAAAGCACTCCTATGAGTATATTGTGCGGGAAGATATACTCCTGTCTTTAGAATACAATGACCTGACGGATGCCCAGGCCGAGGCCCTTTTAAAATCCCCCTGCCCGCTGGGGGACATCTTCAAAGAATTTGAGCAGCGGGAAACGGACTATATGGATACCGTCTTTGATACTATGGTCTGCCGGGCCAATGCCGTCATAGCAGCCGAAGCAAGGCAGCAGCCCACGGCTGTCCCCGGCATGGATGACGGGAAGGGCCATTCCCAGCCGCTCCCCAAAGACAGAGATAGAAACCAGACAGACAAAAAGCCCCGCCAGTCCGTGCGGGAAAATCTCCAAAAGGCAGCGGCAAAGCAGGCCCCCGGTACGGAGAAAAAGAAGAAACCGGAACGGGAGGTGCGCTGATGGCCCACCGGAAACGGACGGTGCAGCTTCATTTCATGGTGACGAAGCATGAGCGGGAGCTGATCCGCCAGAAGATGGCCCAGCTCGGCACGAACAACCTGGGGGTATATCTCCGCAAGATGGCGGTGGACGGATATATCGTGAAGCTGGATCTGCCGGAGCTTTCCGAACTGCTCTCCCTTCTGCGGCGCACCAGCAACAACATCAACCAGGTGGCCCGCCGTGCGCATGATACCGGGAATCTTTATGACACAGATTTGGAGGACATTCTCCAAAAACAGAAGGAGCTTTGGGACGGGGTGAATGAGATATTGTCCTGTCTTGGCGGGATTCCATAAATGGGGCCTGAACCCCAAAAACGGAGGGAGAATGGCCGGAATCCGGGCTGCGCTCCCTCTGTTTTTTCTTTTCCCTCACGGCGGCAACCTTGCAGGCAGAAAAGAAGGCCGCTAAAATATAGGCAGCGATTCAGGAAGGAGGAAACACAGGACATGAGCTTTGAACAGGTTTTGGAAATCTTTCGGGATTATATGGAGATGGATAAAGAGCTGGAAGTGGTGAAAACGAAAAAGGGGTATCTGCGGATCATATGGTATGACAATCTCCCCTACTGTGAGGACGGGTATCTCTGCCAGACCCCGGAGGAACTGTTTGACCGGCTCCTGGAGGACTGCCAGAGTTTCCATGAAAACCGTCTGACAAAAGGCTGCCGGGAGCTGGCCCCGGAAGATACGAAAAAGGCAGAGGAACTGTGCAGGCCCTATCTGGAAAAATGGAAGGAGGCCAAAGGAAAATGAACATTGTTTTGAAGGGGCCAGCCAGGGAAGGCTGGCTTTTCCTGTGGAGGAAACGAAGGGAAGGAGGTCTGACCCATGGCAACCACACGTCTTATCCCCATGCACAAGATTAAGAATCAGTCTGTGGCCTATACGGTTCAGGAGCGGATTGATTATGCCATCAACCCGGATAAGACGCTGGGAACGGAATTAGTGACCGCCTATGGCTGCGACCCGGCCACCGCCGCCAATGAAATGCTGCTGACCAAACGGGCCTATGCAGATTACACCGGCAGGGAGATCCCGGAGAACGACGTGCTGCTCTATCAGATCCGCCAGTCCTTCAAGCCGGGAGAGATCACCCCGGAGCTGGCACAGAAGATCGGCTATGAACTGGCCATGAGCTGGACGAAAGGAAAGCAGCAGTTTGTCGTGGCCACCCATATCGACCACGCCCATATCCATACGCACATCATTTATAATTCCACCTGCATGGATGGAAAGCATAAGTACCGGAATTTCCTCGGCTCCAGCTTTGCCCTGCGCCGGGCCAGCGACAAGCTGTGCCTGGAAAATAACCTTTCGGTTGTGGAGAATCCCAAGACCGGAAAGACCCATTACGGGAAATGGCTGGGGGATAAAAAAGCCCCGTCCTTTCAGGATAAGCTCCGGCTGGCCATTGACGCGGCACTGGCAGAAAAGCCGAAGGACTATCAAGCCTTCTTAAAGCTGATGGCGGATGCCGGATATGAATACAAGGCCGGGAAACAGCCAGCCTTTAAGGGGCCGGGGCAGAAAAAATTTACAAGGCTGCGCTCCCTGAAAGAAGGATATTCCGAGGGGGATATTCTCGCTGTCATTGTGGGAGAAAAGCAGCTCTCCCCCGAACGGAAAAAGGCAAAGAAAATCCAGAGCCAGCATATCAATCTGCTGGTGGATATTCAGGCCAAACTTGCGGAGGGGAAAGGAGCCGGATATGCAAGGTGGGCGCAGGGATTTAATCTAAAACAGATGGCGCAGACGCTGAACTTCCTGACGGAACATAAGCTGCTGGACTATGGGACGCTCTGCAAAAAGACAGACGAGGTTACGGCCCGGTTCCATGAGCTGTCCGGTCAGATCAAGGCGGCGGATGCGCGGATGGCGGAGCTGAACACTCTGCGGAAACATATCATCAACTATGCCAAGACCCGTGAGGTCTATGTGGCATACCGGAAGGCCGGGTACTCTAAGAAATTCCTGGCGGAGCATGAGGGGGATATTCTGCTCCATAAGGCGACGAAAAAAGCCTTTGACGAGATGGGGATCAAGAAGCTGCCAACGGTGAAAAGTATTCAGACAGAGTATGCCGGGCTGCTGGCGGAAAAGAAAAAGCTGTACCCGGAATACTCCGTTGTCCGTCAGGAAATGAAAGACCTGCAGATGGCGAAGGCCAATGTTGCGCGGCTGCTGGGGTATGAAGAAAAGGAAAAAGAGAAGGAAAAAGAAAACAGGGAAACACTGGAGAAGGAAAAAGAGACAGCAAACCGCACTGATCCGCTTTTATGACAGGAAGGGAAGGGATGGATTCAGTAGCCTTCGGCGCAGTGGGAATGTGTATAACCGGCCATCTTATGGAGCTGTGGGAAACGCTGTTTGCAGGCTGTGGGAAAGTTCTTTTTACTTTTCCATGGGCTGTGAACGGCGTTTCCCATGGCGGAATGGCCGGTTATGCACATTTCCACTGCGCTGTCTTTTTTGTTTTTCAGCGGAGCCGATGCTCCGCCCATTCCATAGGCCAGCGGCCTATTAAGGAAGCGTTCCAGGGGAACGCGCAGCCAGCTCCGGTACGGAGCTGTTCGGGGGATTGGGGGTCTCCCCCAACAAGCGGTTTTGCGGAGCAAAACGGCAGAGTGTGTACCACTCTGCCTTGCTTGCCAGTTTTGTGCTTTGGTATTTATGCTACTTGATTCCTTGTACTTTCCTATATTCTCGCAATCCCATACCATAGGCATTTTTGAAGAGCTTTGCAAAATGGCCGGTATTCATATGGTGTGGTTCCATAATATTTCCGAAACGCGAGCTGATACCAAGCCGGACTCATTCCTGCGATCTGGGCCAGTTCCTCCCTGGACTGATAGGCTTGTGATGTCGGGAAAAGCGAATTATAATAAAGAAAGCAATGGCTATGTGACGCTTAGGACATTTCTGCAACAATTTGTCTTTAAGCTGATTGATATATTAATAGGCTCTCGGAATCTTGAGCCTGCTGACCAAAGCCCAGCGATTAGCTGAA
>CATKXE010000106.1 GCA_949840465.1 uncultured Lachnospiraceae bacterium | reverse complement strand
GGTGCTGCACCGTCATATCCTCCTTGCCCCCGAAGCCGCCCCCCACCAATGCATTTTGTGCCTTTACCTTATCCGTCCCCAGCATCAGGCTGCATTCCCGGTAAGTGCAGTAGGCGTCCTGATCCGTGGAAATGACCATCACATCACCGTCTGCATCTTTATAAGCCACCGCGCATTCAGGCTCCAGAAACGCATGCTCTGTCCATGGAGTCTCAAAATGCCGGGTGATGACATGCTTTGCATGGCTGATGGCTTCCGATGCATTTCCCCGGCTCACATGCTTATGGGCCTGAACATTGGATTCTTCCTCGTCAAATACCTTCGGCGCGTCCGCAGCGGCCGCCTCTTCGATATTATGGACAGCGGGAAGGACTTCATATTCCACTTTGATCAGCTTTTTCGCCTTTTCTACCGTCTCCATATCCTCCGCCGCCACTAACGCCACCGCGTCGCCCAGATAATGAACCAGGCCTCCCACCGGAATCAGGGTATACTGGTCATGCTTGAGATGCCCGATCTTATTCTCTCCCGGGATGTCTTCCGCCGTCAGGACGGTAACCACTCCCGGCAGGGCTTTTGCTTTTGACGTATCAATGGAGAGTACCCTTGCCCTTGGATATTTGCTCCGCAGGGCGGAACCATAGCACATCCCGTCCATATAAAAGTCATCCGGATATTTTCCGTATCCCAGTACCTTTTCTTCCACATCCAGACGGTGTACGCGAGAACCAACCTTCCAGTCGTCGGCGCCTTTTTCAGGGATCACGTTTTCCCGCAGGATTTTTGCCGCCAGCTTCACCGCAGCAATGATCTTCACATACCCGGTGCAGCGGCAGTAATTGTTGCGCAGGGCATAGCGGATCTCCTCCTCCGAAGGATCCTGGTTTACATCTAATAGCGCCTTGGTGCACATCACCATCCCCGGGATACAGAACCCGCACTGTACTGCCCCTGCTTCTCCGTATGCATAGGTAAATACCCTGGATTCCCATTCGCTCAGGCCTTCCACAGTCAGAATGTTCTTTCCCTCCAGCCGGTCCGTCGTGGGAACACAGGCCTTGCAGGCTGCCCCGTCAATCATCACGGTACATGCGCCGCAGGCTCCCTGGCTGCAGCCGTCTTTCACAGAAGTAAGGTGCAGCCCGTCCCTTAAAAACCGAAGCAAAGACTGTTTTTGATCCGTTGACACAGTTTTTCCATTCACTACAAACGTATACATTTTCAAATCTCACCCTCTTTCTCTGTATAAAGCCGCCTTCACAGCGCCCCTTCCGATTTTCCTCGCCTTATCCGAAATGGTATAGCATAATTCTTTTTTCTCCCGGGCGTCGATATCGCCGATCTTGAGTCCCTGTTCCACATATACGCCCTTCTGGAGCATCCCCCGGACGATCCCCGACATCCGGGCATAGACGGGAACCCCTCCGGTGACAGCCACTTCCTGCCCCTTTTTCACGATATCCCCGATCTGTGCTGCCGGCTCCATAACTCCCGAAGCCGAAGCCCTTAGCAGCCGCTCTATGGTATATCCGGCAATCTCGCCGGGAATTCCCGTATTGGGGATGGCGCTGCCCTCATGGATGATCTTTCCAAGAGACGGGCCTCTCTGGGTTTCGATCACAAAATGGCAGTCTTCCCCCGCCGTAAATCCCGGGCCGATTCCGATCACGACAGGAGCATCGGTCATACGTGTGCCTGTATTTCGCTTCGCCATGATGCCGTCAATCAGGACGTCCGGCAGATATTTTGTCCGGATATCCGCTTTCTCGTCCACGATCACCGCAATATCGCCCTTTTCCATCACCGCAGCCGCTTCCTCCAGATGATGGACAAGAATCCCTCTTGCCTCTTCAATCCGGGCCTCTCCTTCGTAAACCGCCCGTGAGAAGGACACCATCCGCCTCACGGCAAGGGGAATTTCAATCTCGGTCATTAATACCTGATGCCCTGCAAGCCAAAATTCATATGCAATTCCGCTGGCCAGATCCCCGGCTCCTTTGACCAATACTTTCATGACCATGCTCCTGCCTTTCTCCCTGTCAGCCCTCTTTCTTAAAAAGCCGCCGTACGATCAGGGGACTCCTGTTTTACAGCATGTAACTATACTCTGCGCACACTGCCTCTATCAGTTTCTGCAGCCCTTCCGGAAGCCTCGTTTCTTCTCCCCTCTTCCAGACAAGTTCATTTCCAAGGAACCGGACCTTACATTCCAATGCATCCCGGTTCAGTACGACAAATCCGTCGTTCTTGCTGTCCGCCATATCCTTTTCATTTGCAAAGAGCGTGAATTTATCGAGGTACGGCGCGCTTGCATATGGACAGAACACTTTGCAGTTGCCGCATTCATTGCACATATAATCCACATGGATGACCTGCGCTTTTGCCATCCCCGGCACTTTGACGGAGATATTGGCGCGGTTGGGACATACATCCACACAGTTTTCGCATACCGTAGAACAGCTCAGGCACCGCTTTGACTCTTTGCCGCCGTCCGGCTCCGCAAGAATTCCTTTCTTTTCATAAATCGCAGCCGGATCCGCCGGTTCACTCATATCCCCGGTCACCGGGACGCCTGCAATGGCCTCCGCCGCTGTCATGGCCTCCGCCATTCCTTTGACCACCAGAGACGGTCCGAACAGCCCGTCGCCCACTACATATACGCCTTCCACGCTGCTCTCCAGAGTCTTGCTGACCTTCGCCCGTCCACGCTCATCCACGTTCAGGCCGTTTGCTTCATAATAATCTGTGGGCACTTTTTCGCCCACTGCCGCAATCACGGTATCCGCCAAAATCGTGATGGTCTGGTCTGTCTCTACCACCCCGGCGCGCCCGGAAGCATCCGGCTCTCCAAGCTTTGTCACCTTGCAGGACAGCGTTCCTCCTTCCAGCCTGACAGGAGCCAGAAGTTCTTCGAATTCCACGCCGTCCTCAATGGCCAGCAGAAGTTCATGCTCGTCGGCAGGCATATAGCGCTTTGTCCTGCGGTATACCAGATACACATGCTCCACGCCCTCACAGCGCTTTGCAGCCCTTGCCGTATCCATGGCCGTATTACCGCCTCCGATCACGACCACATTCTTTCCAAGGTCTACCTTGCCCTTCTTCTCATTAAATTCTTCCAGAAATGCAAGCGCGTTCACGGCCTCGCCGCCTTCCAGCTTCAGCTCGCCCCGCTTGTAAGCGCCTACTGCCAAAATAACGCCGTCATATTCTTTCTTCAATTCGCTGACCGCAGGAGCCTCTGTATTTGTCAGGATCTGCACGCCCAGCTTCCGAAGAAGGGATACATCCCTGTCGATGACGCTGTCGTCAATACGGAAATCCGGGATGACCGCGCTGACCACGCCGCCTAAGCGGTCACGTTTCTCATAAAGCGTCACCCTGGCGCCCGCCCTTGCCAGATAATAAGCCGCCGCCATACCGGACGGCCCGCCGCCCACAACTGCCGCTTTCCTGCCGCAGCTTCCGGTGGGAGCCACACTGCCGATCACCGCGTCGTAAGCCTTCTTTGCACACTCCAGCTTTGTATCCCGAATCTGCACCGGAGTCTCATAGAAGGTACGGTTGCAATGGCTCTGGCACCCGTGCGCACAAATGGTTCCTGTGATAAACGGCAGCGCATTTTTGTTCAGAATCACCTGGAAGGCTTCCTCATATTTTCCTTCTCCCGCAAGCCGCACATAAGTCGTAATCTCCTGATGGATCGGACATGCGTCCTCACATGGAGCGGTATAGCAGTCCAGAAGCGGCACTCTCTCTTTTGATTTTCTGGATACCGGAATCTTTGCGGGCTTCCTGTGATGAGGGTCATTGACCGCATCTGACGCCAGTTTATTCAACGCCTCCACATCGATTCCTGTATAGGGCTTCACGCCTGCCGCATCCAGTATTTCCGCCATCTGCTTAAGCCGCTGGTATCCGCCGGGCTTTAAGATGGTGGTGGCAACCGTCACCGGCCATACCCCGGTTCCCACGATTTTTTCTATATTAAATGCATCCGCGCCGCCGGAATAAGCGATGCGCAGTTTTCCGCCAAAATCTCCGGAAAGCCTGGCCGCCACGGAGATGGACAACGGGTACAGGGATTTTCCGGACATATACATCTCTTCGCTGGGAAGCTCGTTTGCTTTTACATCCACCGGGAAGGTATTGGTGATTTTCACGCCAAATTCCAGATTCTGTTCCTCTGAAAGCTTCACTAACCTCTCCAGCATGGGAACTGCGTCCTTATACTGCAGGTCGTCGTCAAAATGGAAGCGTCCGAACGCCACATAATCATAGCCCATATCATCCATCGTCTGACGGGCAAATTCATAGCCCAAAAGGGTGGGGTTGCATTTGATAAATGTATTCATCTTCTTCTCGGTCAAAAGATACGTGGCAATGCTCTCAATCTCCTGCGGCGGGCATCCGTGAAGAGTGGAAATGGTCGCCGAATTGCAGATGAACGGGGAAATGCTTTCAATGTCTTCCTTTGTCACATTTTGAAATTCTCCCGCATGTGCGAGAAGCACTTCCTTACATTTTTTGAACGTCTCTGTCTGGCCTGCGTCTTTCATGCTTTCAATAAATGTATCAATCTTCTCGGATTTGATGCCTTTCAGGTCGTAGCCTACGCTGATGTTGAACTGGTAGCCGTCTATACTGCCAAGTCCATACTCTTTTGCCGCAAATGCAAGCAGGAACCATGCCTTGATATACTCCTCCTGCGCCTGGGGCACATACAGCTCTGTGGACCATTCACAGTTGTAGCACTCGTCCTCCGCCAGAATACACGGTTTGTTCACACATGCCGCAAGTTCCGCACCATCCATAATCTGCACCGTCTTTAATTCAAAGAAACGGCTCCCTGCGTAATAGGATGCCACAATATTCTGCGCCAGCTGGCTGTTGGGTCCGGCTGCAGGCCCGATCGGCGTCTCCAGCTTCCTCCCGAAAATGGTCTGCGCTTTTTTGGGGTCTGCCACATAGGGCCTTCGTACTCCAAAAACGGTTCCTTTGTCGTCATGCTCCGTCCGAATCCAGTTCAACAGCTGTTCGAACGGCATACAGCTCATTATATCACTCATAATCTTCCTCCTCGTATAATTAAGGCAGCGCCCCCTCGCATCCGTCCGAGGGAGGGCCCGTATCGTTTTTCACAGGATACCGGGAACTGCTTAATGGAATTACCGCCTGTGCGCCTGTACAGACGGTTCTTCCCCTATCCTGTTATCAACCGTTAATGCTCTTCCAGAGTTTTGCAGATTCTTCCCTGCATTTTGCCATCGCTTCTTCCACATCCACAACCTGCACTTCCCTGTCCTTCATCAGGACTTTTCCGTTTCCGACCGTGGTCACCACGTCTCTTCCGGTCATGCCGAACAGGATATGCCCGTTGATATTATTTTCATCCAGATGTGTCGGCGGGTCGTAATCTACCACAATAACATCCGCCGCCGCACCCTCTTTCAGGACGCCTAAGGGAGCCTTGAAATAACGGTTTGCAATGGCCGCGTTGTTCTCAAACAACATCTTCGGCACCTCGCCCCATGCGGCATTGGCATCGCAGAGATGATGCTTGTGGAGTACGTTCGCCACTTTAAAAGACTCCGTCATATCATGGGTATACCCATCCGTGCCGAGCCCCGCCAGAATCCCCCTATGCACCAGTTCCATGGTGGGCGGGCATCCGCAGGCGTTGCCCATATTGGATTCCGGGTTATGTACCACCATGGTATTGGTATCTTTTACCAGATCCATTTCATGGGAATTGATATAAATACAGTGCCCCAGCAGAGTCTTTTCTCCGAGGATGTTCCAGTCCATAAGCCGGTCTACGATACGTTTTCCGTACTTTTTCAGGCAGTCGTGGAGATCTTCGATCCCCTCCGCCACATGGATATGGTAGCCCACTTCGTCCGGCTTATTTGCCGCCGCCAGTTCCATGGTAGCATCCGAAATCGTGAACTGCGCATGCATGCCCATCATACCGGCCAGCATATCCGAGTCGTCCTTCAGGGCATAGCGGATAAATTCGGCATTTTCCATTACGGATTCTTTCGCCTTGTCCATGCCGTCCCGGTCAGACACTTCATAACACAGGCAGGCGCGCACGCCCAGCTCTTTCGCCGCGTCGGCAATGGCAAACAGGCTGTCCCTGATATGCCCAAAGCTCGCGTGATGGTCAAAGATAGTGGTTACGCCGTTGCGGATACACGAAATCATGGTGTCTACTGCACTGTATTTGGTCTGCTCCAGGGTCAGATGCCGGTCAATGGTCCACCACTGGCCGTCCAGAATATCCAAAAATCCTTTTGGATTGTAACCCTTAATGCTGAATCCTCTTGCCATTGCACTGTAAATATGCTCGTGGGTATTGATAAATGCGGGCATAATGATCCCCTGCTTTGCATCGATATAGTCCGCGTCCTTATATTTTTCTTTCAGTTCCGCCGTGGCGCCTATCTCCGCAATCTTCGTTCCCTCAATGGCCACTGCGCCGTCTTTTACAAAGGGAAGGTCGCTGTTTCTGGTAATGACCTTTCCGTTTCCTATCAATAACATGTTTGCCTCCTCCTTTTTCTTTTAATTGATATTATTCCACATGCTTCTCTGCTTCTGTAAGCTCCATTTCCTTCGGGAGCACAAGGTTCAAAAGAATTGCCACGATCGTTGCCAGCACCACCGGGGATTTCCCAAAAATGGTCGTCACCCATGCCGGGAAGGACGCCAGAGCCGCGTTGGCCTGGGTAATGCCCATGCCCAATGCGATTGCAAGCCCCACAATCGTCGTGTTCCTATAATTCATCGGGGACGCCGTGATCAGCTTCACACCGGTCATTGCGATGGACGCAAATACGGAGACGGTGGCTCCTCCAAGTACGCAGGACGGAATCGTTGTCAGAATGGATGAAAACTTTGGAATCAGCCCTGCCACCAGCAGAATGCCTGCCGCTGACGCGAACACACGCTTTGCCACGACTTTTGTGGAAGATACGATCCCTACGTTCTGGCTGTATGTAGCAGTGGGAAGCCCTCCGAAGAACGCACAGAAAATATTGCTGATGCCATAAGCCACAATCCCGCCGTTGAGTTCTTCGTCCGTCGGCATCCTGTCCATTCCTCCCGTGGTCGTTGCGGAAAAATCCCCGATGGCCTGAATGGAATTAATGGCAAACAGTACGCCGATCGCCACGCATGAGGACGGTTCAAATGCAATCCCAAAATGCAGGGGCCGCGGCAGCTGAAAGAATGAAGCCGTCGCCACAGAGGAAAAATCCACCATCCCGAATACAAACGCAACGATATAACCGGCAATGATCCCGATCAAAATAGAAGATAATTTCCAGATTCCCTTCCCATAATGATTCAGGGTAGTCACTACGATCAGGGTAATGACCGCGATCATCCAGTTCTGCCAGGAACCGTAGCTTTGGCTTCCGGTTCCGCCGGCCATATAGTTGATTGCGGTCGGATACAGGGAAAGCCCGATGGCAAATACCACAGTCCCGGTGATCAAAGGCGGGAAAAACTTCCGGATCTGTTTGATAAAGATTCCTACAATAATAGCAACAATGCCGCCTACAATCTGAGCCCCCAGAATCGTCGCCACATTAAAGTCCGCTGCAATGGCCTGCATCGTCGGCACATAGGCAAAGCTGATGCCCATGATGACCGGAAGCCCGGAGCCGATTGAGATCGGGCCGTTCCCGGTCAAAGGGAACAGCTGGATAAACGTAGTCAATGCGGACATCACAAGAGCCGCCTGAATCAATATGATGGAATCAGCAGGAGAAAGCCCCGCCACTCCTGCCACGATAATCGCCGGAGTCACGCACCCAACAATCATCGCCACTACATGCTGCAGTGCCAGCGGAAGAGCCTGTGCCGCCGACGGTTTCCCGTCGATCTTAAATAATTCCTGTGATATGGTGTTCGATGCTTCTTTACTCATGTTTCTCTACCTTTTACCCCTCTCTTTCATTAGATTTTACGTGCCAGTAAACGTTTTGGAAAACCACATTTACAACTATATGAAATTTTTGCATTGTGATTTTCCGGTTCTTCGGAAGCCTGCGCCAAAATGTAAACGATATGGGACAGCTTTTCTGTCCGCACACCCCACAGGGGCACATTACGGGATGCCCTTGAGGTATTTCTACAGAGAGATCAGGCAAAAATACATCCGGCGGTTTTTATTGCAAAAGTTCTATACCTTTTACATTCCCATCCGGTTTCTTTCATACATTTTAAACAATTTCCGCTTCCATTGATTCTATAATAACATCAATATGCTCAAAAGGCAAGTAAAATAAAAATTTTTTTGTTGCATAAAAATTTTTTGTTTTTCTATTGATTTTTTCAAAATATGTGTTATGATGGATTTCAGAGAGATCAAAAAGCAAAGCCAGATAACCAGTCAGGAAGGAGTGATTCAGATGCATGTTTCCAGGTTAGATATGTTAAAGCAGATTGCGGCAGGGCTTGCGGCGCAGTTTGGTAAGAACTGTGAGATCGTAATCCATGACCTGACCACCGGTTCCCTTGAACATTCCATTGTACATATTGAGAACGGAGGCCTTACCGGACGTAAAGTCGGGGACGGCCCGTCCCGGATCGTGTTCGATGCCATCCGGCGTGAGGAAGGCCCCCTGAAAGATAAGCTTGCTTATCTGACCCGGACAGAAAACGGACGCACACTCAAGTCAAGTACCATTTATATCAACGGGGACGACGGAAAGCCCCATTATATATTCGCCATCAACTTTGATATTACCACGCTTCTTGCAGTACAGGACGGCGTCCATTCCATCGTAAGCTGTGAAGGACCGGAAACCGCGGCCCCGCCCAATATCATCACCCACGATGTGAACGGGCTTTTGGATGAGCTGATCGAACAGTCCGTCGCACTGGTAGGCGTCCCTGTATCCATGATGACAAAGGAGGATAAGATCAAAGCGATCAATTTCCTGAATGACGCAGGAGCCTTTCTTATTACAAAGTCGGGAGACAAGGTAGCAAAATACTTTGAAATCTCCAAATATACGCTTTACAGTTATGTAGATATCAACAAATAGTTTTAAAAATAGAAAAGGAGAAGAACATGAGCAGCACAGAGAAACATTTAAAATGGACTCTTAATCATATTGCAAAAAGCGATGATCAGCAGGTTCAAAACATGTCCATGGATGAGATGGCAAAGGCAAACAGCTTCCATAAAAGCTTTCCCCAATATGAAGTCACGCCTTTGACCCGCTTATCAAAGCTGGCTGAATATCTGGGTTTGAAGCGCCTTTATGTAAAAGACGAATCTTACCGTTTCGGCCTGAATGCATTTAAAGTACTCGGTGGTTCCTACGCGATTGCAAGATATATCGCACAGCAGACCGGTAAGGACGTCAGCGAAATCCCTTACGATGTACTGACCTCTGAAAAATTACGGGAAGAATTCGGGCAGGCCGCTTTCTTTACCGCCACCGACGGAAATCATGGGCGCGGAGTTGCCTGGGCTGCCAACAAGCTGGGACAGAAATGTACCGTAAGGATGCCAAAAGGCTCCACCCGGACACGCCTGAACAATATCGCCAAAGAAAATGCCACCGTCACCATCGAAGACCTGAATTATGATGAATGCGTCCGCATGGCTGCAAAGGAAGCTGAGAATACGGAACACGGCGTCATCATTCAGGATACCGCATGGGACGGCTATGAGGAGATTCCCACCTGGATCATGCAGGGATACGGAACACTGGCATTGGAAGCCGATCAGCAGTTAGCAGACGACGGCTGCAGGCCGACCCATATTTTCATTCAGGCTGGGGTCGGTTCCCTTGCGGGCGCGGTCATCGGTTTTTTTGCCAACCGTTTTAAAGAAAATCCGCCGGTCATGGTTGTCTGTGAGGCCAACGCTGCAGACTGCCTCTACCGCTCGGCAATGCAGGCCGACGGAAGCCGTGTGGATGTAACAGGCGATATGTTTACCATCATGGCGGGTCTTGCCTGCGGAGAAGCCAATACCGTATCCTGGGATATTTTAAGGAACCATGCAGACGCATTCGTCTCCTGTCCTGACTGGGTGAGCGCCAACGGCACAAGGATCTACGGCGCGCCGATGAAGGGTGATCCGCAGGTTATTTCCGGGGAATCCGGTTCCGTTACCATGGGGCTGGTACATGCGCTGATGACCAAACCGGAATACAAAGAGCTGAAAGAGGCCTTGAAACTGGATGAAAATTCAGAAGTACTCCTTGTATCGTCCGAGGGCGACACGGATCCGGATCGTTACCGCGAGATCACCTGGGAAGGCTTATGCGGAACAGATAAAGAGCCCTTTGCGGGCCTCTGAGATCTGAACCGGGGCCTATACCGTAACTGAAAGAACCATCAGGAACGACAGACCGAGAGACTGACAAAAACCCGTACACAGGAACTGCCATTTACAGGCAGTCCATTTATACAAAATCAATTCACAGATTCCATGAAGGAGGAGATTTCAAATGTTTGACAAGATTAAAGAAGCTGCACAGGGTTATGAAAAGGATATGACCGCATTTTTACGCGCTATTGTAAAAAATCCGGGAGAAAGCTGCGACGAAAAAGCGCACATTGACACGATCGCTGCCGAGATGAAGAAGGTCGGATTTGACGAAGTGCAGATTGACCCGCAGGGAAATGTCATCGGCTACATGGGAACCGGCGACAGGATCATTGCATATGACGCACATATTGATACCGTAGGAATCGGCAACATCGAGAACTGGAAGTTCGATCCCTATGAAGGTTATGAGAACGACACCGAGATCGGCGGCCGCGGCGTGTCTGACCAGTGCGGCGGAATTGTTTCCGCAGTATACGGCGCAAAGATCATGAAGGATATGGATCTGATCCCGGAAGGCTGCAAGATCATGGTAGTCGGAACGGTTCAGGAAGAGGACTGCGACGGGCTCTGCTGGCAGTACATCATCAATGAAGACAGGGTTCGCCCGGAATTCGTAGTTTCCACAGAACCCACAGACGGCGGAATCTACAGAGGACAGAGAGGACGTATGGAAATCCGTGTGGATGTCAAAGGTGTTTCCTGCCACGGTTCCGCTCCGGAGCGCGGCGACAACGCGATCTACAAGATGGCTGACATCCTGCAGGATATCCGTGCATTGAATGAAAATGACGCAGAAGACGGAAC
>CATKXE010000105.1 GCA_949840465.1 uncultured Lachnospiraceae bacterium | reverse complement strand
AAAACGACTCTCGGAAGCCGCATAAAATAGGGCTTTGAGATTCCGAGAGCCTATTCATTATGAAAAGGAGGAATCTGATACCTTTCTATAGTATCAGGAGTTTCGATAAACGCTATGTCTGATAAAATTTTAGTGATTGCAGAAAAGCCTTCTGTGGCTCGGGATATTGCCCGCGTCATGCATTGCGGCAAAAAAACAAATACGTATTTAGAAGGAAACCAGTATATTGTTACATGGGCGTTGGGTCATTTGGTCACGCTCGCTGACCCGGAGGAATATGGAAAGCAGTACCAGTCCTGGAGTCTGGACACATTGCCCATGCTTCCGAAAGAATGGAAACTGGTAGTAATCAAACAGACTTCCCGGCAGTATGCCGCAGTCAGGGAACTTCTGCACCGAAAGGAGGTCTCTCAGGTCATCATCGCCACGGATGCCGGAAGAGAAGGAGAACTGGTGGCCCGCTGGATACTGGATAAAGCCGGAAACCACAAACCGGTCCGGCGGCTCTGGATTTCTTCTGTTACGGATAAAGCAATCAGGGAAGGCTTCGCCAATTTAAAACCCGGAAAGGCCTATGAGAATTTATACCATGCCGCCGTTGCAAGGGCGCAGTCTGACTGGGTAGTCGGGATCAATGCCACCCGCGCCCTGACCTGCCGATATAATGCAGGGCTCTCCTGCGGGCGCGTCCAGACTCCGACCCTTGCCATGATCGCTGCCCGCGAGGAGGAGATCCGGAACTTTCGGCCTAAACCCTATTACGGGCTGAAAGCGTTTTCCGGCGGCATTACCTTTACATGGACAGATACAAAATCTGGTTCCGGCCGTACCTTTGAAAGAGACAGAATCGAAAAAATCCGCACACAGGCTTTATCCGAAATGCTCAGGATCGTGGAAGTCAGGCAGAAGACGAAGCATTCCGCTGCGCCTGCCCTCTATGACTTAACCACCCTGCAGCGGGAAGCCAACCAGAAATATGGCTTTTCCGCAAAAGAGACCTTAAATCTTATGCAGAGGCTTTATGAAAACCATAAAGTCCTTACCTATCCTCGGACGGATTCAAGATATCTGACTTCCGATCTGCTGGGCACCATAGAGGAACGTTTAAAAGCATGCGCCGTCGGTCCCTATAAAAAACTGGCTTTGAAGCTGTCACGCCAAAAAATTCAGGGAAAGCCTGCCTTTGTAAATAACAGCAAGGTCAGCGACCACCATGCTATCATCCCCACGGAGCAGTTCGTAGATCTGGCCCATATGAGCAATGAAGAGCGGAAGATTTATGATCTGGTCGTCCGTCGCTTTCTGGCGGTTCTCTGTCCGGCCTGTGAATATGAGGAAACATTGGTCAGGGCAAAGCTTGGAGGAGAGGCATTTGCTGCACATGGCACGCTGCTGAAGACATCCGGCTGGAGGGAGGCTTATGACCAGGGGTATGAGGAACTGGAAGAGGATGACAGGGAAGATTTCGGCCTGGAATCAGAGTTTGAGTCCCGCGCCGGTTCATCCGGTATTTCCAATACAGGCTTTCCCGTTGGGACTGCCGGGCTCCTGAAAGAGGGCACATGCCTTTCGGTCTCAAAGCTGTCGGTGACGGAGGGAAAGACAAAGCCGCCGGCATACTTTACGGAAGGTACGTTGATCGCCGCCATGGAAAATCCGGTAAAATACCTGCGTCACAGGGACAAAACCATGATACGCACCCTGGGGGAGACCGGAGGGCTGGGTACGGTTGCCACCCGCGCGGATATTATTGAAAAACTCTCAGGCAGCTTCCTGATGGAGAAACGCGGGAATGAGATCCATCTGACTTCAAAGGGGCGCCAGCTTCTGGAACTGGTTCCTGAAGATCTTAAAAGCCCGGAGTTGACCGCGTCCTGGGAACAGCGCCTACAGGCTATTGCAGCGGGCAAAGAATCTGACAGGAAATTTATGTCCGAGATCGAGGAGTATACAAAATTACTGATCCATGAGATCAAGACCGGGGACGGAGCTTTCCGCCATGATAATCTGACCCGCACAAAATGTCCGCAGTGCGGAAAATATATGTTGGAGGTCAATGGAAAACATGGAAGGATGCTGGTCTGCCAGGATCGGGAATGCGCTTACCGGGAAACCATTTCCAGACATACCAATGCCCGATGCCCTGTGTGCCACAAAAAGATGGAGATGGTCGGCAAGGGTGAAGGACAGCGCTTCGTCTGCTCCTGCGGCCACAGGGAAAAATTGAGCGCATTTGAAGAACGACGGAAAAAAGAAGGGAAAGGCGTAAGCAAGCGGGATGTAAACAATTATCTGAAAAAGCAGGCAAAAGAGGCTCGTGAGCCGATCAACAACGCCTTTGCCGAGGCCTTTGCCCGGATAAAGCTGGATGAATAACATCATTCTGCCATATTGCGGCTTTTCGCGTCCCCAATATGGCCATGGGCGCAGCAGGTAAAATAGTGCGGTGCAGAGAAAATTTTGATATATTCAGAAAATGGGAGAGGATTATGAGAGATGCTTCCTGTCTATATATGTGAGGATAATCCGGAGATACGCAAATCTCTGGAGGAATATTTGAAAAAACAGATTATAATTAAAGGATATGATATGGAAATCGTTTTTTCCGGCGGACATCCGGAAACCATCCTCCAGAAACTGGGAGACGCTCCGCAGAGAGGCGTCTATTTTCTGGATGTGGAACTGAAAGGGGAGTCTATGGATGGCTTTATGCTTGGGACAGAGATCAGAAAGCGGGATGCAAGGGGGTTCCTGATCTATGTGACGGCCTTCAGGGATCTGGCATTCGAGACATTCCGGTATCATCTGGAGGCGTTGGATTATATTGTGAAGGACGATCAGGAGAGGATGCGGCGGGAGATTATACGCAGCCTCGATGCCGTTACCGGGCGCATGGAGAAAGAGCGGGGAGAGCAGAGAGAATTTTTTACGGTGAGGGCGCTGGATGTGGTGAAGCATATCCCGATGGATGAAATCATGTTTTTTGAGACAACAGGAAGAAGCCACAGGCTGGAGCTGCATGGGCGAAATGACCGGATTGATTTTATCGGGAACATGCAGGAATTGGAAATGCAGCTTGGGGAACGATTCATCAGGGTTCATCGGGCGTATCTGGTGAATGTGGAGCAGATTGAGGAAGTGGATCTCAAACGCCGGGAGATTCTTATGAAGAACAAAGAGAAATGCCTGTTTTCCAGAGGCGTGAAGAACAAGCTTCTGGAACGGATATGATCTGCCTTAGGGGCGCGCCGACGGAGAAGAGAAAAGGAAAAGAACCATAAAAAGCGGAGAAGCGCCGGTCAGGCCTGCTTCCCCGTTTTTGAATTACCATTCTCTTTGTATCTGGATTTGCGGAAATGAGATTCCCATGCGCGTATTGCCGGCGGACTTAAAAATGATGCTGCAATATCAGATTTTATGCTGTAATTCCTGTTTATGGTGCAATACTTCACTGACCGTGGCTTTCAGTTGGTCAACCACTACCGGTTTGGCAATGTGGGCGTCCATTCCTGATTCCAGAGCCTCAGTTACATCGTCATTGAAAGCATTTGCAGTCATGGCGATGATGGCTACCTGCTTTGCCGAAGGATGGGAACTGGCGCGGATTCTCCTTGTAGATTCATATCCATCCATGACAGGCATTTGGATATCCATGAAAATAATGTCGTATTCACCTGGTTTTGATTTTTCAAATTTCTGTACTGCTTCCTGCCCGTTTTCCGCGGTATCACAGGTTGCTTCCAGTTTGTTCAGGATCTTCGTAAGGATCATCCGGTTGATTTCAATATCATCCACGACGAGGATATTTTTTCCCTTTAAGGCAGTCCCGCCCGCCTGCGGAAGGACATTGGAACGGTCTCCCATGATGCGCAGTACGGCTTCCTTAAAATTGCTCATAAAAAACGGTTTGAGCAGAAAATGGCTGATTCCGATTCCAAGGGCTTCCTCTTTGATCTCCTCCCAGTCGTGAGCCGTGAAAATCATGATCGGAATATCGTCATGATAATTATCCCGAATCTGCCGGGCCGTCTCCATGCCGTCCATTCCGGGCATTTTCCAATCTAACAGGATGAGGTCATAGGGGCGTTTGTTCTCACGGGCACGGCAGACCATATCAACAGTCATCTGTCCGTTTGTGGCAAATTGTATGATCACGCCGGTTCCGGACATTGTACGGATAATATTTTTACAGATGTCCTCTTCATCATCCACCACAAGCATGCGGGAAATCCCGTTCTTTCTCCAGAAATTCCAATCTTCTCCGCGCGTCTGGTTCTGTATGCGCAATTCCAATTTTAAGGTAAATGTGCTGCCCTGGCCAGGCTTGCTCTGTACCTGAATGCTGCCGTTCATCAGATCCACCAGACTCTTGGTGATGGCCATGCCAAGCCCGGTGCCCTGAATTTTATTGATAGCGGAAGAGTTTTCTCTTGTAAACGGATTGAAAATCTTTTGAAGGTATTCTTCGGACATCCCCATTCCATTGTCACTGATCGTAAATTGTATCTGGCTGTAATTTTCGTTTAACTGAGGAAGTTCTTCTACCCTCATAACAATCTTTCCGCCGCTCTGGGTATATTTCACGGCGTTGGACAGGATATTGATCAGGATCTGGTTGATCCTCAGTTTATCCCCAAGCAGATCTTCAAATGTGAGTGCGGCGGTGTAGATCTCAAATGTCTGATTTTTTGCCTTTGTTTGGGGCCGTATGATTGTATTCAGGTCGTCAATCACTTCAGCCAGGCTGAACTGGGAAATATTCAGGGTGGTATTGCCGCTCTCAATTTTGTTCATATCCAGCACATCGTTGATCAGTCCCAGAAGATGCTGGCTTGCCGCATGGATTTTCTGGGTATATTCTATTACCTGCGCCGGATTGCCGGCTTCATCTTTGAGCAGCTCCGTCAGTCCCATAATCGCATTCATAGGGGTGCGGATGTCATGGCTGACGCTGCTTAAAAAAGCGCTTTTTGCCTTGTTCGCTACTTTTGCCATATCCAGCGCTTCTACCAGGGCATCCTGAATTTTTCGCTCCCTGGTCCTGTCCGATATGTAGACGATCAGTTTCTTTACATTTTGTATTGTTACGCAATATACATTTTCACGGAAGTATTTCCGCTCGCCGGTTCTGGGATTGATCCGTTCGGTTTCTATTTTCACGGATTCAGAGCCAGGCTCCAGTTTTTCCAGGTCTTCATAGGTGAAAGGCTTTCCGGTTAGATATCTGGCCTGTCCGAACTTCCTTAAGTCTTCTGCCACCTCTGTCATGGAAACGCCAAGGACGCGCTCTACGTTGGGACTGATGTATTCTACGATATGTGCGTTTTTATTTAACATCATATACACGTCGTCCGTGTTGCTCGCCAGATAGGTGGAAAAGATGTCGAACAGCTTTTCCTGATATTCAATTTTCAGATCCTTTTTCTCCCACTCTTTTCTCTCCTGGATCTTCTGGGCTGTGCAATCCAAAAGAAAACGCTGGTAAAACAGTGTGCCGTTCCGCTCCAAAAGCTTCATATTGCACATGACATGCAGAATCTTCCCACTGCTGTGCTGTACCCGGTATTCTACGGTGGCATTGTCTCCGACCGCTTTAAGCGCCTTGATCGTATCCAGAAGCTTCGACTTGTCTTCCGCTACAACAGACCCGGCAACCATGTCAAATCCATTGTCTAACAGATCCTGCTGAGATTGATATCCCAGAATCTTTAAGGCTGCCTGATTGATACTGAGGATTTGTGAGCCGTCTGTGGTATGGCACATAACGCCGCATTCCGTGGTGTTGAAAATCGTTTCCAGCAGCTGATCCCTTTTCAGTACTTCCTGCTCGTAGGCACGTTCCCGCGTGATATCGATCCCGAGCCCAACGGTGCCCATGACGCTTCCGTCCAGATCGTACAGGGGGGATTTATATGTGGTGAGATGTTTGAGACCGTCCCTCGTCTCAATCTTTTCTTGTGATACACAGGTTCTTCGGCTGTGCATAACTTCGCATTCTGATTCGATACATGCGGGATCGTCTTCATCCACATCCCAGATATAGGCGTGGCGTCGGCCTTCTACCTGCTCCCTTGTCTTTTGTACAGTCCGGCAGAAGCTGTCGTTGACCTTCTCATGGACGCCTTCTTTCGTCTTATACCAGACCAGGTTGGGGCTGCTGTTGAGCGCGGCATCCAAAAAATGATTGGCTTCCCAGAAATCTTTGGCGGCTTTATAGTCCTTCTGCCATTTCAAAATACGGAAATCCAGTACGGACTGTGACATCGGCACAGGCCAGATGTCCCTGATTTCAGACAGGTCATTTTCGCAGGAGCAGAGCTGCTCCTGTTCTGCAAGCAGAATCAGTTCCGCCTCTTTTCGCTTCGAAGCAGTAAGCATACGCACAGTGGATGTTACGTCCGTTCCCAGCAGATTGGCAAAAATCACGTCTGCGCCAGCGGCAGAGCTTTCCTGGGGAGTGTCGCTATGTGAAAATCCGTAAGAAAAATGTTCAGGCAGAGACATCCGCTTTATGGCTTCAAATACATTGCATGGGCGGCCTGTAAAATAGAATTGAATATGACAATGATACATCTGCATTCCTCCTACTTCCAACTTTGTATATTTTAGCATTTTTTCCATAAAAATACAATTCTATATTTCACGATACCGTGCCATGACCTGCTCCCGGCTCTCAATGCCGCCGGTGGCTCCCAGCCGTTCGATGCAGAAAGAGGCTCCTGCATTTGCAAATTTTCCGCACTCAGGCAGCGGCATTCCGCGGTTTAGCGCATCAAGAAAACATGCGGTAAAGGTATCTCCGGCTCCGGTGGTATCTAAGCAGTGGGCATGTGGATAGGCAGGAATCCAGTGCCGTTCTGTCCTGTTTTTTATAAAGCATCCGTTTGCTCCTGCTTTTAAAACCACACATCCAACCCCATATTTGAGAAATGCATCCGCAATCGCATCCCAGTCCGCGCAACCGGTAAAAAGGCGGGCCTCTTCATAATTCGGAAAAATATAGTCCAGCAGGGAAAGGCTGTTTTTCAGATTGTCCAGGGTCTCTGCGTGCTTCGGCCTGGTCATATCCGCACAGAGAACAAGTCCCTTATCCTTAGCCCTGAAAAATAGTTCGCTCAGGGAACGGTCGTCAAAGGCGGGGAATACAAAAATACTGGCAAAACAGAGATACCGTCCTTCGGACAGTGAGGCATCAGATATGTCTGTGGGATATAGTTTGCGCAGGCTCCCATTTTGCGAGGTGATAAAATGCCGTTCACCGGAATCATCTACCAGAACCAGATTTACCCCGGTCTCGAGTGCGGCGTCCTGCTGCAGAAAGGAAACATCTATGCCGACGCTCAGGCACTGCTTTCGGATGTAGGCTCCGGCATAATCCATTCCTGTTTTGCCGACCAATCGGACAGAGGCGCCTAAGGAGGCGAGAACGGCTGCTTCGTTTTGCGCATCCCCGCCGGTGTGTACGGCTATATGCCCGGCAGGAACCGAGCCTGTCTCAAATACAGTTGCTGCAACGGGCTGGGCCAGCACATCCAGAATGGAGGCGCCTATGATAATAAAATCTGTGTTGCTTTCCATTAAAATCATTCTTTCTTTTCATTTTTACTGTGAGCAATCATATTATACTCTGTAGTCGAGGGGAAAACAAGTGGGCGAGGGTATTGAAAGTCAAAGAACCCGCAGCACGCTGACGGGGCGTCAAATTTCCAGCGCACCAAACTGCGGGGGCTTTGGCCTGCACTCCGTCCCGGCCGTTGCTGAACAAGTGCCGCCGGCACTTAGCAACCCTGACGGCAGTCGCCAAAGGGGCATACAAAAACATGTCCTTTTGGTTCGTTGCCTGGCGGGAATAAAGCGGTGGAGAATGATAGACTGTCTGGCTTATATTATGCTTGCCATAAATAATTCGTAAAAATCATCTTCACCCGACAGCATCGGGGAATTTTCTCCCCCGCCGTTGGTACTCCGTTTCATCGCCGCATGGAACTCTTCTCCTGCACAGATCAGATCCATCTCGTAGAGTTCATACCCTAATTCACGGCAGGCTTCACAAAATGCCGTGATCGGCTCCTGAGCCGTTCTGACGGCCAAAAATTTATTGCGGACATCCGGCTCGTGCAGCGCCCTGTTCTGTAATTCGTCCAGCATGGTAATAATATCCATCAAATCCACGTCCTTACTGTATGAAATATATTTTCAGTTTAGTATAAATATTTGTTTTCGTCAACCGGAATGCCGGAGATGATCAGGCGATTATTTTCTTCTGCCATTCTTTCACTTTTTTCTTGACAAATATCTCCTTGATTGTTATACTAATCAAGTACTTGGGCAGACAACAGAGGGGATTGGTCAAATGGTATGATAGGGGTCTCCAAAACCTTTGGTGGGAGTTCGATTCTCTCATCCCCTGCTAATTGAAAACAGCTGTAAACCTTGGTTTTTCAGGGCTTACAGCTATTTTTGTTTTTGGCACTTTCAGTATACTATATGAGCCATGATATTTTCAGGGATTGCCGGAAAATTTTAGAGAAAAGGCAGGCCGACGGTCCTCAGGATTTTTTCCTTCTTTGCTTACACGGTCCGCGCAATGCATGATTGCTTTCGTCAGAAATACAGTCCATTCCATATTCTCCCGGTTACTTTGGGGAAAGATGTATGATTCGAACACTTTTGGCAAAATTTGTATAAATGGCTGTTGAAAGAAGGGTTGCTTACAGGTATAATATGAAAAGATTTTAAAGATCATGGAACAGTTAAAGCTTGTCAGTGGATGGTATATACAAGCGGTCTCCAAACAGTTCCTGACAAAAAAAGAAGGTATCATTATGGGGAAAACAGCAGAGGAACAGCATCAGGCGGAGCATAAGCATTATACACATCATTCTTACAAAGGAGCCCATGGGGAAAGACATGTCCATCATCACGGACCGCACGGGACAGGGCACAGGCATGTCCATAGTGCGGCGGAAAAGAAAGCAGTGCTTAACAGGCTTTCCAAGGCAATCGGCCATCTGGAGGCTGTGAAGCGTATGGTAGAGCGGGATGAAGACTGCAGCCAGGTATTGATCCAACTGGCGGCAGTCCGCTCCGCTATCAACAATACAGGAAAAGTAGTTCTGAAAAACCATATGAACCATTGTATTGTGGAAGCGGTGGAGGAGAACGACCAGCATGCGATCGATATGCTGAGTGAGGCGATCGATAAATTTATAAAGTAAATAAAAAGCCTTAAAAACATGTTATGAAACAGGATGGGCTGGGCATAATGTGTTTATATTATGTAGAAGGAGGCTGAATATTTATGATGGAACAGGATACAGTGAGGCTGCTCAGAGAATGTGACGCAGGCATCAAGATGGGAGTGTCTTCGATTGAGGAGATGCTGCCGTCCGTAAAAAGCGAGGAGTTAAAAAGATATCTGGAAAAATGCAAATCCGGCCATGAGGAGCTTAAAGAGGAAGTACAGATGCTTCTGGTAAAATATCACGACGATGGGAAGGAACCCGGCGCTATGGCAAAGGGGATGTCCTGGATGAAGACCAATGCAAAGCTTGCCATGGATGAATCGGACAAGACGGTTGCAGATCTGATTACGGACGGATGCAATATGGGTGTGAAATCTTTAAGCCGGTATCTGAACCAATATGAGGCGGCGGACGAGAAATCGAAGCATATTGCCAGGCGGCTGATCAAACTGGAGGAGCAGGCAGTTATCGATATCCGGCAGTTTTTATAAGAAACGGCTGGAAGATCATTTGTGAAGGACCGAAGAAATATCCTGTGCAATCTGTTTCGGTTATTTTCCGGAAGTTTCTAAGAGAAGGAGGACAATATCAGTGTACCGTATTTTGATCGTGGAGGATGACGAGGGGATTGCGCAGGCTGTCAGAGAGCAGGCGCAGACGTGGGGGCTGGAGGCGGTATGTATACATAATTTCCGTAATGTAATGGCCGAGTTTGCCGATTATGCCCCGCATCTTGTATTGCTGGATATCATGCTGCCCTTTTTTAACGGATACCACTGGTGCAGTGAGATACGCAGAGTTTCCAGCGTGCCTGTGATCTTTATTTCCTCTGCGTCGGACAGTATGAATATTGTGATGGCTATGAACATGGGGGCGGATGATTTTATTGTCAAGCCTTTTGACGGAAATGTCCTGATTGCTAAAATACAGGCTTTGTTGCGCCGGACATATGATTTCGCCGGGACGGTTCCTGTGCTGGAACATAGGGGCGCCCTTCTGAATATGGGGGACAATACCCTTTCCTTTGAAGGCCGGCGGATCGAGCTTTCAAAAAATGAGTATAGGATCCTGCTCGCCCTAATGGAGAATAAAGGCAAAGTCGTGAGCAGGGAAAGGCTGATGGAACGGCTTTGGGAGACGGACAGCTTTGTGGATGAGAATACGCTAACCGTCAATGTGAACCGTCTTAGGAAAAAGCTGGATGCAGCAGGGCTAAAATCATTTATTACCACAAAGGTCGGGGTAGGGTATATTTTATGCAATTCATGATCTGTTATCTCAAACAAAAGAGAAAAGTCATTTCTGTATTTTTTTTGTTCTGCCTTGTGTTTGTGGCGGCTCTTGCGCTGTACCACATGCCTTTGGCGGCGGCGCTGTACCCTGCGGCTGTGTGTGCATTTTTGGGGGCGGTCTTTCTGGCTGTGGATATGCAGATCGCCTGGGGCAGGCACCAAAGGCTGGAGGGGCTAAGGGAGCTTCCCGCCGAACTGCAAGGGGACTTTCCGGAGGCCGTGACGCCGGAGGAGGGGGACTACCAGCAGATCATCCGGGAACTTTGTGAGGAACAAAAGCATCTGGTGGGAGAGATGAATGCCCGGTACGCCGATATGGTCGATTATTATACGGTGTGGGCGCATCAGATCAAGACGCCCATTGCGTCCATGCGGCTGAACCTGCAGAATCAGGATTCGGAGTTTTCCAGAAGGGTTTTAGAGGATCTGTTCCGGATCGAGCAGTATGTGGAGATGGTCCTGTGCTACCTTCGTCTGGATTCGGAGTCTACGGATTATGTGATCCGGGAGTATGATTTGGATGAAATTGTAAAGCAGGCGGTGAAAAAGTTTTCAGCACAGTTTATCCGCAAGAAAATAAAGCTTTACTACCAGCCGCTTAATACGAGGGTAGTGACGGACGAAAAATGGCTTTTGTTTGTTCTGGAGCAGGTCGTTTCCAATGCATTGAAATATACGGAATCCGGGGGGATCACCATGGAACTGGAAGGCAAAAGCGCGGAAAATGGCGATGTGCCCGCAGGAGAGGGAAGAGAACAACTTTCGGATCATTCAGGGAAAAAGGGCAGGGTGGTTTTGTGTATCCGGGATACGGGGATTGGGATTGCCCCCGAGGATCTGCCGAGGATCTTCGA
>CATKXE010000104.1 GCA_949840465.1 uncultured Lachnospiraceae bacterium | reverse complement strand
AAGACCCCGCAGCAAGCTGACGGGGCATCAAATTTCCAGCGCAGCAAGCCGCGGGATATCTGGTCTACACTCCGTTTCCGTCGTTGCAAAACAAGTGCCTCCGGCACTTAGCAACTCTTGCGGCATTCGCCAAATGGACATATAAAAACATGTCCCCCTGGCGGGTTGCTTCGCGGGAATATTCACGATACAGATGAACACTCATCGTATTGACGACATCGTGCACGCTGGTAACCTCAGTTACTCCATACAAATCTCCTTTTTCATAGAAACTACTATAAAACACTTTCCAACAAATGTCAACAAAATAAACCTTTTCATAAAAAAAAGTCCCATAGACTTGTGAAAGTTTACAGGACTTTTTGATGAAACAGGCTGTGTTTGCTCTGCTTCAATGCCTTCTCAAAATGATGGCTTCATTGACAGGTCACACAATTCCCTGTGCGGTCATAGCGTCTACGACCTTCTCAAATCCGGCGATATTCGCACCTACCACATAATTGCCCTTGCAGCCATATTTTTCTGCTGCATCTGACATATTGTGGCAGATATTGACCATGATATCTTGAAGCTTTGCGTCTACCTCTTCGAATGTCCAGCTCAGCCGCTCGCTGTTCTGGGACATCTCAAGGGCGGAGGTTGCGACGCCGCCTGCGTTGGCAGCCTTGCCCGGCGCAAACAGGATGCCCTGCTCCTGCAGGTACGCGGTAGCCTCTAAGGTAGTCGGCATATTCGCTCCCTCTGCCACTGCGATACATCCGTTGGCTACCAATGCCTTTGCATCCTCTAAGTGAAGCTCATTCTGTGTCGCACATGGAAGCGCAATCTCAATTCCTTTTACAGACCATACTCCCCTGCCCTCATGGTATTCAGAATTGGGACGGTAGTTCTTATATTCGGTCAGCCTTGCACGCTTCACTTCTTTGATTTCCTTGAGGGCTGCCACATCAATCCCTTCGGGATCATATACCCAGCCGGTAGAATCGCTTACTGTGACCACCTTTGCTCCCAGCTGCTGTGCTTTTTCCGTTGCATAGATCGCAACATTGCCGGAACCGGACACTGCCACTGTCTTCCCTGCCAGTTCAATGCCGTTGAGTTTCAGCATCTCCTGTGTCAGATACAGAAGGCCGTACCCTGTTGCCTCGGTACGTGCCAGAGAACCGCCGTATGACAGGCCCTTTCCTGTCAGCACGCCCTCAAAGACTCCTCGGATCCGCTTATACTGTCCGAACATGTATCCAATCTCTCTTGCCCCGGTTCCGATATCGCCTGCCGGAACATCTGTATCAGCCCCGATGTACTTGCAAAGCTCTGTCATAAAACTCTGGCAGAACGCCATGATCTCTCTGTCGGATTTTCCCTTTGGGTCAAAATCCGAACCGCCCTTACCACCTCCGATCGGAAGGCCGGTCAGGGAGTTTTTGAAAATCTGCTCAAATCCCAGGAACTTGATGATTCCAAGGTTTACGGACGGGTGAAGGCGAAGGCCGCCTTTGTAAGGTCCAATCGCGCTGTTAAACTGTACGCGGTAGCCTGTATTGACATGAACCTGTCCGTTGTCGTCTACCCACGGAACACGGAACTTGAACTGTCTCTCCGGCTCTACAAGCCTTTCTAAAAGGGCGTCCTTCCGAAACTTCTCTTCATTCGCCTCTACAACGACACGAAGAGACTCCAGCACTTCCTTTACAGCCTGATGGAATTCTGGCTCCGCCGGATTTTTCTTTACTACCAATTCAATGACTTCATCAACATATGACATACTTTACATTCCTCCAAACATAAAATGAACCGGGCAGACAAAGCCGCCCGGCGAATATTGTGACATTTTGCCTACGCAGTCTATTCTATAAGCTAATTAAAAACTTGTCAACAAAAAAATTTTTATATTTAAACATTTCTACGCATACTTAATCACACTTTCCCCCTGAGCAGACGCGGGCTGTAACCCTATTCTCACCCTTTTAATTACGCACCTGCCCATCCCCGAAGATAATATATTTCGTGGAAGTCAAGGCCAATAATCCCATGGGGCCTCGTGCATGGAGCTTCTGCGTGCTGATTCCGATCTCTGCGCCGAACCCGAACTCGAATCCATCCGTAAACCGTGTGGACGCATTCACATAGACAGCGGCCGCATCCACCTCGTCCTGAAATTTTAATGCATGGCCATAATCATTTGTGATGATGGATTCGGAATGTCCTGTATTATATCGGTTGATATGGGCAATGGCCTCCTCGATGGAGTCTACGATCTTCATGGAGATCACGGCATCCAGATATTCCGTACCCCAGTCTTCCTCTTCCGCCGGGATGATTTCTCTGGAAATCCCGCAGGCACGTTCATCCCCCCGGATCTCCACCTGATGGGAGGACAGGCGGCTCACGATCCGGGGCACTGCTTTTTCTGCCGCAGCCGCATGGATGACCAGAGACTCGCAGGCATTGCACACACCCATCCGCTGGGTCTTTGCATTTTCAATGATCTCTACGGCCATGGAAATATCCGCACCTGCATCCACATACACATGGCAGTTCCCGGTTCCGGTTTCAATCACCGGCACGGTACTGTTCTCCACCACATTGGCAATCAACCCCGCCCCGCCCCGGGGAATCAAAACGTCGATCGAATCACGGAGCTTCATCATCTCACCTACTGTCTCACGGCTGGTGTCTTCTACCAGAAGGATGGCGTCCTCTGGAAGCCCTTCTTTTGCAAGCCCTTCCCTGATCACCTTGACAATCGCCAGATTGGAATGGATCGCGTCGCTTCCGCCCCGGAGTATGACTGCGTTTCCCGTCTTAAAGCAGAGGGCAAAGGCGTCCGCAGTGACATTGGGTCTGGATTCATAAATGATTCCCACCACACCCAGAGGCACCCGTTTTGTCCCGATGCGAAGCCCGTTGGGACGGTTCTTCATATCCAGGACCTCACCGACAGGATCGCCAAGCCCTGCCACCTGTTCAAGCCCTTCTGCCATGGCTTCGATACGCTGCTGCGTAAGACGCAGCCGGTCGATCAAAGACTGCCTGATTCCCTTTTCCTCCGCCGCTTTCAAATCTTTTTCATTTTCCTCCAGGAGATAGGCGCTCCGCGAACATAGTTCCTCTGCTGCGCGCAGCAATCCTTTATTTTTTTCCGTAGTTCCCAGCTTTGCGCACAGACGCGAAGCTTCCTTTGCACGCCTGCCCAATGTTTCCATGTAGTTTCCCATGATCCGTATCCATCCTTTCTAAAAAACCTGCTGCGTTACGGGTTGCGGTTCATGGCCGGTGAGGCCGTGGCCCGCAGCCATTACGGGCAATTCCCGTATATTTTTCATACGATACTTTACACTACCTGCCTTCCGCTTTTCTGGCCTTCTTTTCCTTCCGTCTGTACTGCGCCCGTTCGGGAGACAGTTCATCCTCCACAGCCTTTCCATGTTCTGCGGACAAAAACAGCGTCCCGATCTTTTTTCCGGCCATAATATCATTGATTGCATAAATATTATCCCCGCTTGCAATCACCATGTCCGCACCGGAACCGGTCACAATCTTTGCCGCATTCACCTTGGTGGACATTCCGCCCGTTCCGAAATCACTGGAAGCCCCCTTCGCCATGTGTTCCAGTTTCTCGTCGATTTTCACCACTGTATGGATAAAACGCGCATGCGGATTTTTCTTCGGGTCATCTGTATACAGCCCTTCGATATCTGACATCAGGATCAGCAAATCCGCCTCCACAAGCTCCGCCACGTTGGCCGCTAATGTATCATTGTCCCCGAAGTTTCCATAGGAAAGTTCGTCCGTGGAAATGGCGTCATTCTCATTCACGATCGGCACCACGTTCATGCGGAAAAGCTCGTCAAAGGTCCGCTTTGCATTCTTACGGCATTCTTCATTGGTCACCGATTCTTTGGTCAGCAGTACCTGTGCCGTGAGCTGGCTGTATTCATTAAAGAGCTTTTCATAGATCATCATAAGCCGTGCCTGGCCCACTGCCGCACAGGCCTGCTTTTCTGCCTCTGTTTCCGGCCGTTTGCCAAGGCCCAGGGCTGTCCTGCCCACTCCCACCGCTCCGGAAGAGACAACGATCACTTCTTTCCCTTTATTCCTGAGATTGATCAGGATCCGCACGAATTTTTCCAGTTTTTCCAGATTGATATTTCCCGTTTCTTCGTACGTGACCGTTGTGGTTCCCACCTTGATCACGATTCGTTTCTTCTGGCGCAAAATCTCTTTTCTGTCCATGTTCTCTCCCATTTCAGCGTGCATGCATGTAGATTCGGAATATATCTTCCTGGTCCAGTTTTTTTACGCAGCCGATCGTCCTTGTGCCGTCAAAGCTGCATTTCCTTGCCAGTTCTTTGATTTCTTCCTCTGAAGGTTCAATCCCCAATCCTCTTAAATTGACAGGCATCCGGATGGAACGGTAAAATTCCTCCATCGCCGCGATGCCCTTCTTAGCCGTCTTTATAGCATCCCCTGTATCTTCCACGCCTAGGACCTGTACCGCAAATCTTGCAAACCGCCCCGGCCTTGCATCCATCACATACCGGGCCCAGCTTCCCCAGACTGCCGCCAGCCCGGCTCCATGGGCCACATCATACATCCCCCCCAATTCATGTTCCAACTGGTGGGACGCCCAGTCTCCCCCGTCCGTGCCGCATCCGGTGAGCCCGTTGTGTGACAGGCTTCCTGCCCACATCACTTCCGCCCTTGCCTCATAGTTCTGCGGATCGTCCAGAAGGATTTTTGCATTCTTCATGACTGTGCGAAGCAATGCTTCACTGATCCCGTCCGTCAGCTCCATATTGTCCGCCTGATTCAGATAACGCTCCATCGTGTGCATCATTATATCCACGCATCCGCTTTCTGTCTGGTAAGCGGGAAGTGTCATGGTCAGATCCGGGTTCATGACTGCAAACTTAGGCCGCACATAATTGCTGCTGTATCCCCGTTTGATCCACCCTTCCTCATTGGTGATCACCGAAGAATCGCTCATCTCGGATCCTGCCGCCGCGATCGTTAAAACCACGCCCAGAGGCAGGCAGCCTTGAGCCGTCCGCTTTCTGGCGTAAAAATCCCATACATCCCCCTCATTAGCCACGCCATAGCCGATGGCCTTGGCCGAATCGATCACGCTTCCCCCGCCTACGGCCAGAATAAAGTCCACGGATTCCCTGTTACACAATGTAATTCCTTCATAGACAAGAGAAAGCCGTGGATTGGGAACCACACCGCCCAACGCCACATATTCGATTCCTGCCTTGTCCAATGCCGCAAATATCCGATCCAGAAGCCCGCTTTTTTTCACGCTTCCGCTCCCATAATGCACCAGCACCTTACGGCACCCGCATTCCCTGACCAGTTCCCCGGTCTGAAATTCTGTATTTTTCCCAAAAACGACTTTTGTCGGCGCATAATAATTAAAATTTTCCATTTTCCGCACTCCTTATTAAAATCTGTCCGGCAGTATATTCCAACAGAGCCTTATCCATTCCGTCCGGAAAAAAAGGCTATTGGCTGATAAAACTGCCACTGACGCTTTGAACAGCCGTCCCGGCTGTCAGCCCTCAATCTCCACCTGGCACATCTTCATTGCGTTCAATGCCTGAATATGGCTTTCAGGCGTTACCCCTGCGCAGCAGGATGGGTCTACAATGATCGGCACTTCCGGAAGACAGGCTTTCAAAAGCAGGGCATTGGAGATCACACAGATGTCTGTACACAATCCGATCAGGGTAATCCCTTCAATCTGCTCCTCTGACGCATGCCATTCTTTCAGCATCTTACCTAACTTCTCACTTCCAAAGGTGGGCTTGTCTATGATTTCCCCTGAAATTAATTCCTGAATCTCCGGGCGGATCTCCCAGCCATTTGTCCCCCGGATGCAGTGCTTTACAGGAAGCTTTTTCCCTTCCCGGGTATCAAGATAATTCTCCTCATGGGTATCTCTGGTGGCGACCACCCTCCCGCGGAAATCCCGGATTTTTTGAACCACCTTCGGCACGGTCTCCACCGCTTCCGGCGTCCCTAAGGCGCCGTCGATAAAATCATTCTGCATGTCCACAACCACTAATACTTCCATGTTCTCCTCCTTTACGTTTGATTGTTTTTTCCAAGCCTGACCTCTTCCATCTGCAATGCGGTCTTATCGTCCAGCCATTGGAAAAGATAGTTTTTCCCATTTCCCGGCCTGTCCATATATTCTTTACGAAGCTCCTGCTTTACAAGCTCAATCTCCTCCAACAGTTCCTTTGCAGAAAGCAGGCTGCATCCCTGTCCCCGGATAATCACCTGCTCCGTGCCGTCCGAGGTTGCCACAGTGACATGGTATTTTCTTCCTATCTCATGGGCTGTCTTCTCGATATACTGATCCGCAGTCTCTGCTTCTTTTGTATACACCACATAGATATTATGGTATTTCTGCACTTCCCCCGGAAATCCTTCTACTTTATATGCGTCAAATACAAGGATCACTGTACATCGCTTCGCACCCTGATAATTACTCAGGATATCCATAAGCTTTCCTCTTGCACCGTCAATGCTGGTCTTAGCAAGTTCCCGAAGATCCTCCCATGCAAAGATCACATTATATCCATCTACAAGGAGGTATTCTTTCGGATGCTTCTTTTCTGCCGTCCCTGCCTTTCCTTTCTCTGTGGATGTTCCGATTTTCGTGTTTATGGCCTGCTCTTTGTACTGCGCACCTTCAGGGCTTCGGGAAACATCGGCCTTTGAATAAGAAAATTTTTTTCGTGCCTGCTCCCGCTTCTTTCTGGCGGCAACAGCCATCTCCTCCAGTTCTTTTTCTTCCTGTGCAGACAGGGTGATCTCCCTGCCCGACGGCTGACCGGAGAGTCCTGCGCCCTTTTTCTCTTTTGTCTCCTGCGGTTTCGGCAGGACACTTTCCAGATGCATATATTCCTCCACCTGATCCCATTGTACCACAAATCCCGCCCCATGGGCGCAGAAGACGGATCCTGTGGGATTCTCCATATCCCGCTCTGAATCATAGCCCGTTTCCCTGACCACCTCTTCTGCATTGTGGCAGGGACGGTATCCTTTCGGGCTGCAGGAAAGCCGTCCCCTTCCTTTTGTATAAGCCGCCACCTCCGTCTGATAATCCCGCATATCCGCCACCGGAACTTCCCCTTCCAGGACAGACATCTCTCCCTTCTGCCTGGGCGTCTCAAATGTCCCATGCATCCGCCGCATATCTGACAGGGCGCGTCCCACTGATTCTGTGGGTACTTCCAGACGGTAATCATAATAAGGCTCCAGCAAAATGCTCTCTGCCTGCTTCAGTCCATGGCGCACTGCCCGGTAAGTGGCCTGACGGAAATCGCCGCCCTCCGTATGCTTTTGATGCGCCTTTCCCGCCGCAAGGGTAATGCGCATATCCGTAATAGGCGCCCCCACCAACACGCCGACATGCTCCTTTTCCTCCAGATGCGTCAGGATCAGCCGCTGCCAGTTCCGATCCAGCACATCCTCGCTTAAGGAGGATGCAAACTGCAAGCCGCTCCCCGGTTCTGCGGGCTCCATCAGCAAATGGACTTCCGCATAGTGCCGCAGGGGTTCAAAATGCCCCACTCCTTCCACGGTGTCTGCGATTGTTTCTTTGTATACAATACTGCCTGTTCCAAATTCTACGTCCACATGAAACCTTTCCGTGATCAGACGCTTTAACACCTCAATCTGCACTTCCCCCATCAGTTGGGCATGAATTTCCCCCAATGTTTCGTTCCAAACAATGTGCAGCAAAGGCTCCTCATCCTCCAACTGCCGCAGATTTCTCAGCATCACATGGACGTCACACCCCTGCGGAAGCTGGATCTGATATGTCAGTACCGGCTCCAGCACCGGCGCGCCGGTTTCTTCCTCCCATCCGAGCCCTTCTCCCGGGAATGTTTCAGTCAGGCCGGTCACGGCGCAGATTGTACCTGCTCCTGCTTCTTCCACGGCCTCATATCTGGCTCCGGAATAAATCCGGATTTGGTTGACTTTTTCCTCCCAACAGCCCTTTACCTCACCGGTTTCCTCCTTCTTTCGGTTGGTAAGCAGATCCTTCACCCGCAGCCTGCCGCCCGTCACTTTTAAATGTGTAAGCCTGCTGCCCTGCGCGTCTCTGGAAATCTTATAGACCCTGGCTCCAAAGGATTTCGGATAGGAAATCATCGGGGCGTATCTTTCAAAACCGCTTACAAATTTTGCGACTCCGTTCAGCTTCAGCGCGGATCCGAAAAAGCATGGAAATAATTTTCTTTCACGGATGAGCCGCCTAATCTCCTCATCCGGCACTAATCCGTTTTCCAGAAACGCGTCCAACGCCGACTCATCGCACATAGCGATGCTTTCAAAAAACGCTTCCCCGTTCTTAAGCATATCCGGCGTTCGCATCCCCGATGATGTTTCCTGAATACCCGCTTCCTCTATCCGGGGGCATCCGCTGAAATCCACACAGTTTTCATCCAGCCTGTCTTTCAGCTCGTCCAACAACTTTCCGGCATCTGTTCCTTCCTGATCCATTTTATTTACAAATAAAAACACGGGAACCTGATACCGGAAAAGAAGATGCCACAGGGTCTGTGTATGGCTCTGGACTCCGTCCGCCCCGCTGATAACCAGAATTGCCGCATCCAGCACCTGGAGGGTCCGCTCCATCTCCGCGGAAAAATCCACATGGCCCGGCGTATCCAGAAGCGTCACCTCCATATCTCCCAAAGGGAATACTGCCTGCTTGGAAAAAATCGTGATCCCCCGTTCTCTTTCCAGTTCAAAGGTATCCAAAAATGCATTCCTGTTGTCCACCCTGCCAAGCCTGCGTATGGTTCCGCTCAAATAGAGCAGAGCCTCTGAAAGAGTCGTCTTTCCCGCATCCACATGAGCCAGTATGCCAACGCAGATCTGCTTTTTATGACCTGGTTTATTTTCTGATGTATCAGCCATCGAAAATGCCCCTTTCTGTTGTCTATAATACATAAATCGCACCGCACAATATCTTTTGACGGCCAAATTATTTCATCATTATAGCACAGAAAAAGACATTCGTCGATAAATGTTTATTTTGAATCAATTTTTACTTGCATCCACGCATGTTTCTATGTATAATGGGACTGAAAAAAAAGAAAGGGCACTGATGTGCAGGGTGAGGGAATGATCAGCAGATAATTTGATTTGGAGAACGCAACATAATGACTGATTTCCTGTTTTTATTTCTATCCCCAAAGGTTTATACCCTTTGGATGGATTATGTCTGAAAGGACGCATATTTTCAGATGCAGGAATAGGAACGGGGCTGTCTGCGTATGCCGAATGAGATTATCCCGCTTTCATAAACCCGCTTTGTATATTTGTTTTCAAAAGTATATACAGGGTTTCTTTGCGTGAGTCTGTTTTCGGATACGGAAACGGGCTTTTTTATTCTAATAGGAAACTTTTCCTGAAACAGGCCGGCTGCGCAGAAAGTACTGCAATCGTACTGACAAAGGAGGCTTCTATGATACAGATTAAAAATGTTAATATCCTGCACCAAAAAGATTTGAGAACCATCATTGAAAATTTCAGCCTTGTGCTGAACGACGGAGATAAGGCTGTGATCATCGGTGAAGAAGGGAACGGAAAATCCACCTTGCTAAAATGGATCTACTGCCCGGACATCATCTCCGGATATTGCGAGGCTTCGGGGGAACGGATCATCCTTAACCAGAAACCTGGGTATCTGCCGCAGGAACTTAAAGAGGCGGACTGCGGCAAAAGTATTTATGGATATTTCCTGGAGGAACCCCTGTTTTTGGAGCAGACGCCGAAAGAATTGGGGCGCATGGCAAAGCAATTCAACCTGCCCCCTGACTTCTTCTACCGTGAGCAGCTTATGGGCACCCTCTCCGGCGGCGAAAAGGTAAAGGCGCAGATGTTAAGGATCTTGCTGGCAGAACCGGATGTCCTTCTGTTGGACGAGCCCTCCCATGACATTGACCTGGAAACCCTGGAGTGGCTGGAAGCATTGATTCTTGGGTGGAAAGGCATTGTGCTGTTTATTTCACACGATGAGACGCTCATCGAACAAACTGCCAATGTTGTCATTCACCTGGAACAGATCCGCAAAAAAACGCAGTGCCGGTATACCATAGCTTGCATGCCCTACCTGCAATACAGGCGGGAACGCATGGAGCAATTTACGAAGCAGGAGCGCATGGCAGAAAATGACCGTCGCCGGAAAAAGCTGCGGGAAGAAAAATACAGGCGTATCTTTCAAAGCGTGGAATATGCCCAGCAAGCCGTTTCCCGACAGAATCCGGGCAAGGCGCGGCTATTGAAAAAGAAAATGCATTCGGTAAAATCCATGGGCCGGCGCTTTGCCCGTGAGGAGGAAAACATGACGGAAATGCCGGAAGAAGAATCTGCGATCTTCTTTAAGCTGGGCAGTGAAAACGCAAAAATCCCGGCCGGGAAAACGGTCATCGAATACTCCCTGAAAGCGCTCTATACCCCCCATGGGGAACGGCTGCTGGCAAAAGATATTCATCTATGGATCCGCGGAGCTGAAAAAATCTGCATTGTGGGGACAAACGGCGCCGGAAAGACCACCCTGCTTCATAAGATTGCAGAAGAGCTTCTTAACAGGACAGATATCGCTGCACAATATATGCCTCAGGATTATGAAGAATTATTGGATTTCTCCATGAATCCTGTGGATTTTCTGGCTCAATCCGGTGATAAAGAGGAAAGGACAAGAATCCGGACATATCTGGGCGCTTTGAAATACACTGCAGACGAGATGAACCACACCATCGGACAGTTATCGGGAGGGCAGAAAGCAAAGATACTTCTTCTGAAAATGAGCCTGTCGAATGCCAATGTCCTCATTCTGGATGAACCGACCCGCAATTTTTCACCGCTGTCAGGTCCGGTCATACGGCAGATGCTGAAAGAATTTCCCGGCGCAGTAATCAGCATTTCCCATGACCGGAAATATATTGGGGAGGTCTGTGATAAAGTATACCGCCTGACACCAAACGGTCTGGAGGAGCAGTAACACTCCCTTTTATGCATTTTTATTGTATATAATGCATATTTATGCGTTATTTTGTATATTTTGAGCAGATTATTAAATTTTTAATATTTTCTCTTGCATAATTATAATGTGTGGTGTATAGTATTTGTTAGCTTGCCGGCAGGAGCATCCAAGATCGGGGGCTGTCCGGCCTTTCCCGGGCTTCTTAAGGCATTCTTGCAGACAGTTATTTTGCAGAGCAAATGAGAATCAGGAGGCAATGAAAATGAGTAAAGAAAAAGTAGTATTAGCATATTCCGGCGGTCTTGACACTACCGCCATCATCCCATGGCTGAAGGAGAATTTCGATTATGAGGTAATCTGCTGCTGTATCGACTGCGGGCAGGGAGAAGAACTGGACGGACTGGAAGAAAGGGCAAAGCTGTCCGGCGCTTCAAAATTGTATGTTGAGAATATTATCGATGAATTTTGCGATGAGTA
>CATKXE010000103.1 GCA_949840465.1 uncultured Lachnospiraceae bacterium | reverse complement strand
GGATGGTATGTATTGAACTGTCCGCAAAAAATGACCGACTGACATCGAGCAGCAGGAGGGCAGAATTTTACGCCAGGGCAACCTCAATCCCAAAGTTAAGATTTTCCGGTATGTGACGGAGGGGACATTTGACAGTTACTCATGGCAGCTCATTGAGAATAAGCAGAAATTCATCGGGCAGATTATGACGTCAAAATCTCCGGTCAGAAGCTGTGAGGACGTGGACGAAGCAGCGCTCACTTATGCGGAGGTAAAGGCTCTTGCGACCGGAAATCCGTATATCAAAGAAAAAATGGATCTCGACATTCAGGTGTCAAAGTTAAAGCTGATGAAAGCGAACCACACCAGCCAGAAGTACCGCCTTGAGGACAATATCGCCAAGCACTACCCACAGCAGATAGCCATTCTGAAAGAGAGGATTGAAGGCATGGAGGCTGACATTCAGACCGCAAAGGCAAATCTCCCGGCAGATAAAGAGCAATTCCGCATGAAAGTCGGGGATAAGTCTTATACGGACAAAAAAGAAGCCGGAACCGCCCTTGTGGAGATGTGCAAAGAGATGAAAACCGTCAACGTGCCTGCCACGGTCGGGGAGTATGCCGGGTTTAAGATGGCAGTATCCTTTGATTCGTTCAATCACAAATTTGTGATGAACTTAAAAGGGCAGATTTCCCATAATCTTGAGATTGCCGCTGATCCGCTGGGTAACCTTGCCCGTATCAACCATGCGCTGGAATCCATGCCGAAGCAGCTTTCCGAAGCGCAGACGAAGTTGGAAACCGTAGAGCGCCAGCTTGAGACTGCAAAAGTGGAGGTTAAAAAGCCTTTTGCGCAGGAAGCGGAGCTTGCGGAGAAGCTGGAGAGGTTATCGGCGTTAAATGCACTGCTCAACATGGACGAAAAGGGCGATGATGCAATCGGCATGGACGATACGCCGGAGGAAGAAAACGGAGGGCAGGAGGAAGATACTTCTCAAAAACCGGCAGCAGTGGAAAACGTTGCAAAGATACCATATCCGATAGAAAATGCTGGATGGGTGCCTATGACGGGTGGCGGCAGACCACCGGGAATGAAAGTTGCGGCGGCAATGTGCGATAAGCCGGCACAGAAAATGTCATTAAAGGAAAAGCTGGAAGCGTTCAAGGCACAGGCGGCTGGAGCAGACAGGGCGGATGCTGAAAAAGTGAAAAGGAAGGAGGAAACGCTGTAATCATTAAAAATCAATGAAATTTCAATCGTGTTCAGACCGGAAGCCAAAAAAATCCGATTGATTTAGCACGGATTTCGGGATATAATAGCAGTGAGGTCATATACCTTTTGGGAATGGCTTTTGCGTTTCCTATCATACCAAAGGAGGTCTATGGCTATAATGGATACGGAAATAAAAAATGCAGTCAGCGCAGCAGATCAGGACGCACAGTATGACGACAGGGCAAAACGCCTGTTAGGAAATAAAACCATTCTGGCGCATATCTTGGTAAAGACGGTTGACGAGTTTAAGGGAATGGACCCGAAAGAGGCAGTAACCTATATAGAGGGGGAGCCATTCATCAGCGTGGTTCCGGTAGAACCGGGGCTGACCAATGCCGAAAAGGAAGAAGCAGGGCAGAGGATAGTCGGTTTCAATACGGAAAATGCGGAGATAAACGAGGGGCTTGTAAGGTTTGACATAGTGTTTTATGTGCGTATGAAAGATGGGATTTCACAGATTATTGTAAACGTGGAAGCCCAAAAAGACGCACCAACGGAATATAATGTGTTAAACAGGGCAATCTTTTATGTGAGCCGTTTGGTTTCCTCGCAGAAGGAAAGGGATTTTGTAAACACGAAATATGATGACATAAAACGTGTATTCAGCATTTGGATTTGTATGAACATGAGCCAGAACAGCATGAATTATGTGCATCTGACAAATGACGGTCTTTTAGGCTCTTATGAGTGGGGAGGAAAGATTGACCTGCTTAATATCGTCCTGATAGGGTTGTCGCAGGAGCTTCCGGAGCATGATGAGAAGTATGAGCTGCATCGCCTGTTAGGGGCGTTGCTGTCAAAAAAACTTACTTCTGATGAAAAACTGAACATTATTGAAACAGAGTATGATATTCCGATAGAGGATAGCTTGAGAAAGGATGTGAGCGTTATGTGCAATCTGAGTCAGGGAATTAAAGAAGATGGCATAGCAATAGGCGAAGCGAGATTTATTTTAAGTATGCACGAAAAAGGCTACACATTAGAGCAGATTGCAGATGTGGCAGAGAAAAGTATTGATGAAGTGAGAGCTATCATCGAGAAAAGGGAGCCTGTGCTGGCATAAACACAGTAACTTAATAACACAAGCAGTAAAGCAGTGAATTTGTTTTTTATCTTTTAGAAAACAATTTGCTGCTTTTTCTGTTTTTAGAGGAAAAGACAGTCAAATCGGATTGTCTTTTTTTCATGTAGAGAAAGGAATAAATATATGGCAAAAACATATTCAAACCGTACCAGAGATAAACAGGAGGTAAAGGCGATTACCGACCAGTTGGAGGAAGGCTTAAAGGAGCTTTTTGCAAATGAAAAATATAAAAGCTACCTTTCCATGATGTCCAAGTTTCACAATTACAGCGCCAATAATATCCAGCTCATCGCAATGCAGTGTCCTGATGCAACCTTTGTTGCGGGCAAAAAGGCATGGGAGAATGAGTTCAACCGTCAGGTAAACGGGCGAGAGGAAGGAATCCGTATCCTTGCCCCTGCCCCTTATACCATTAAAAAGGAACAGGATAAAGTAGACCCTGTGACCGGGGAAATCATGCTTGACAGGGACGGTATGCCGGAGAAAGAGGAAATCGAAATCAGAATCCCCGCCTTTCGTGTCGTGCGTGTATATGACGTATCGCAGACAGAGGGGGAACCGATTCAGGAACCGGAGATAAAAGAGCTTCTATCCTCGGTGGAGGATTATGAGGATTTTGTCAAGGCTGTCAGCTATGTTGCCCCGGTTCCCATGGACTTTGAAGATATTCCCGGTTCTACAAGAGGATATTTCAGCCCCTCGGAAAAACGGATTGCGGTGCAGGAGGGCATGGGCGAGAGCCAGACCATAAAGACAATGGTGCATGAGACGGCACACGCCATGCTGCATGACAAAGAGGTCAACCGCAGTCATGGGCAGAATGTCCCGGCAAAAGACGAGAGGACGCAGGAGGTGGAGGCGGAGAGTATTGCTTTCACGGTATGTAAACATTTCGGGATAGACACATCGGAATATTCTTTCGGGTATATTGCCGGGTGGAGCAGCGGGAAGGGTATGAAAGAGCTGAAATCTTCCCTTGACACGATCCGCAGGACGGCGTCGGAGCTTATCACGGGCATTGAGGCACAGCTTTTTGAATTACAGCATGACAGAGAGCTTATGCAGGATATGTCCATAAATGGACAGGAAAAAGAGAGCTTACTGCTGGTACAGGACAAAGACCTGTCAAAGTACAGCCTTTTGAGCGTCAGCGGAATGGAGGCGGCGGAACTTGTGGAAGCCCTCTCCGCCATGAATGACGCTGACAGGCTGCACATTGCCGCATATCTGGAGAGCAGGGGCGCATGGACTACGGAGATTGCCAATGAAGAAACACGGGAATTTGGGGAGTACCACCTTGATGTCCGGTATTACACCGATACCAATGAGGTAATCAACCTAAAGACGGAAATGGAGTTTAATGAGAGGGCAAAGGAGCCGATTGGAGCGGATGATGTGATTCTGAAAATTGCCTTTGCAGACGGCTTTGAGGTAGAGCGCATTACCAACAAGACGCCGGAGGAAGTGCAGGAAATCATGGCGGCGCTGACAAAGCTGGAGGAAAAGAACACGAAAGCAATCCGTGACTGTCTGGAAAGCTATGGTGCAGACTATATTCCAATCAGCGTCAGCGGCGGCAGAAATTCCGTAATGCCGCAGTTTAATGATTTTGAAATGGATCTGGATAAAAAGGAGGTCGTGATGATGCACCACCTTTCCCCGGCACAGCAGGCGGAGGGCATTATCAACCGCCTTGAATATGCCAAGACCGCTTTCTCTGATGATGAGCGCAACCTTATCGTGAATTATGCCTATAAGCTGAACAACATGGAAAAGACAAGGGAGCTTGCGGAACATATCTATTATGAGGAAGCGGAGGGCAATCAGGGAGCCGCCCTTGTGGTCATTGACGCACAGGCGGAGATTGACGCTCTCCCTGACCCGATGATTGGTCTGTGGCAAATGGAGGAATACGGTTATACATGGGAGGAAATGCTGCCGCTTACAAAGGAAACGGCGTTAGAACTGTTTGACCGTGACCTGTCCGTGTACCAGCTCCACAAGGACGGATCGGAAACATTGGTGGAGGGCAGGGAACAGATAACGGAGTATGAGGATGAAGGAATCTTCGGCATTGAAAAGGCGGATTGGGAGATTGAAAAAAGTCTGCGGATGCTGCAGGCAGAGCTTGCAGAAGGCAGGGCAAATAAGGAAGCGCAGCTTTTGTATGGCAGTACGGATAAATACGGCATTTATCAGTTAAAGGACGATCCCGAACTGCGCTACCTGCATTTTGAGGGGACGGAATCCTTAAAGAAGCTGGGTATCATTAAGGATAACCTTGATGCAATCAAGCCGGAGAATTATAACCTGATCTATACAGGAAAGCTATCAGAACTGGCGGAGGATTATCCCATGTTACAGACACGGGAAGATACGCTTGAGGCGCTCTTTGAGAAATTTAACATAGACCACCCGGCAGACTTTAAGGGACATTCCCTTTCCGTCAGTGATGTTGTGGTGCTGCATGAGAACGGAGAGAACAGCGCACACTTTGTCGATTCAGTCGGTTTTACCGGGCTTCCCGATTTTATGCGTGAGCTGGAGGGCGTGGAGGAAAAGGAAAAGGAGAACACAACGGCGGAACAGAAAAATTATCCGGCTGTATATGAACATTCCCTCAAATATGCAATGGAACATGGGGAAGTGGATCAATATATGGATTCCCGGAAACTTGACAGGGAATGTAAGAAAGCGGTTGAAGAAACAATCCGGCAGAATTTTGACGGTATGCACTTAAATGATGATATTGTTAAGCCTTTAGCGGAGCAGTACGGTTCGGAGCGCATGGCATTTGTCCTTGCCAACACACTTCAGCAGGAATCGTGGGACGGGCGCTTTTCAAGAGATAACAAAGAGTGGGCGGCTGAGTTTCACATTCCTGAAAATATTGTACATGGGACGGACAGGAATTGTGAGCTTATCGTGAGCAGCCACCCGGCAGTCTTGGACGGTTTTATTGATATGTTCCGCAGGGAAGTCTTGGAACAGGAAAAGGAACTGTCTGCCGGACAGGAAAGATTGACTTCTGGACATGATGTCCAGAAGTTAGAGCCGGAACAAACAGAGCAGACACAGCAGTTAGAATCGGAATTGGAGCCGCCGCAATCGGAACCGTCAGAACTGGAGCAGCCGGAGGCGGAACAGACAGAGCCGCCGCAGCAGCCTGAAATGCCGGATGAAGATATGGGAGAGGACAACGGGGACGAGATCATTGACCTCGGAGACGAAAAGGAACAGGTTCTTGCGGAAATGAAAAAATTGGTGGCGGGGGAGCAGGAAACGGAGCTTGCTTTTCAGATAGCAGACCGCTTCATCAGCATACAGGAGACGGAGGGCGGCTATGACTATTCCATTATGGGCGCTGATTATAAGGAGATAGACGGCGGCGTGTATGACAATCCCGATGTCAGCATACGGGAAGCCCTCAATGACATAGTGGAGGATTTGAAAGAAAATCCTTTTGACAACGGAGCGAGGGGAAATATCCGTGATAATGACGAACTGACACCGATTGATTATGAGGAATTGATGGAGAAAGTGGAGGCAGCAAACTGTATTGAACCGGGAAAAGCCGTGGACGACTTTAAGGCAAAAACAAAAGCCATGTTTCATGATATAGACGGAATGACCGTGGAAAACATTGAACGGACCGTGGAGCTTGAAGTCCAGTCAAGACTGATTGAGTATTCCATGAAAGCGGAAATCGTGGACATAGCGGTAACAGGCTCACGCTGCCGTGGGCTGGAACATGGCGGCTCAGACCTTGATGTGACAGTGGAACTGATTACGGAGGAACGGGAGGACGATCTGTATTCTGCTTTTAACAATAATGATGACGGGCTTTATATTGGCGATGTAAAAGTTGACATCAACCCGATTACGGCGCAGAGGACGGGAACGCTTGAAACCTATCTTCCGCAGGTGGAGGAATACCTTGCAGGAGTGCGTGAAGCAAGAGAGAAAGAGCCAAAAAGTATTTTCAGTACGAAAATGTATGATGAGCAGCGCTTTTATGAGAACACCAGCGGTCTTGATGCGGACGCACTGTGTAAAGCCTATGCGGAATGTGAGAAGCCTTTTGTGGAAATGGGGCAGTACGGAGAACGGATTTCAGAGGCGGATTTTGCGTACATTCAGCAGGGGGACAGGCTGTCGTTTTCCGTGGAATTTGACGTAGACAGGGACGAGATTACCATATCGGACGGGGAGCATTTTGAAACAAAGGGGCTGACGGAAACGCTGTTCCCACAGAAAGCCGAGCCAGAGACGGAAGTGACGCTGACCGTTGCGGAATGCGGAGAGTTCCATAATTTAGGCGAGTTTTACGAGAATATCCCCACCGTGGAGGAAGCCGTGGCAATCTGGAAACAGATACCGCCTGAGCGTATGCACGGAATCCCCGCTATCGGAATCCACCTTCATTCGCCGGGTACAGAGCCGATTGAGGATACGGGGATTGACATTTTAAGCGGGCGGAGGATTGACCTTGATATTTTGGAGTATATCCCTGAAATAAAGAACAATCCGCAGGCAATGGAGGTCATTGCGGAGCTTATGGCAAAGGTTACGCCGCTGATACCGGATATGGAAATAGACGGCGTGATGTCCGAAAAGATGGAAGCGCAGGTATGGGAGAAGCGGTTGCCCGATCTGACGCCTGTGGAACAGCTTGCGGTGGAGCTTGACCGTTTCATTTACGACCATGATACCGACTTGTACCGTGGCAATGTCCCGAATATGACAGAGGGAGTATCAGAGATTACGGAAGCCCTAAACCAAAGGGACACACGGGACATTGCGGCGTGGCTTGCGGATATAGCGGCGGACGGAAATGTGCCGGAGGAAAGCAAAAGGGCTGTGGAGCTGCTTGAAAAGCTGGCGGAGTACAAGCCCCTTGCCAAAGTCGAGGAAATGGAGGAACAGAATTACAACATGGTCGATAATGTTCTGAACAACGGCGCAGGGGAGAAAGCACAGAAAGAGGAAAACAAAAGGATGCAGGAGCAGCCAGCCAGACCGTCATTAAAAGCCCGTCTTGCCGAGAAAAAGGCGCAGGTGGCAGGACAAGGGCATGAGGAAAACATAAAAAATAAGCAGAGGGAGATGTAAGGATATGGATACAATGTTTACCGTGGAAGAAAGCAATTTAATCTGCATTTTTGCAGGAGAGGGCAGGAACGAGGTCATAGAGGATATAGAAAGGGCGATACCGTATCTTGATGATCCGTTTCTGACGGAATTATCCCATAGGGTAATCGGAAGATTGCGGGATATGACGGATGATGAATTTGCACAGCTTGAATTGACAGCGGCAGAATAAAAACGATAAAACAGGTTTCCTTTATCCGCAAAGTATGCGGAGAGGGAAGCCTGTTTTTTTAGTAGCCAAAAGGTTTGAAGTATTTTTAGGCATAGCGTCTTACTGGCTTGCGTACCACAATTTGATACAATGCACCCAAGCATGAGTTTGGGTGCAAATTTTAACGATAGGGATTTTACCAATTCTTTCTTAATATGACAAATGAACACAACCGACCTATAGGTGGTCAGCAATACTCTTTGAGCAAAATTTTTTATCTGTGGTGGCGAAGTGTCATGTGTTGGTCATACAATTTTTCATTATCCATTTTAGCAAATCGCTATGTTTTTCCTATTCTTAAAAAATGCCGAATTCTCTGTTAATACGGTCTGCTTGCTTTTGTGTTTCGGCCGGAACAAGAGCAAAAAGATGCGGTTCTCCGTTGAGGGTGATTGTTCTGATGGCACAACTGTTATTTTCATAAAAGCTGACAGATTCGCAATCATCGTCGTCAATGGGATAATATATCAAAGGACGACGGTCTGGGTTAATAGTTGCATTAGTGCTGGCAATAATCTTTTGAACCATGTGTATTCCTCCATTGATGGGTATGGTAAGGAGGAAAATCTGCATATCATCAAATTTATGGCGCATTTAACCATTCCAAACAGAATCCTCCTAGTGGTTAGGCCAGCGTTCCAAAAACTGGCAGACTCAATATCCAGTTTTCACATCGGCTGTCTCTTGGAACGTGCTGATCAGGCGGGACAGCCGATGGGGTGGCGCAGTTTATTGTCATACTCCAGGACATGTTTTCTATATTAAAATTTTACATGATGTGCTTATACATAATCCAACGACAAATTTATATATCTTTTATTCCAATCATGTTTAGAAAAAGGGCTATACATTTGCTGTTATTCGTGATAGAATATTTTTATGCCAATTAGAATAATGTCAGTAAAATTAGAATGGGAGATATGCAATGAGTGATAAAACAGAAACAAATATAACACTGGAGCGCATCAAAGAACTGAAAGGGAACGATTCACAAGAGGTTTTCGCTCAAAAAATACATACTACGCAGAGCAATATCAGCAAAATGCTGAAGGGCATGACACCACCGTCTGCCGCTACATTGACAGAACTGGCCAAAACGTATCATGTTTCGGTTGACTGGATGTTGGGGCTGTCAGATGAAAAGGAAATTGGTCCGAAGGTTCAATCCCACGAGTTGACAGCGGAAACTGTAACATATGCCGATGCAATGGCGGTATTGGAAGTTCTATATCAAAAGGGCTCTGTAAATATTGGATATTATAATAATGGGTATAACAGTGAACCAGATCCAAGCACGATTTATGTGAAAGACAAAGTGCTTTCATATTTTTTGGATAATCGTTTCAGATATAGTGGTGGCAGTCAAAACATTTATGATATTTGGTTGAAACAGGCAATAGAGGTTTATAATAAATATTTGCTTTTACAATGGACAGATTCCGTAAATACCATTTATGAACAAAATGTGCCAAATCCATTGTCGGATGAAGCCATCGCATCATTAGTTGATGATATTGCAAATGACCGGTTGGAGGTCGTGCAGACGCAGTCGGATGGATTTATGGATATTCCAGATGATCTACCGTTTTCATAAGCAAGATAGTAAAAGTTTTCTATAATTGAGTTTTGCTGTGCGTATTTTTACTTTAATTCTTTCTGAAATTCAAATCGCTGATAGTGTAGCGATTTAGGATAATCGAATATAAGTTGGCAAACCCTTAAACTTTTACCCAAAAGTATATGGATTCCAAATTGTATACAAATATTGTTGAAATTGGGTAAGATATGTGATTTCAGAATATATTTTTGATGGTATTATTAAAACAATAATTAGGAGGGAAAGGATATGAGTTATTTTATTTTTCCAAGACTTACAGATGAAAAGCAATTTGAACATTTAGTAGCGGATTGTTATAGAGCATTATACCCCGGATCACAGGTTGATGAGTATGGAAGGCGGGGACAAAAGCAACATGGTATAGATATTACTGTGCAGATGGAATCACGGCTTTGGTGTATTCAATGCAAAAATTATGAAACGATTTCAGTTTCACATATTGATGAACTACTTAGTAAGTGTACTTATTATAGCATTAACCCATTTAGTAAGTTGATTATAGCAACGGCTTCATCTAATGATACGAAAATTGTAGATTATCTAATTAAAGTACGAAATGCTCATAGTGTTCCTTTTGATTTAGAGTATTTGTCATGGGAAAGAATATGTAATCTAATTGAAAATAATCCTGCTGTTTATCAAAAGTATTATGGTTCATTACAACAAGTGAATGCATTTAAGGATAAGTTTTTAGATATTGTTAAGCGGTATGAGATAGCTACTTTTTTACGCATAGATCCAATGATAGAGGGACTTAATATGAATATTCCGGTTGCTCTCGATACATGTAAAATTGAGCTGGAGATTCTTCTTGATAATTATATTGAAAGAAATAATGATGTTCTGTATTCAAAAATTAGTGAATTTATGGATTGGCTGGATTCTTATAATGGGAATTTAAGCGTTACATTATTTCCTCACCCAAACGGATATGATAAGTTTATATATCTTCCTCCTGTCAACGGTGTTGACAAAAAAAGAGCGGAGACAGAACAGATGATTTTGCAGTTTAGGGAGCATCTGACAAAGCTGATGAATGAAATTGCTACATATATGGAGTGAAGAAATATGCGTTACTATCACGGCAGCACGGCGGGTGGTCGGGAATTGGCGGTACTTGTGGGGCAGAACGGGGCAAATCGCGGCAGTTAGGAAAGTGAGGTACTACGGTTTTACTACGATTGAGGGAACTTAAAACTGAAGGTGTAGAATTCTTGATAGTAAATGATGGAAAGGAGATTTAATTATAATGAATGAAATAGTATATGTTGCTACAGACTGGTGGGGATTTGGCGCAACTCTTGCTGCGGGGGTTTTAACTGCTATTGCAACAATGGCCGCTGTTATTTATACAAATAGCAAGACGAAAAAACAATTGAGGGAACAGGAGATAAGGTTTGAAAGTGAGCGAAAAGAAGAATATAAGCGGAGTAGATTTGTTGTTATAAAGCCAACACTTATGTTGACAACTTTTGCAGGATTATTGGACAAACTTATTGTGTATAATGACTATAATAGAGTTCTGCTTTTTTCGGGAGAAGATGGATTTGATTTTTTTGATGATAGACAAAAACAATGCTCTCAAACTTGCCGGCTTCTTCAGATTGAGAATAAGACAGATATTGATATTAATGAAGTTGCAATAAGCACAAAAACTTCTTTGCGCAATATGAATACAGATGCTTTGTGGACATATAACACAAATAATTGTACAAGTCTTTTGCGTGGTCGTGAGAGTATCTTTATAAGAGTAGCAGATCAAACTCAATTTGAGAAAATTCTTTCTATGAATGAAGATAAAATACCAAGTACTCTAAATTTTGAATGCCGAATAGAATATTCTACGTTAGCTAATCAAAGAATTACATATATTTATGAAATTGAGATATGTAATGATCGCCGTATAGAGGTGAAAAAGGATGGGATTGAAGGAGTGATGGATTTATCACAAAAAGTGGTTGTTGTGCCAACAACTTTCAGAAATTTGCAAGATTCTATTTCTGGAATTGATCGTAGTGCATACAGTTGGGAAAAGATGGGGCAAGCTTCAATGCGAGGATTTATGTCACAATATAGTTCGCAACTAGCAGAACAGAATCACACTTTGTCCAACCAGGCGGATGTTGATAATGATAAAAATTAAAACGATAAGGATTTTTAGGCATTTATCAGGAAAATATACACAAGAGCAAGGGAACATCGCAACACCGAAATTGATACAATGGATAACCGCTAAAATGCGTGGAAATAAGCCTTTCCGCGGATTCGGCGGTTTTATTTTTTCGGTTTTTGAGCCTTTTTTCCGTTTCG
>CATKXE010000102.1 GCA_949840465.1 uncultured Lachnospiraceae bacterium | reverse complement strand
TGCCGCTTTTTCCCTCGGCGTTTCTTCCGCCTTCTTTTCATCGGCCGCTTTCGCTTCTTTGTTCTGCGTAGAAGGCGCTTTACCCGCAGCATCCTTTACATCCAATCCTGAGAATCCGGCATCCGCTGCAGCGCCCTTGCCGCCCTCTTCTGCCGGAACCCAGATATCCCCGGAATTCGCCTTCACAGTGACGGTCATTGTGCCGCCATTTACAGACACTCTTTCCCCTGACAGCATTCCTACATATTCCGCGGCATTTCCTGCCGGAACGTTCATCGTAAAATCACTGTCGTCATTGTTCACCGTGACTACAACCGACTCTCCGTTATAATTTCTGGAGAACGCATACTGGCGGTTTGTCAGCATCAATTCATTATAATCCCCATAGGAAAGAGCCCTGGTCTTCTGCCGTATGGAACCCAATGCCGCAATCAACCGGGTAAAGGAATTGCTCTTTGCCGCATCGGCATAATCCTCAAGGGAAAGCATGGGCCGCAGGGAATCATCCGAAAAACGCTCCTTCTTCCCTTCGATCCCAAACTCAGAACCATAATAGATTGACGGAACCCCCGGCAGCGTATAAAGCAGGATATGGACCGGGGTGAAATGCTCCTTATTGTTAAGCTTCGTGTAAATTCTCTCCACGTCATGGTTATCCACAAAATTATAAAGCTTCAGGCCGTCGGGACGGTTGCCCCCCATGCCATAGAGACGTTTTACTGTATGAGCGATCTCAAAATAATTGTGGTCGTTATGGCCGGAATAAAGAGCTTTGTGCAGATGATAATTGGTGACAGAATGCAGGGTTCCCTCATTGACCCAGCGGGTATAATCACCGTGGATCACCTCACCCATCAGCCAGAAATCCGGCTTCACTTCATTTGCCGTCTGCCGCAGTGCCTGCATATAATTAAAATCCAGTACATCCGCCGCGTCCAGACGGATGCCGTCAATGTCAAATTCGCTGACCCAGAAACGGATCACATCACAGATATAATCCTTTACCGCCGGATTATGCTGGTTTAATTTAACAAGGAGGTCATACCCTCCCCAGTTTTCATAAGAAAATCCATCATTAAAAGAATTATTTCCCCAGAAATTCACATTGCAGTACCAGTCTTTATAAGGAGAATTTTCCCTGTTTTTCCTGATATCCTGAAATGCGAAAAAATCGCGTCCGGTATGGTTGAACACACCATCCAATATCACCCGGATCCCCTGTGCGTGGCATTTTGCCACAAAGTTGGCCAGATCTTCATTGGTTCCAAGACGGCTGTCCAGCTTTTTATAATCCGTGGTTTCATATCCGTGTCCGACGGATTCAAAAAGCGGTCCTATATAGATTGCACTACAGCCGATCTCCTTTATATGGGAAATCCATGGAATCAGCGTATTCAGCCGATGCTTTGGCTCCCCATAAGAATTCTGTTTCGGCGCCCCGGTAAGGCCCAATGGATAAATGTGGTAAAAAACTGCCTCATCATACCATGCCATGTGTGATACCTCCTATACGTGTTTTCTCTGTCTGTCAAAATAATATCAACTCCAAATTATTTTACCATGGATTGGCTTGTAATGCTACCTATTATTTTCATCTCTCACAGGAATTTGTATAATCACTTTTACAAATCCAAACACATTTTTCAGAATCATCCACGTCTTCAAACCTTTTATGGAGACAACAGCCTCTCCACATGCAGCATTCCCCAGCCATGCGTGCCTTCCGCTGGAACGCAGCTCTCCCTTAGCTTTAATTTCACTTCCACATTGGTCATATCCGGGTATTTCGAGAGCAGGCAGGCAATAGCACCGGATACCATGGGCGTTGCCATGGAGGTTCCGCTTTTTGCGATATAAGGCTTCTGCAGATACTTCTTATAATTTCCGTTACAGCTCACAATGGACGTCCCCGGGGCGACCACATCCGGCTTTACCACACAGCAATCCGTAGGACCCTGGCCGGAGTAATCCCATTTTGACCGGTTTGGGCGCCCCGCGATCCCCAGGGTATCCGCCACTCCCACAGTAATCACCTTTTTGCTGCTCCCCGGCACCGCCACGGTTCCCTCCCCGGGGCCGTAATTGCCCGCAGACACCACCACCACAAGGCCTGCGTCCCACAGGGCGTCCACACCGTCTAACAGCCGCCTCTCCTCTGCTTTTTTCAGACCTGGCTGGGTTCCCACCGATATATTGACAATACGGATATTCCCGGACTTCCTGAGGTTCAGTATCCACTGGATTCCCTGCATCACATATTCCACCATCCCGTTCCCGGACTGATCCAATACTTTTCCGATAAACAAAGAAGCCGCCGGTGCAATCCCTGCATAGGCGCCGTTTGACATCTTTCCGGTTCCTGCCAGTATTCCTGCTACATGAGTTCCATGCCCACTGTCATCATACACCGTCTTTTTCCCGTTAACAAAATCACCAAATCCCACGATCCGTCCATTAAAATCCGGATGTGAGGAAGAAATTCCACTGTCCAGAATTGACACGCCGATATTCTGCCCGAGATATTGATTCTCCTGAATATCCCCGCACCAGTACCCAATGGCATCCTTTGCCCATTTCATAGCAAAAACACCTTTTTTAACATACTATTCAGATTTTCAGATTTTGGTGATTTTCTTCTAAAAGTGTGCATCCTAATGCAAGCAATAGCGAAAAAACCGGCAGACGCACAGCACGCTGCCGATACATTCTGCCGGATTTTTCCGTCTGATCTGATTACACTCTCAGGAACTGTTAAAAAGTCAAATACCCCAAGCAAAAAATCTTCCCGGATGGCTTACAGGTTTTTCCATACCTCCTGAATATCTTCCATATCCATCTGCCTTTCAATCTGATTGACAATCTGGCTGCTGCTGACGTTGGCCACCGTTGCCTGGCTGGAATCCATCCATACATAGCAAATAAAACATAGAATCCCCAAGGTCAGCCGGATGAAAAAAGAATCTCTGGAATATGCAGGCTCCTCCCCGTCATACAGCTCATGATACAGGTTTCCGTATCTTGGATGTATGGCCGGAACCGCATGGTTTTCATCATAGAGTTTCCGCGTCCTGCGCAGAAGTTCTCTGCGGCGGGCTTCCGAATCGTTCATGGCACACGCTCCTTTCCACAGGCCGTTTTCACGGCAGCGCCATCAAGCCCATGGCGTTTCCTAACTATAACAGCCTATGCGTGCTGACATCTGTTTAGAACCTGTCTGTCGCTTACCGGTCGGACAGTTCCTTCGTGATATCTTCCCATGTGATTCCCCGTTCCACCATGAGAACCATGAGATGGTACATAAAATCAGAAACCTCGTATTTGATCTCCTCTGGATTCGGATTTTTCGATGCAATGATGATCTCTGTGGCTTCCTCTCCTACCTTTTTGAGAATCTTATCAATCCCTTTTTCAAACAGGTAATTTGTATAAGACCCCTCCTTTGGATTCTGCCGCCTGTCCACAATGGTCTTATACACAGACTCAAAGACCTGAAGCGGATTTTTCGCATCATAGTCATTCCCGACAATGGGCTGGTAAAAGCAGGTCCTGTTCCCTGTATGGCAGGCAGCGCCGATCTGCTCCACTTTGGCAAGAAGCGTGTCCTTGTCACAGTCTATGGTCATCATTTTCACATACTGATAATGCCCTGATGTCTCGCCCTTCACCCAGCGCTGCCTGCGACTCCTGCTGAAGTAAGTCATTTTGCCCGTTTTTATCGTATGCTCGAAGGCATCTTCATCCATATATGCCATCATCAGCACTTCATTTGTCTTATAATCCTGCACTACCACCGGTAAAAGCCCCTCCGAATTGAGCTTGAACTCTGCAAAATCCATGATGCTTTCAAAGGAAGTCATACGGATGCCTTCCTGAATGCACACATTTTTAAACTCCGCAAAATCCATATCCTTCTGGCTGATGAACAGGCCCGAAACGCCTTTCACCCCATCCGATTTCAATATTTTTAAAATCTCCCCCTGCTCCATCGTATCCGTAACGACCACACAGGGAAGCTCCGTCACATTCACCACAGAATTTAAATCCAGCCGGTGCATGAAAATAATCTCCGTACAGTGCTTTTCAATCAGATGCTGATGCTTGAACAACGAATCAAAATCATTTAAGGATACGGCGATCCGCTCCCTTCCAAACCGCTTGGATGCCTCGTCCATCAGCTTGGCCGAACCATCCCTGGAGAGATTGAGCATGGCCTGCTTTGCCCCGGCATAGAGGATTTTTTTCACATCCTCCTCCCGGCGGATATTGCCCCCCGCAACCATAGGGATACTGATGACGCGGTTGATCTTCTTCATCAGGTCAATGGCTTCCTCGTGAGCCTCGTCCGAATTGGACAAATCAAATACAATCAATTCATCTGCCCCCCGCTCCCCATAATGCTTTGCGAGGGAAACCACGTCTTCTGATATCACGGTTCTGTCATCGAACCAGCGGACGGCATTCGTCCCGTCGATCAGAATGCATGGCGTTAACCGTTTATAACTCATTTTACATTCTCCTTCACGTATCATTCTATTCAGGCCATCCCCAAAATACAGGACGCTATAAGCTCCCCTTCGTAGACCAGACTTCCCCCGTCCTTGGCTCCTCCATAGAAGCCATATCCAACGCCTTTCCGAATGCCTTGAACAACGCCTCTGCCATGTGGTGGTTATTGCCGCCGTCCAGGATCTTCAGATGCAGGTTCATAGCCGCGCTGTAAGAAACGGCATAAAAAAATTCCCTGACCATCTCCGTATCAAGCCCGCCTAAGCGCTCCGAAGTAAACCGGGCATCATAGCGAAAATATGGACGTCCCGACAGATCCACGGCACAGAGTGCAAGCGTCTCATCCATCGGCAGGATAAAACTCCCATAACGCCTGATCCCGGCCTTATCGCCCAATGCCTTTGCAAGAGCCTGCCCAAGCACGATTCCGGTATCTTCCACCGTATGATGGCAATCCACCTGCAAATCCCCCGCCGCATGTACTTTCAGGTCAAAAAGCCCATGCCGTGCGAACCCGTCCAGCATATGGTCAAAAAATGGAATGCCCGTGTCAATCTCATTCTTCCCCTGCCCGTCCAGACAGATCCACAAAGTAATCTCTGTCTCCTTCGTCTTTCTTGTACAAGTCCCTGTCCGTTTTTCCATACGGAACCCTCCCCTTCTGCAATGAATCCTGTTATTTACCGTCTTCCTCAAACCTTACCTTAATGGAATTGGCATGCGCCGTCAGCTGCTCCGCCTCTGCAAACTGCTCAATATCTGTATGGATCGCTTCCAGAGCCTCTCTGGAATATGCGATAATACTGGATTTCTTGAGGAAATCATCCACGGAAAGAGGTGAAAAGAACTTGGCAGTCCCGTTGGTGGGCAATATATGGTTGGGTCCCGCAAAATAATCCCCCAAAGGCTCACTGCTGTACTCCCCGATAAAAATAGCTCCGGCGTTTCGGATCTTCGTCATCACCTGGTAGGGATCCTCAGTCATGATCTCCAGATGTTCCGACGCAATCTCATTGGCAGCGTCAATGGCGTCCTCCAACGTGTCCGCTATCAGAATGTGCCCGTAATTGTCCAATGACTTCCGGATTATGTCTCCCCGGGAAAGCTGACGGATAAACGTGTCCGCCTCCTCTGAAACATGTTCTGCAAGGCTTTTGCTGGTGGTAACCAGAATTGCCGAAGCCAGCTCGTCATGCTCCGCCTGGGATAAAAGATCCGCCGCAACATAGCGTGGATTGGCCGTCTCATCCGCCAGAACAAGGATTTCGCTTGGACCCGCAATGGAGTCAATGCTGACATGTCCGTACACTGCCTTCTTTGCCAGAGCCACATAGATATTCCCGGGTCCTACGATCTTGTCCACCTTCGGTATACTCTCTGTCCCATAGGCCAGGGCGGCGATCGCCTGTGCGCCCCCCACTTTATAGACCGCATCCGCCCCTGCCTCTTTTGCAGCCACCAGCGTGGTCGGATTCACGTTACCGTCTTTTCCGGGCGGGGTCACCATCACAATCTCCTCCACGCCTGCGACCCTGGCCGGCATGATATTCATCAGCACAGAGGATGGATAGACGGCCTTTCCTCCCGGCACATACACCCCCACTCTCCTGAGGGCCGTCACCTTCTGGCCCAGCATGGTCCCGTCGGGCTTGCTGTCAAACCAACTGTACTGCATCTGTTTTTGATGGTAGTCCTCAATATTTTTCAAAGCCCTGCGGATGATCCGAAGCAGGTTTTCATCTACCTGTGCGTAGGCCTTTCGAATCTCTTCTTCCGTCACAAGGATATTGTCCGCACAGATCTTTACCCCGTCAAATTTCTCCGTATAGTGGAACACGGCCTCGTCACGCCGCTGACGCACCCTGTCCAGAATTTCCTGTACGCTTGCCTCGTACTGCGCGTAGCTGTTTGGACTGCGTTTTAACAGATCCTCCAACAGATTTTTTTTGGTATTCTCATCTAATTTCTCAATCCGCATGATTCTGTCCTTCCTCCTCCATCCAAAACACAAGCCCTCTCTTCCGTCTCCTGAAAGGCCTTGTCTGCGCAGCCCTTAAAGCCACGCATCCTGCAATGGTTCTGCCGTTCCTTACTTCGTCTCTTCATGCAAAAGCCTGCGCAAATTTGTGATCAGCTGCCGCACCCGGTCATTCTCCATCCTCATGCTTACCGGATTTACGATCATCCGGGCAGACAAAGGGCAGACCTCCTCCAACACAGCCAGTCCGTTTTCCCGCAGCGTTGAGCCGGTTTCTACAATGTCCACGATCACCTCGGACAGCCCCACGATGGGAGCAAGCTCGATGGAGCCGTTCATCTTGATGATCTCCACAGTCTGATGTCTTTTATTGTAAAAATAGTCCTTTGCGATATTGGGATACTTTGTGGCCACACGGATTAATTCCCTGTGCTTTAAAAGCTCTGCCGCCTCTTCATGCCCGCAGACGCACATCTTACATGCTCCAAAGCCGAGATCCAGTACTTCATGGACTTTACGCCCCTCCTCGACAATGGTATCCTTTCCCACTACCCCGATGTCAGCCGCGCCATACTCCACGTAAGTGGGGACATCCGGCCCTTTGGCAAGGAAAAATTTCAGCTTCTGCTGCTCATTTACAAAAATCAGCTTTCGGGAGTCCTTGTCCTTCATCTCCTCGCAGGTAATTCCCAGCTTCCCCAGCATTTCCAGAGTCTTGCTGGCAAGCCTCCCTTTTGTCAATGCAAATGTCAAATACTTCATATCCACCTCTACTTTTATACCAACAAGCTCTCGTAAAATCCGTTCACTGCGCCTGTTTCCCTGCCTGTACCAATTTTTCCTTTCCGGTCCTGAAATTCACCATCTCAATGGTTCCGTCTTCCTGCAGATACAGCATACTGACCGCCTGCATACGCTTTCCGTAATCCAGAAAACGCTCTTTCCCGTCTGAAGCGCTCCTCTTTAGAATTTCAGTGCAGTAACCCTTGGAACGAAACTCCTTTGCAAGGGAAATGGCCCATCTCAAGGTGCTGTCTGTATGGACGATGAGATGCAAATGTTTCGTCTCTATGGAAATCTTCTGCCTGCTCAGCGCACTGGTCAGTTCATCGACAATAATGGCAAATCCAATGGACGGCGTGCTCTTTCCGAACTTTTCCAGCAGCTGGTTATACCGCCCTCCGCGCACCACCGCGTCTCCGGTTCCGTATGTATAGGCGCGGAACACGATCCCTGTATAATACATATAGCTTCCGCTCATGCTCATATCAAAAGAAAGATACTGCTCAACCCCATAATGCATCAGGATCTGATAAATCCTCAGAAGCCGGGCCACAGCCCTTTTTGCCGCCGCGTCAGGGGCGATCTTTCCGGCCTTTTCCAATGCTTCTATTCCGCCCATGAGTTCCGGAAGAATACGGAAAGCCGCCTTCACATCCTCGGTCGTTCCTTCCCGGTCCAGTATTTCCTCCACGCCAAAATAATTTCGGTTTGTAATCAATGTATGCAGCTCTTCTATGGCTTCGTCTTTCAGCCCCGTGGCGTCCATCAATCCCCGGATAAAATCCACATGCCCGATATTCACCTGAAACTCCGTCAGCCCTACGCTTTTGAGCCCGTCCACCAACATGGCAAGCATCTCTGCATCAGCTTCTATGGAATCCACGCCGATCAGCTCTGCCCCAAGCTGGGTATTCTCTTTGAGCCGCCCCTGATAGCTGGAATGGTTGATAAATGTATTTCCCACATAGCACAGGCGGATGGGCGAATCCTCCTCCTCAAATAAGGTAGCCGCCGCACGGGCGATGGACGGCGTGATATCCGGGCGCAGAACCAGTGTATTGCCTTCTCTGTCAAAAAATTTATACAGCTCCTTTGATGCGATGGTCCCAATTTCCTTTCGGAACACATCAAAATACTCAAAGGTCGGCGTCTGGATATCCTGATATCCGTAAAGATGAAGCGTCCTGTGGAGCTTCTCCTGCACCGCGAGCTTTTTTTTGCATTCTGTATGATAGATATCCCTGACGCCTTCCGGGGTATGTAATTTCTGTTCCATAACTACGCCTTTCCTTTAGTTTGCTAAACCGCTAAAGTCTCTAGACATTATACGTACTTTCTATATGAATGTCAATCCCTGCCGTCCAAATCCTTCTGTATGTAATCCAGATACGGGACAAAGCAGTTGTTTTTAAGATCCATAAAATATTCCGGGGTCAGCTCTTCGAACCGGAAGCTCTTTCTGCCGCCCTCTCTGGCACGGTTCCAGAATTTACGGATTTCTTTATATTTCATATAATACAGCGTATTCCTCCCGCTGTAAAAAATGATCAGAAAGGAGATCCCCCCCTGACGTTCGAATTTTTCCATAAAATTCATCTGATGCTCATGGACATTCTGCAGGGGAAATGTATCTACCGAACACTCCTTGGCGTCAAAACACACCGGGATTCCCTGGACTGCGCCGATATAGTCCACCGTGCTGATCTTATCAAAATAGGCAAGTGTGATATGCCGGTGCTCCTTGTCGATCTGAACCGGCGTGATGGGAGTAGGGATTTTCTGGATCAATGCCAGATTCAATTCCCCATAGCGTTCATTCGTACGGTTGATCAGCTCCTCCAAAGTGGAACCTCTCAATCCACGGGAATTCCATGTCGACATATGCAGTCCTCTCCTCTTTTATCCTGATTTCATTTCCCGGATCCTATCCACGCAGGACAGAGAAACTCTCCGAAAATTTTTCCTCACATATGCGTTGAAAGACCTCCGGCGGCGAGGCTTTAAACTCCCTGCCTGAAAGATACCCAAGAGGTCCGTCCGTTTCCGGCATCCGAAGCCTATACGCATGTAAAAGCTGGGATTTCAGCCCGTACTGCCTTTGATAGATTTCATTGATCTTACGAATGCCGTATTTATAATCCCCGATAATGGGATGCCCTCCTGCCGCAAGATGCGCCCGGATCTGATGTGTCTTTCCGGTGATCAGGTGGACTTCCAGAAGCGTCGCATCCGTACCCGCGGCAAGGGGGCGGTACCCTGTTTTGATCCACACGCTGCCCGGGCGCTCTGTTTGATAGATCCGGACATGATTTTTTCCTTCCTCCTTACACAGATACCCCTGGATAGATTCCTCCTCTTCCATCCTGCCATAGGCCACGCAGAGATAATATTTTTCCACAGTGCGCTCTTTAAAAAAACGGCTCATCTCCTGCAGCCCTGCCAGACTTTTTCCGGCAGCGAGGATGCCGCTGGTGTTCCGGTCCAGACGGTTGCACACAGAGGGACGGAAGGTTTTCAGATTCTCCACGGTCAGTTGCCTGCTATCCAGCAGATAACGGATCAGATGTTCCACGGCAGAGACGTCGGTTTCCGCCGCCTTCTGGGAAAGCATTCCCACCGGCTTATTCAGAAAAAGCACATTCTTGTCTTCATACAGTATATCCAGCTTTTCCCTGCTGCCTGAGCGCACCGCAGGTTCTTTCCCCGAGAACTTCCCGATGGTTTCCTCCGACAGATAGAACCTGACCAGATCGCCCTCTTTAAGCCTTTCTGAGCCGGAAGCTTTTTTTCCGTTTAAAGTAATATTCTTTTTACGGAGCATCTTATAGAAAAAACTTTTGGGGGCTTCTTTTAAATATTTTGCCAGCAGCTTATCCAGCCTTTGCCCGGCTTCATTTTCAGTAACGTTGATTTCCCGCACGGTTTCCTCCAGTCCCTTACAGAGAGAGATTCATGATCAGATGCGCAATCTGCTCTTCATACTCTTTTGTGTCCGCTTTCTCGATGGCGGCGATATTTTCCAGCCCCTCTACGATGGCAATAAACGACCGGAACTCGTCATAGAGCTTGACGGACACCCCTTCCATCCCGTTTAACTCCAACATCTTCCGCAGGTAAGAAGAAGTGTCTTTTAATCCGGTCTTCGGATTGGACGTATATCCGAACACCTTGTCTCCGGAAATCACAATGCAGTCAATGGGCATAATCTTTTCCGAACTGGTAACGACCAGATCATAAATATCCGTCAGATGCATGGATTTTCCTGCAACCTCCCCGGCCGCTTTCTGGTCCATGGTCTGATAGGGAATTCGGGTGATCACCCCCACCAGCGCTTTGCAGGCCGGCAGGCATCCTACGACAGCCGCCACCGTCAGCAGGTTCTTGTTGGAATGGGTCTGGCTGTAGCCAAGCAGATAAACTGCGGCTACGACTGCGAAATACATGGCGGTCCGCAGGATTTCTGTTTTCAATTTCCAGCGCAGGTATCCCGGCGTCCCCTTTTCACATTTTTTCATGGGTCTATAACCTCCGTTTTGCATCCCTGGGGTTGAAGCGCATCATGATCTCTGCCAACAGACGGTGAGGCAGCAGTCTGGATGCAAGATACGCGCCTTTCATTGGAAGGCCGTATATGGAAATATCCTTTCCCGCACGGCTGTCCTTTAACGCTTTTTTGACTACCCCCGAGGCCTTCACTTTTGTCAGCTTCTTCAATGGATTTTCCAACTCCCCGGAAACCCGGAAAAACTCTGTATCCACCGGCCCCGGGCAGACTGCGGTGACATAGATCCCCCTGCTTTTTTGCTCCGCCCCCAGGGCTCTCGAAAAGCTCAGCACATAGGCTTTGGTCGCCGCATAGACCGTAAATAAAGGCTGCGGGCTAAACGCCGCCGCACTGGCCATATTGAGGATCCGGCTGCCTTTTGACAGAAAAGGCAGACACAGGAACGTAATTCTGGAGAGAGCCCTGCAGTTGAGGTCAACCATCTCTAACTGCGCGTCCCTGTCATCCGACAAGATGGTTTCCACAAGCCCGCTCTTGCCGAATCCTGCCGCATTGACCAGCATCCTCACATCCGGCTTTTCCTCTGTAAGCATCGTCCCCATCCGCTCATACACTGCTTCATGGAGCAGATCCCCTTCCAGAATCCGTACCGGAACAGAGGAAAGTTCATTCAATTCCTGTAGACGGTGCCCCCTGCGGGCGATCACCCACACCTCGTCCAGGGTCCGGTAGAAATGCCCCACCTGTCTCACAAATTCTTTCCCGATACCGGAAGACGCTCCGGTCACGATTGCAATTTTCATAGCTGTCCTGCCTCCCTGATTTCATGATATTCTCTCGGAATTGCCCTGTTTCCTTTGTACGGACCCCTGCCTCACAGTCCCTTTCTTTGCTTTCTTTCCAGTCCCTGTTTTCGGTTCCCCTGTTT
>CATKXE010000101.1 GCA_949840465.1 uncultured Lachnospiraceae bacterium | reverse complement strand
AGTACCTATGTCTTTTACTCCAGTTCTTAGGATCGGAAGACAAATAGCCAGAGTGGGAAAAGACGTGTGGAATTTGGAAAATCTGGGATTTGAGGTTAGTTAGACAGAATCCGATAGATATGATAAGGACGATAAAATTTACAAGAATCATGCATGAGACGATAAGGGAAGAGGTGAAACGGGCATCTTATATCAGGATTAAATATTTATCGGTAGGCTCACTTCAGGGGGAGATACGTGCGGTAAAACGATTTTCAGTGTTTCTTGCAGAAAGGTATCCGGAAATTAAGAGTTTAGGCAGCGTGGAGCGGCTGCATATAGAAGAACATTTGATCCATATCAATCTGGAAAGAGGGCAGGAGAGAAACCTGAAAACGGAGATAGCAAATTTAAAGGTTATATTGCGGCAAGTCGGGAAAGTGATTGACAAGACGAGATTAGGGAAGCTGTTTATCAAACAGGATATGCCGAAAGCACCTGAAGTAGTATTCAAAACTTACTCCGATGAGGAAATAAGGCGGTTAAATTATTATATTGTCAATATGGAAGAGCAGACGGCACGCGCACTGATCCTCCATCAGATGCTTGGAGGAAGGATCTCCGACACTCTTACCTTGCGGACAGATTGCTTATACCAGGAAAACGGGCATTATATTGTCCGGATGTACCAAGTAAAGACCTCTTATTATGAGAAGCCTGTTCCAGAGGATGTGGCTAAGTTAATCCAGAAATCCATGGAGTATACCTATGAAAGGTATGGGGAAACAGAATATATTTTTGTAAATGAATCAAATCCTTCCTTGCCGTTTCAATATTCTATGCTGAAACACCGCATGTATGCGTTGATACATGAAAATGATATCTGTAAAGACAGTGGGGAATGGATGGGCTTTGCCACACATTTATTCCGGCACTGCTATGGTATGAAGCTTGTGGAACTGCATTTGGATGATGCAGCCATTGCGCATTTATTAGGGCACAGGGGAGTGAGTACGGTTTATCGGTACCGGCGGGGGAGTGGAAGGCTGATGGTAAAGGAGACCGAAGAACTAAGAAAGACAATGGATGAGATATTGAGTGAGATGGATATGAGCAAGTATTCCAAAATGGTTGAATCCAATCAAAAGGCAAGTAAGGAAAAAATTGATTATGCGATTCGGACGATTAAAGAGATGCTGGAGAAAGAAGAACAGCTCTTGGTCTGTGATCTGGTTCGGAAAACGGGATTGTCTAGGGCTTTCTTTTATAAGAATTCTATTGTAAGTAAATTCTTGAATGAGGCAAGGCAGCAGCAGGAAGGCAAGGTGTTTCACCAGAAGAAAAAGGTGATTCTGGATTATGCACTGGAGCGGCAGAATGAGCTGATCAGGGTAGAGTATGAAAAGTCTCAGAAAGAAAATAGGGATTTAAAAGCAGAAAATGAGAAATTAAAAAAAGCGTTGAAACGAAAAGAAGTGGCTTTTATTAAAGGATTATAATATGACTGTGGGTATGTAAAACAAAGTGCGCGGTAGTGTAAAAAAGTTTGTGTCTTTGGAAAAAAATGACTCCTTTTTGGTAAGAATTAAGATATGACAAATCTTATCGAAAAGGAGTAGTTTTATGCCAGTAGCAAAGGAACAAATTCGACAAATTATTTCAAACAACAATATCAATAGTGTTGCGGATGTCTATACACTCCTAAGGGATGGGTTCAAAGATATCCTGCAGGAACTTATGGAGGCCGAACTGGATGCCGCCCTGGGGTATGAGAAACACCAAAAAGGCGATATTGAGACCACGAACAAACGCAACGGGCACTCACCGAAAAAGCTTAAGAGCCAGTATGGGGAATTCCAGATTGATGTCCCCCGTGACAGAAACGGGGAATTTGAGCCCAAGCTTATCCCCAAATACCAAAGGGATATTTCTGGAATTGAAGAAAAAGTGATCTCACTCTATGCCAGGGGGATGAGTACCCGTGACATCCATGACCAACTGCAGGAACTCTATGGGATAGAACTGTCTGCAGAGATGGTGAGCAAGATTACAGACAAGATCCTCCCTGAGATCAGGGAGTGGCAGTCCAGGCCCCTCAACCCCATATACCCCTTTGTGTTTATGGACTGCATCCATTATAAAGTCCGTGAGGACGGGCGGATACTCAGCCGGGCAGCCTATATGGTACTCGGTGTCACGACGGACGGGTACAAGGATATACTCAGTATCACGGTAGGCGCAAACGAAAGCTCCAAGTTCTGGCTGGGGATGCTCAATGATTTAAAGAATCGAGGGGTGCAGGACGTGCTGTTCTTCTGTGTAGATGGCCTGTCTGGATTTAAAGAGGCAATCAGTGCAGTGTATCCCCAGGCCCAGATCCAAAGGTGCGTCATCCATATGTTGCGTAATTCTTTCAAATATGTAAACTATGGGGACCTAAAAAAGTTTTCATCAGATTTTAAAGCAGTGTACAATGCCCCGAATGAGAAGGCCGGGCTGGAAGAACTGGCAAATATCAAAGAAAAATGGGGAAAAAAGTACCCCTATGCGATCAGCAACTGGGAAAATAACTGGGAAGATGTAAGCTCTTTTTTCCAATTTCCAGATGAAGGCCGCCGGATCATGTACACGACTTATACCGACAAAAAAACTATACCGACATTTTTTTATAAAATTCCCATGAATACGGGTCTTTCAGAAAATAGCGGTATAGTTTTTTTGTCGGTATAAGTCGTGCTATGCCGATTTCGTGATAGCACGACGAACATCATTGAAGAACTGAACCGACAATATCGGAAGGTGACGAAGACCAAAAGCGTATTCCCCAGTGATATTTCTCTGGAAAAAATGCTGTATCTGGCCAGCCGGAATGTAACGAAGAAATGGACTCAGACATATCGTGGCTGGGATCAGGTGCTGAGTCAACTAACAGTCCTTTATGGAGAACGTATGACACAATACTTGTAAGAAAAGAAAGGCCGGGGCAGCGTATCCCTAGAAGAATACTGCTGTCCACCCTTATCCCGTCGGCATCCATAGTATTGCCAGAAAACCCATTCCTTATTCCAGAGGCCGGGTGTGGGCAGAGCCCACGAAAAACAGCATTCAGGATGCTTCCTTTGTGATGCAAAAAAATAGAAAAGTGTATATAAAAAACTGAAAAGTGGCAATACTATAATCAAGAAGATACACTGATATCACAATTCGACAAAATAAATATACATATCTAATTTTTATCGGAAGGATTTTTCCTCCATAGACACAGAAATATTTACACCCTCAAGTGCGCAGTTAGATTTGTCAGTTTCCAACTTACACACTTTATTTTACACACCCCTGTTATAGCTCCTTCAGTGCGGTATTAGACTTCACTTGGCGTTCATAAGCTCCATTGTATCAATCCGAATAACAGATTCGGCAGTGTGTGTTTTAGCTCCGTCATTTATCTTTTCTTGTAGAATAGTATTGGAGCGTTTATGCTTTAATTCTACGAAAGGCTAATACACATGGCCAGAAAAATCAACGTGAAGCTCATCCTGGAGCTTCGGGACACAGGTATGGGACGCAACGCAATCGCGTCTGCGCATAATTTTTTCAAAACACGCTGTCAATGATGTGTTTCATCGGGCAGACGAGCTGGGACTCACCTATCAGGACATCCACTGTTTATAAGGAAGTGGACTATGAAAATGTTCATAAGGAACTAAAGCGGGTTGGCGTGACGCTTAAGCTCTTATGGGAGGAATATTCCGAAGCCTGCCACGAATCTGGCGATATCCCCGGATCATGTGTATAAGTTATCTGAACTGTCATGGTTGATTGTATTAAAATACCAGAAGTTCGTAAAGGCTGAAACACTTGCCGTGATTGGCTTCCAATATTTTGAACAGGGTAGTCAAGCAGTCCAAAGGAAATCTTCAGAGAGCTTACTTACATACATTTTTTGACATATACTGATGTTTTTAAGAGATATTTTCGTAAGTAGTTGTTTATATATTGTCGTAAAAGTTATCAGGGTTAATCAGATTCTTTTTTGCGCAAAAGTATTGTTCGTAAGCGGCAAATAATCGGCGTCTATAAAAGGAGCGCTGCCTGTGATATCGTACAGTTAGAGCACCTTGATAATCAAATAGTCGCAAAAGTACCATCGTATCTGAGATTTTAGTTTCTTTTGGGACTTCGATACGGAGCATTAGCCCGCAAGCAACTGCTTCCAGGCTCTATGCTCATTATGCAGTTAGACCATTGCCCTCTGGCATTCCTGCGCTCCGGTCTCTTTTCCGGGGTGTCCTTGGACGCTCTGGCTCTGGAAACAGCTGTCCATACAATGATTGACGTTGCTGCTGTTTCTTCTCTTCATATGTCCTGTAGGCTTCTGACCAGGGCACCATATCAGCCATGAAATCTTTATCGCCTTCCATCCGGCGCAGTGGTATCTGCTCAAACAGGTACTGGAGATAGATGAGGATATCCGCCTGGTTTGCCTTCGCCGTTTCTACTATGGAATACATGATGGCATTTACCTTTGCTCCATGAATGGTATCCGCAAACAGCCAGTTGGCCCGGCCAACCGAGTAGCTGCGGATGATCCGTTCCACATGCCCGTTATCACAGGGGATGTTTCCGTCCGTGAGGAACCGGCGCAGGTTTTTCTCCTGGTTAAGGGCATAGGTAATGGCCTTTTTCATCCTGTCTGAGAATACATTGTCCGATCCTTCCAGGAAATGGATATATTCAAAGAAGGCATCCACTTTGGGCGCAACGTTTTCTTCCCTGGCAATGATCCGTTCGTCTGAGGTTATTTCCTTGAGTTTCTTCTCTTCCTGGTAGATCCCGCGGATCAGCAGGAGCGCCTTGGTCTCTGGAAGTGCCGCAAGTTCCTCGTCACTCATGGCAGCGACATTCTGTACAAAAAATGCTTCCGCAAAATACCGCCGGCAATGCATGAAGCAGCCGGTTGTAAGGATAGCCCCGCCGCTTTCCTCTTCCAATACCCGGTAAGAAATATAGGCGTCACAGGTGATATAGCCAAGGAACTCCCGGAAAAAATGGCGCAGATGGTCCGTCCCCCGTGTTTCTTCATAGCAGAAGATAATGACAGGGGGACAGTCTGTCAGTTCGCTGCTGGTATGGACCCAAAGAAAGCTCTTATGTCCGGGGCCGTACCCATCTTTATTTACCTGGATATAAGTTTCATCGCACTGGGTATACCTGTAACCCACAAGCAGCAGCGTCATAAATTCATAGAGCTCTTCACAGATTTCCGGCACAAGTGTGCCTGCCCAGTTTATGATGGTCTGCCTGATCAGAGCGATGCCCTGCATCTGGTGATCCAGCGCCTGTCTGTAAAAAGGCAGGCCCAGCGCAAACTTCCTGTAAAGGAGGTCTGCCATGATGGTGCAGGATACAGCGCTTTTGTCGATCAGAAGGTTCCTGTATGGGATGGTAAACAGGTCATGTTCCAGGCCTACGGAAACAACAGGCGTATAAATCACCTGTGTATAGTAAGGTGTATCCAGTTTCATGAGTTGTTTGTGTTGGTGCCAGTGGGCGATTCTCCAGTTGTTTTCGCCGTACTGTTCATTCAGCGCGTCCACATCCAGGCCATAGATGATCTGCCGCGGCAGTTTCTCAGGGGAATCCGCCAGGCTGGGGTTCTTTTTTGTACGCCCGCCTTTGGCGCCCTGCCTGCCCTTATGGCTTTCAAGATCGATCACCCGGGCTCTGCGGCCCTTCCCGGGGCCGGCATCCTCCTCTGTGTTCTCATCTACCGGCTCTTCCTCCGGATTGTCCAAAGCGTCCAGCAGGGCGGGGAACCCTTCCGTCTTGCGGCCGAAGATGGATTTTGTTTTCAGGGCGTTTTTCTCGATCTCTTTTTCCAGGAGTTTCTTTAATTCCTCGTTCTCACGGACAATGGCGGCATATTTCCCGTTTAATTCCGAAAACTGGATATGCGCCTCCGTGCTGATCCTTTCGTTTTCAAGCTGGATCATCCTCAGCCGGGACAGTTCATCATAAAGGGAGACGGCAAGGGAGAGCAGGGTATCCGTGTCGAATTGTTTGATCTGATCGATAAAAGTATCCCTGTCTGCCCTCATTGTACTCCCTTCCGATATGATTCAGTCCGAAAGCCTCTGGCACAGCGCCTCCAGTGTTTTCAGAATATCCTGCTTTTCCTTGGTCAATGCCCGGTTCTCTGCTTTCAGCAGCCGGATCTGCTCGTCTTTCCCGGCAATGACCCGGATGTGTTCTGTGATGGGTTCCGGGGAACCGTTTTCTTCCTGCTTCCTGCCGGAACCCTTCTTCCTCCCGCTTTTTCCGGTGGGGACGATCTCGCCGGTTTCCTCATCCAGCTTCCCGATCAGCTTCCTGCGGGACCTGGGCTGCTTTTTTTCCTTGTCCCAATACGACTCTGATTCATAGACATACGACTTACAAATCAAGTACACTCTTACCGTTACATTCAGAAGTTCGCTTCCGGGTAACGCATCCGTTTTCCCCATTTTGCGGGAAGGAATTTCTTCTCATTGAAAGGAAAGTATGCTGGGGCGAGGACAGGCTCCTGTGCTTTGACGAATCCGGGAAATATAAGCGGTTCCTGACATCATGGACGGATTATGTACCGCCATCCCCATTCCTTGAGGCATCCTGTGGGAGGGCATTCATTTCCGACGATAATATAATTGAACTGTCCACCCTGCTCCAATACCTGAAAGAGGAGTTGTAAATATAATTATGTCAATATGTAAAGTTGATTATGTCCTTTATTCTATTCACATAAACATCTACACAGCTATATTATATACGCCATTCCTTCTTTTTTGTGGGCATATTCATATTGACATATTTTTATATATACCGTAAAATAGAGGGTACAAGGAGGGATGATGTGATGCCTGAGAAGACCGAGATCCTCAAAGGGAATGGAACTTACAATAAAGACAGCGGCTCAGTGACTGCGACAGAATTCCAGGCAGGAATCTTTTTTGACCCGAATGATATTGTCCAGGTAAAGTATGAAATGCTGCGCAGTGTGGCCAGAAGCGAAATGACTGTCAGCCAGGCCGCGGACAGATATGGATTTTCCAGACAGGGTTTTTACATAAACAAGGCCGCATTCGATGAAGGGGGGATTGCGGCACTGATCCCTAAAAAAACGGGGCCGAAGAATCCGCACAAGCTCACGGATGAAGGGAAACGGTTCATAGACGCATATACCGCCGTGCATCCAGATGCCAATTCCCGTAAGATCAATGAAGCCATGGCTGAGGCAACAGGGATCTCCGTGCATGACAGGACTGTTGGGAGGTACCTGTCAAAAAAACGTATGGGCAGCCGGTGAACCCGGCTGCCATGCAGAACCAAGCATCAGATAAACAAGAAGAATATGAATGCTACAGGGGTCTGTTCACGGGGATGGTGTCCGGCCGCGGCACCTGCATGGGGCTCTCCGTCCTGCTGGCCAGGGGAATGAAGGCGTGGCTTATGCAGGATGCCGCCAGGGGACACGAGGAAGCAGCCCCGTGTACGGAAACCACACCGCCTGGCTGTGGCACCGTAAATGAGCTGGCAATCCTGCTGGCAACAATGATCGGAGGTGTTTGAATGGATACAAACCAAAAGATATCATCCAGGCATTTATCAAGGACAGGCTACGTATACATCCGCCAGTCTACCCCGTACCAGGTCATGGCCAATACGGAGAGCACAATCCGCCAATACGCGCTCCGGGAGAGGCTGGCCGCCTTGGGGTGGGATGCCTCGCTGATCCATACGATTGATTCGGATCTGGGCGTTTCGGGAAAAAAGTCAGATTCCCGTGAAGGCTTCCAACGCCTCATGGCGGACGTTGCAAACGGAATGGCTGGGGCTATCGCCTGCATTGCGGCATCAAGGCTTTCCAGATGTTCCGGCGACTGGGCGAGGCTGATAGAAATATGCTCAATGACGGATACCCTCATCATCGACACGGACGGCATTTACAATCCGAATGATTTCAATGACCGCCTCCTGCCCGGGCTGAAAGGGACGATGAGCGAGGCAGAACTGCATTTCCTCCAGGAGAGGATGCGGGGCGGGCTCCTGAACAAAGCGAAAAGAGGGGAATTAAAGCGGTACCTTCCTATAGGATATGAGTATGACCTGGATGACCGGGTTGTCAAGACTCCAGATATCCAGGTCAGGGAATGTATAGACCGTTTTTTCAGCCTGTTCAGGACGCTGAGATCCGGATATGCGGTTGTAAGCTGCTATGCGCAGAACGGTATGAAATTCCCCTTGCGCGTCCGCAGGCGTGGGCGCTGCGGTGAAGTACTATGGGAGGAATTAAATGAGGAGCGGGCGGTTGCCATGCTTCATAACCCGTTTTACACAGGGGCATATATTTACGGACGGACGCAAGTGAAATGGATGCCCGACGGAAAACGGCGGAGCGTACCCGTGCCGCAGGAGGAATGGCATGCGCATATCCCTGACCACCACGAGGTATACATCACCCGGGAGGAATTCGACCTCAACCAGGCTGCCCTGCGTGAGAATTCGCAGCAATGGGAAGAGAGCGGGAAAAGATCCGCGCCCAGAGAGGGATCTGCGCTCATCCAGGGGATCTGTTTCTGTGGGAAATGTGGGGGACGGATGCATTCCACGTACGGATACAGCCAGGCCGCCGGAAGGCTCCTGCCTAAATATGTATGCAGCGGTACACGCATAAACGAGCCTAATGGCTGTAATGAAAGCGTATCTGCTGAGGGCATTGATGCTGCCGTCTCAGAAGTGGTGTCACAGAAGCTGACCCCGGAGGCCCTGGCAGTGACAGCCGAAGTCCGGGCCGAAGTGGACAGGCGCAGGCAGGAACACATGCGCTGCTTCGAACTCCGGCTGGAGAAAGCCAGATATGAAGAAGATATGGCACGGATCCGCTATATGAGCGTAGATCCGATGAACAGGCTGGTGGCTCTGGAACTGGAGGCAAACTGGAACAAGAAGCTGCGCGAACTTGACGATGCAAGGCACAGGTTCGAGGAGGAAGCCAGCAGGAACCGGGCATCCTCCGAATCGGAACTGGCAGAAGCCATACAGAATATCAGCAGGGATTTTAAAAAGGTCTGGAACGCGCCAGGCCTGAAAAATGATGACCGGAAACGCATTGTCAGGTACCTGATAAAGGATGTGACGGTCAGGCGGACAGACCACCATACGGCAGTGGTCCAGATCTGTTTCCAGGGAGGCGCGACCCAGACTCTGGAAGCCCCGATTGCAAAACCAAGGCATAAAGTGATCGAAACTCCGAAAGAGGTCATTGATTTTTTGAGGAAGGCGGCGGAATCCCATCCTTATACGCAGCTTACGGATATGCTCAACGGGCAGGGGTACTCCAGGCAGTGCGGCCGTCCATTTACCCCCAAAAATGTACACCGTATCATGAAGGACTATGGGATAAAATCTATGAAGCAGCGGTATATGAACCGGGGATGGCTTACACTATATGAAATGGCGGACTGCATCGGGATCACGCCTGCCGGGTTATCCTACCGGGTGAAACACGGGATTTACCGGGGTGATTTCGTGGTAGTTGAGGACAGGGGGATCATGATGTTCGCACCGCCTTCGCAGTAACTGTTTCCTGTGGCGGGGCTCCTGTATACATAGGGGATAGGCGATGCCCGTTATTTTTAGCGGGAAGTTCATGGCTGATCCTGCCTGGCGTATTTCCGGAGGCATGCCTGGCAGGACGGTAAAGGGAACAGCAAGAATATAGGTACACACCTATATAGGTATATACTGATATATTAACGTTCATAAAATAGGAGGTGTATGATGGCAGGTTGGGGAATCACATCCGGGTCACAAGTAAAAGCGCAGTCCAGATATGACAGACAGAACACAGTGAGGTATTCGTTAAAGTTTAACATTCGGACAGACGGAGATGTTATCCAGTGGATGCGGAAACAAAAATCCATGCAGGGCTCGATCAAACAGCTTATAAGGGATGAAATTTCCAGGGCGGAGAAACGGAGTTCATCATCATAAACAGATAAATTTCACATTTTAAAAAGTTACAGTTATCACATGAGGCACTCATTTCAGGCATAAAAAATAGAACAATACGGTCTTCAAATGTCTTTATGCCATCACAGGAGGATTGTAGTATGAATGATACACTTAGGTCGTGCCGCTTCGTTTGTCTTTGAGCTTTACTAATGACATAAGGAATCCCTCCTTTGTAATTATAATTATAGCATATACCTATGGAAATGTCAATAAAATAGTTATAAATTATTTATAAAATATAACTATTTTATGCAAAATAAAGGCATGGGAATTCCCCATGCCATCACGATCTTTTCCGTCTGCTTTTGGGGTCGGTTACGGGAGGGATCCGTTTGGGTCCAACAGAGGGATCCATGGAAAAGCCGTCCATCAGCCTTTTAAATTCCTCTGTGGTAATGCTTCTGGCTTCCTGTGCTGTCCTTGGCCACTGGAAGCATCCGTCTGCCAGCCGGATATACAGAAGGATGAATCTGTCCCCGGCCCAAAGGAGTCCCTTGATCCGGTCGCGTCTGGTGCCGCAGAACAAGAATAAGGTGTCTTTTTCTAATGGGTCGAGGCCGTACTTTAACCTCACCATGGCGGCCGGCCCGTCAATCCCTTTACGGAGATCGGATCTGCCTGTTGCCAGAATGAGCTTTGAGAAGGTAAAACCGTTTTCAGTCAGCATATTTCAACACCCTCAATACCATGGAAAGTTGTTTTTCATCTACACCGTCATTGAAATCTATGGAGAAGCCTCCACACCGGATGCTGATGAAAGGGCAAGTGCCACAGGCTCGGATCGTTTCCCCGCACCGTTGTCCTGCCATTTCCGCAGGGGAATCTTGTGTAGAAGGAAGTTCAACAAAACACACTTCGTTATTAGATGGGATAGATGATGGGTGCTGTGAGGGCTGAGCCTCACATTGATCAAGGAGGTACTTCCTGACCCGTTTCTGCCACCGAAAGAAGGACGTGCGGTTAATGCCATGCATAGCACACCATTCCTTCTTGCTCATCCCACTTTTTGCCTGATCTTCAATCACAGGAATCCATTTCTTTATACGTAGTTCCATTACTCTTGGATCCATAACAAAAGCCTCCTGTATGATAGTATTTTAGAACAATACTACCAGAATAGGAGACTAATTATAAGACGCCGATTATTTGCCGCTTACTATTGTTCTATTATTGCGTTTTCGAAAATGCGGTAATTATATTAATGGCATATCTTTTACTCATATGTATTTTGATACCATTGATAAGAATAATATCATTATATCCTATCGTTTTTATTTTTTTTAATGATACTATGCGATTTTGGGCACATTTAATAAATCCATAAGGGGATAATGATTTTAACTCATTATTTAAAGTTCCATATTTATGATATGTGCCATGTTGAGTGTAGATTGTAATCTGATGTTCTTGTATTTCCATATAGTATATATTAGATATATTAATTTTTGATATGGAGGTTCTGGTTCTACAAATATACTCTTGTTGAGTTTCCTTATAAAGTTGTAGAGCCTGCTTTAAACCAACAGTCCCATATTGCTTTAAAAAAATCGAAATATAATTTTTTAGTTCATGGTCTATTTGATATTCGTTTGGTTCAGTCATTTTCAGTGTATCCTATCTTTATTTTTCTCTCTCATTATATAAGACAATTTATTTGCGAAAAACTTACGCATATTTTGCAAAATAATTTTATTTTCCGGATATGATGTTAGCGAGATATTATATGATGTTCAAATATTGTCGAAAAGTGGTAAAAATTGTATACTAAATAATAAGTTAACCTGTTGTGCTAGTTAATATAGAAAAACTTCAACAAAATATGCTATCCTATAGTTG
>CATKXE010000100.1 GCA_949840465.1 uncultured Lachnospiraceae bacterium | reverse complement strand
AGGAGCTTTTGCTCTTGTTTCTCCGCGTCGCTTAACCCTGCTTCTTTGGATTTCCTGTATAACTCATTGATCCGTTTTATCTTCTGTTCATCCATAGACCTTAACACCTTTCTCTCAACATCATATCGCACAGCCTCCTGTAGGGAGCAATCCTAACTGGAGTAATTTTCTAAAAATCCATAAAGCTCCCTGGCTGTCTCCACAAATTTTCCGGCTTTCACCTCTTCCCTCACCGTTTCGGGAAGCTCGCTTACCGGAATCTCTGTCATTTCATAAATTGTTTCCTGATCCCCCAGATAGACGACCACATATCCCTGCAGCTCACAGAGATAATATCCTTCATTTTTTTCTGCGGTTCCCCTGGTGGTAACACTTTCTTCTTCTTTTTCCGGGACAGGCGTCTTTACCTGGGCCTGAGCCTGTTCCTGTTCCCTGGCAAGCCGCTTGTCCATGGCATAGCGGTAGCTCACCTGATAACCGATTCCGATCAGGGAAACAAACACAAATACTGCCACAAAAAAACCAATATAATATTTCTGCTTCATAAGGATACACTCCTTTTTTACACAGTATTGGTTTTTTTGCCCTGTTTTATACGTAAAATTCAGAAAATCCTCTGCCTGGGAAGCAGGTGGTATTTTCTGCAGATCCGATAAATTTTCTGTCCCTGGGGAAGTTCTTTTAAGTCTTTACTGGTAAGGACTCCCAGCTTCAGGACAGAAATGCCGTACACCACGACCGCAATCAGGATGGATATGGTGGTCGCGATAAATCGTCCGCCCACTGCCAGATCCAAAAGCAGATGAGCCATATACGTAAAAATCCCCATGATCACGGCGGCTGTCAGCGGTTTGATAAATGTCCTGTCTATCTCCTGATGATACCCGCAAGTACTTCGGATTGCCCGGGCATTCAGGATGCACATGCAGAGTGAAAAGACAATATTGCTTCCCACCAGTGCATAGATGTTCCATTTAAATGCGACAAGCATGACCAGCAGCGCAATCAGATGGACGACCAGGGATATCCCGGCATTCTTCGCAGGCGTCCCCATCTCGTCCAGCCCCTGCAGGATGGAATTAGAGATGGTGGAATAGCTGTACAGGACTACCGTGACCGCTCCCAATGCCAGCAGCATGGCAGGCGTCGTGCCCTCATCATTGAACAGCAGCACCATCAGAGGGGAAGACAACACGATAAAGCCCACAAAGCACGGAATTGCGATGACCATGGTAAACCGGATCGTCTGCGCGATTTTCTCATGAACCAGTTTCCGGTCCCGTTTTGCTACCGCCGCTGTCAGGCTTGGAATCACAGAGGCCGCCAGGCCGTTTGCCATGGCCAGGGGCACATTGATCAAAGTATTATATTTTCCGGTGTAAATCCCCTGCATAGCCATATACTCTTTTTCCGTAAATTCCTGGGCTGACATGATGGTGTTGAAAATCGTCAGATCCAGAATCTGGTTGATGTTATAGATAGCTGTGCTGAAAATAACCGGCATAATCGTCAAAAGCAGGATCTTCAATATCCTGCCGTAACTCTCACGCTTCCGGATATGATCCATGCGGATCTGCCGGTAGATGACAGGCCGGTAGATTAAAAAAGAAAATCCCAGAAATAAAAGCGCAAACAAAGCGCCTGCCACGGTTCCGATGGTACCGCCCGCCGCCCCGTACGCCGGGCCAAGCAGCTCATTGCCTGCCTTCTCTCCTGCCTGTGTACCCATATTGAACAGGATACTTGCCCCCACGATGCTGACCGCTGCATTGACGATCTGTTCGATAATCTGGGATACTGCCGTGGGAAACATCGTTCCAAGACCCTGAAAATATCCCCGAAGGACTCCTAAGATGGCCACAATGAACAGTCCGGTTGCCAGCACCCGCAAAGCGTAAGCGCTTAAAGGCGATTTCATCATATTTGTGGAAATCACATCTGCACCGAAAAAGATTAGCAATGTCACAATGAGGCCGACGGCTGCCGAAAATACAAATGCACACCAAAATACCTTGAATGCATTGCGCCTCTGCCGCATGGCCACCCGGGCAGCTACCAGCTTGGAAACTGCCGTGGGAATGCTTAATGAGGACAGCATCAGCGTCATGGCATAAACCTCATAGGCATAGCCATAGAATCCCAGACCTTCATCTCCCAGAATATTCGCCAACGGCACCCGGTACACAACGCCGATGACCTTTGTTAAAACCATGGCAACGGCAAGAATCATGCCCTGCATGAGAAAATCATCTTTTTTTTCTTTTCGTTTTCTTCCCTGTATCTCAGACATCCATATTCTCCGTAAACATACTTCGGCACTTTCACTCTACCGCAAAATTCCCACCTGCTCCAAAATCTCCCGCTGCTTCTGTTCCATAATAAGCCGCTCTCCATCTTCCATATGATCATACCCGAACAAGTGTAACATACTATGGGCGATCAGGAAAGCAAATTCCCTTCTGGGGGAATGCCCGTAATCCTCTGCCTGCTTTAAGACCTTATCTTTTGAGATCACGATATCCCCCAGCAGTAATTCCCCGGACTCCGGGTGGAACATGTCCTCCCCACATTCTTCTGCTTTTGAAAAATCCCCCGGCGTGCCATATTCCACCAACGGAAATGACAGCACGTCCGTAGGCGCGTCAATCCCCCTGAAAGACAGGTTCATGGCCTGAATCTCCGCATCCGTGGTCAAAAGCAGGTTCACCTCTGCTTCATAAGGGCACCTTTCATATTCCAGGGCCTTCTCAATGACCAGCCCGGCGGTCTTCTGCATGTCAAACGGGAGGCTGCGCCCCCCTTCGTCTTCTATATAGATACTCACGTTTTTCACCTTTTTATCCGTTTATTGCGGCTCCCACGGCTTTCTGCGCGGCCCGCCTTTTTTTCATATTCGTCGTATGCTTTCACAATCTGCTGCACCAAAGGATGTCTGACCACATCCTTGTTGGTCAAGGTGCAGATACGGATATCCTCGATATTCTTCACTACTTTCACTGCCACGTCCAGACCGGATGTACTGCCCTGGGGCAGGTCTTTTTGTGTAGAATCTCCCGTAATCACGACCTTGGAGCCAAATCCGATTCTGGTCAGGAACATCTTCATCTGCGCAGGGGTGGTATTTTGCGCTTCATCCAATATGATAAATGCATTGTCCAAAGTCCTTCCCCGCATATAAGCCAGGGGCGCCACCTCAATGAGTCCTTTCTCCGAATTTTTCATAAAGCTTTCCGCCCCCATGATCTGATAAAGGGCATCATAAAGCGGACGTAAATAGGGGTCAATCTTGCTCTGCAGGTCGCCCGGCAGGAATCCAAGCTTCTCCCCGGCCTCGATCGCAGGACGGGTAAGGATGATCCGCGCCACCTCGTTATTCTTAAAAGCAGTCACCGCCATGGCCATGGCCAGATACGTCTTCCCTGTCCCCGCCGGCCCCAGGCCGAAGGTGATCATGCCGCTTTTGATGGCATCCACATACTTCTTCTGTCCCAGCGTCTTGGGCTTGATTGGCTTCCCCTGAAGAGTATGGCAGATCAGGTCTTTATCCATCTCCACAAGTTCCTCTTCCTGATCCTCGTAGACTAAGGAAATCGCATAATTCACATTCTGTTCTGTTATGGTATTGCCGCGCTTTGACAGTTCCGTAAGCTGGTTCAGCACCCGTTTCGCCTTGTCCGCCGCGTTGTGCTCCCCTAACACCTTCACCGCACCGTTCCTTGCAATCAGGGTCACCTGAAAGGTTCGCTCTACTTTTTTTGCAAAAACATCAAACTGGCCAAAAACATTCGTTTCATGTTCCGCCGGTATATCAACCATCAGTTCCGATAGGCTCATTCTGTTCGTTCCTTTCAATTTCCAGAATTTCTGTATCTGCCGTCTCCGTGATACGCTGGTTTAAATACAGCGTGCCCCTGGCAACGGCAGAATTTTCGTCCACATGTATTTTAACACTATTTTTACAAATTTGAATACCCTTTTCTCTCATTTCTTTAGAAAATTGTGTAAAATTTTGTGACAGCATCTCCTGAATCTTCTGCCGGGGATATTTTTTCTCTTCGGAGCCGTAAGATTTTACTACGGCCATGCCATAGACAGCGGGAAGATAAAAATTTTCTCCAAGCCGAAGCTGATGCTCCTGCGTATAAGTCTCCCATTTGTGAAATCCATGTTTTAACGTTCCTACAGAAATCTGACAGTTGGGGAACCTGACGTAAAAAAGCCAGCGCTGTTCCTTCCGGTCATATTTTTTTTCCTGATAAGTGGTAGGCACTTCGTCATGGTAAGCCATCTGTGTATCTGCGTAAATATCCGCATCGGATTCCTGATACTGGTAACCGATTACTTCCGCGGCGTCATTGAGTACCTCCACCCGTCCGGATACAAGGACATCTCCTTTTTTCACCGAATCCCCCACGTGGACCATCGGGGTTCCGCTGCGGGTGATGATGCTGGTAATCACGCCGTCCTGGGATGCGATCAGATCCGTGGGATGGCGTTCCTGACTGTCCTCAGGATTTTCATCCTCTGCCTGCTGAAACGTATCCTCGTTTTCTTTGATCTGTATCCGCAGGCAGCTGCCGTCTATGGAAGCGGAAACCCAGACAATATCATCGTACTGTGTCCGGATATCCTTCACGATCCGGGCACAGTCCACCCTGCTTTTCGGCATGGCCGGGGAGACTTCTTTTGTATCCAGAAATTCCAGTAATGTCTGGTCTGTCCATCTGTCATTCCCCTCAAAATGGATATCCCAGATATAGCTGGAATAAAAATACAAAAGCCCCATGCAGAGCAGGATTCCTGCCAAAAATGCCTTCCGCTTTCTGTGCCGGTGGATAAAAAAAGGAAGTCCCTGCCGTTTTACCAGACGGATCTTTGTGCGGGTCTTTTTTATGATCGGCTTTAATCTGCGGAAACCGTCCAGTGTCAGATACATCTCATAGGCATTTCCGACAGGCGTCAGCCCCCAGATCAAGATCCCGTGATAACGGCACAGATTCAAAAAACGTTCCGGTGAGTAGCCCTGAACCCGGATTTTTACGTATCCGCGTATATAACGAATGATTGCTTGTATCAAAATAATTCCCCTTACTTACAAAATTCCATAGAACAGATTCTTCCTGTAATCTTCATCTCATCATTTGTATAGTATTCGATTTGAAGATGCTTTCCATGCAGACGGATCTGTTTTCCTTTTGTCTGCACCCGGATCAGGCACTCCGTATATTCCACAATCCCACGGTAATTCTCTATGCAGACTTCATTGTCGCCAAGGATCGTTACGACGGAAGCCCCCAGTACAACATCCTTGGGCATATTTGCGGCGGATGCCAGACGGCTTCTTAAGCCTACATTTACCTGTCAAAAATTCATAAAACAGCCACGCAGACTCCTTTTGTAGAAGTATATGTACAGCTTTGATTTCCTATGTTATCAATTCGCCTGTTTCTGCACTGCTTCTATATGCCTCACTAAAGATTGCAATAGTTTGTTGCTCTTTTCCGTAATATGTTGCAAAAAATTGTAGTCCTTCTTCTCTTTGCTGTAAACTTCCAAATAATCAGGCTTCCAGGACAAAACAGATCCGTGCTGTGTCAGGTATTCCAGAAAAATGGAATTCTGTATACATTCTGTCTGTTAAAAAATGTTGTAGAAAGGTACAGGTGATGATTGAATGGAAAACTCAAATATTGTAGAGGCAGATTCGGCTCAGAGCGGCTCAGGACTTTACACCATTGCGGCAGTTTTTTGTGTCCTTCTGCTAACCGTGCTGCTCTTAGACCCCGCTTTTACGCGTTTGGCAGATCATTTTCTGGATTCCCTGCTTGTTCCCATCAAAGAAACCGGAAATGCATCCTTCCCAAAAAACAGTGCCGGCGCTCCCGCTATCGAAAATACCGCCAAATCTGCATTAAAAACACTGGATTTGCAGGCGCTGGATTTAAAGAACCCGGCCATTCCAGACACTGGCGAAGCCTGCCTTCTGACAGAAGCTCCTGTTCCGGACAAAAATCTGATGTGGAAGGATCTCTTTCCTCCAGATAACGAAAACCTGGTTCCTGCCGCAGAACCGCCGGTATTGGCAGGCACAGAAGAAGGGGCTGTGTGGGAAACTGCGGCCGGAGATTCTTCCCAGGAATCCGAAGTACCGGCTATAGACGTCAAAGTGGCTGACGCAGTACTCCCGGAGGCGGTGCCGGAAACGCCTTTGGATGTGCCAACGGATTTGGAACAGAACGATATCATACAGGATTCTGTAGAGGAGGAGATACTACGTGAACCCGTCTTGCAGGGCACGTTGCCTGAAGTCGTACAGACTCCCAATACAAATATCGTAGATTCTACGACTTCAGACGAATCAGACGCGCCTTTCGAAGGAACAGACGCGATTGAGCCAGATCCGGAAATACCTGACACAAATCCTTCTGATACGGAAACAGGTACAGACGGTACAGACGATAATGCCGTAGACACAACATCCTGTTTTTTATTAGATGAGTCCGGGATGCTCTCTAAGTTTCTGCCGGAATATGCTGAGATTTCGGATGGCTGCCTGTTCCTCCCGCCGGAATGTACAGGTATACGCAGCGGGGCATTTTCAGGGGCAGGAGCCGAAATTACAGAATTATATATTCCATCCAAAGCGGTAATGCTTGAAGCCGGCGCCTTCAACGGACTAAGCTCGCTGCTCTGGATTGAGATAGATACCCCGAATCCTGTATATAAAAGCATCAATGGCGTGCTTTTCGACAGTACTGCTTCTATATTGATTGCATTTCCTGCCGGAAGGACGGATGTCTATTCGATTCCGTCCCATGTAACACAGATTGCAGGCGGCGCGTTTGCAGATGCGTCCATCAATCGGCTGGATCTACGCAGATGTCCGATCCTTTTTTTGGCGGAAATATATTTGGTGTTTCTGATGGAAACGGAATGGTAATTGCAGTACCCGCGGAAAATTTTTCCGCCTATGAGGAAATGCTGAATGGATACGCCGTCACACTTACCAAATAGAACGTATATTCCTCATACCTCCGTCTGCTGTCTGCAAAACAGGCGGAGGTATGGTTCCTTACACGATGATACAAAAAACGAGCCGTTTCCCTGCCCATTACGGTGAGAACGGCTCGTTTTTCTCTGTTCCTGACGGAACAGTTTCTCAAGGCTGGCTCTGTTCAGGCCCCTCGGACAATTTTGCCCCCAAAAAACCTGACAGCACAGACTGTACATCTACGCCTGTAGACTCCTTCAGGCCGTCCGAAACCTGGGTCAGCGTGCCTACGATATCTTTCACCAGTTTGGAGGTATTGCCGTCCCCATACATGGTGATCTTATCTACCTTGGCAAGAGGCTCCGCAATATTTCTTGCAATCTCCGGCATGGCCTTGAAATACATCTCCAGAATTGCGGCCTCGCCCATCTGCTTCATGGCTTCCGCCTTTTTCTCAATACCTTCCGCCTCGGCAAGCGCTTTCGCCTTAATCGCCTCTGCTTCTGCAAGGCCTTTGCTGCGGATACCCTCTGCCTCCTGCTCCATCGCATATTTCTGGGCTTCTGCAGTGGCCTTCAATGCTTCTGCTTCTTTCTCTCTCTCAAATTTTTCCGCTTCCGCGTGTCTCTGGCGTTCAAATAACTGAGCTTCGGAATTTCTCTGCACTTCATACAACCTGGCGTCTGATTCCTGCTGCTTTGCATATCGCTCCGCCTCCGCCTGCTTTTTCACAGTGGCTTCCAGATTGCGTTCCGTCAGCTCCACTTCCTTCTCCTGCAGCGCAATGGCCTTTTCCTGACGTGCCAGATTGGCGTCTGCCGTAGCAATCTCCACAGTCTTACGCTCCGTCTCCTTCTGGATCTGGTAAGCCGAATCCGCGATTGCCTTCTTGGTATCCGCGTCCTTCTGCAGCTCTGCTTTCCGAATTTCCAGGTCATTTTCCTTCTGCGCAATCAGGGTTGCCGCGCTGATCTCCGCCTCTTTTGCCTCCTGGTCTGCTTCTGCCTGGACAACAGCCTTTTCCTTCTGCGCCCTGGCTCTGGCATTGGCAATCTCCAATTCTGAGCTGACCTGTGCGTCATTGGCTTCCTTCCTTGCCTTCGCCTGCGCTTTCGCGATCTCCTTCTCACTCTCTGCCCTTGAAATGGCTGCATTTTTCTGAATCTTTACAATATTGTCCACGCCAAGGTTCTCAATCACGCCGTTCCCGTCCACGAAATTCTGCACATTGAAACTGACAATATCCAGCCCCATGGCTGCAAGATCCGGCTCTGCATTTTCTTTCACCAGTGTGGCAAACTTCTGACGGTCAGAAACCATCTCTTCCAGATTCATCTTTCCGACGATCTCACGCATATTCCCTTCCAGCACTTCTCTGGACACCTGCGCAATATAATCGGTGGGCCTGTTCAGGAAGTTCTGTGCCGCCAGAGAAAGCCTCTCGGGCTGGTCGCTGATCTTGACGTTGACCGCCGCGTCTACACGGATATTGATATAATCCGCCGTAGGCACTGCACTGGACGTCTTTACGTCAATGGGGATCAACTGCAGGTTCAGTTCATCCTTTTTTTCTAAAAACGGAATCTTGATTCCAGCTTTACCGATCAGCACTTTGGGCTGCTTCCTCAGGCCTGAAATGATATAAGCCGTATCCGGGGATGCCTTCACATAACCGGAAATCAATATGATCAGCAGGATCAACACCACCAGAACAACCGGAACAATCCCCAACGCCCTCTCCACGAAATCACTCATCATTTTCCTCATCTCCTTTGTGTAATCATTTCAAATATCTGATTACTATTCTACCACTTTCCCGTCCATGGCGCAATCATTTCGTGGATTTTGGAAACAACTCCCCCATTACAGGTATTGTTCGTGTCCTTAGCGGACTCAAATGCTCCCCCTTACATGGGCGGTACAAAAATCAGGCAGACCGCCCTTTCAGGAACTGTCTGCCTGACCTGTAAAAAATCTAAAATCCAATACATGCTCTGATTTTTTCAAAATCTCCTTCAAACACCCGCCCCTGCATTCCTGCATCTTTTGCACCCTGCACATTAGATTCCATATCATCCAGAAAGAAACACTCCCCTGGCATCAAATCGTATTTCTTTAAAAGATGCTGATAGATACGGATATCCGGCTTGACAATGTGAATGTCGCAGGACACGACAATCCCGTCAAAATAGTGAAACGGTGCAAATCTCGGAAAATATCCGTAAAAGGAATTGCTGGCATTGGACAATACATACAGCCGATATCCCTTGCTCTTTGCAAGATCGCAGAAATCCTTCGCTCCCTCCACCGGCTGCATACACATATGCCATTCTTCGGCGCACTGCTTTAGCGCTTTATGGAGCCTTTGGGGCACTCTTTCTCTGACGCCGAAAAAACGTTCTTCATCCGTAAGGTTCCCCAGATCTCCTTCGACCCACTCCGGCCCTTCAAACAGCTCCCGCCTTATAAGGCTCTTGTCCCCCTCGTCCTCCAGAAAATAATTCAGAACCACCTCCGGGTCATAATTCAATAATACATTCCCCATGTCCAGTATGATGTTTTTGATCATCGATTTCTTCCCTTCCCGGAACATGCCTGAAAATTCATTCCTGTAATTTCCAAACACACCCTGAACCAACCGTTCTTTAGCAAGTGTTAGTGTTACTCAATGTCCGAACAAGATCATGGAAAGCATTCCCGGCCCTGTGTGCGCCCCGATGATCGGCGAGAGCATCATCCTTTGCACCGTAATTCCCGGAACCGCTTCTTTTACCTTTGCAGCAAGGCTCTCTGCCAGTTTTGGCGTATCCCCGTCGCAGATATAGATTTTATTTCCCAATCCCGGCTCATAATTCTCTTTAAAATATGAAAACAAAGCCGACATAGCCGCCTTATTCCCACGCTTTTTGTCTATGGTGACCAGCTTTCCGTTTTCATCAATTTTCAAGATCGGTTTAATATTAAGCGCAGAGCCTACAATGGCGGTTGCCGCGCTGACACGGCCTCCCCGCTTTAGGTACATTAGATCCTGCACCATGAAAAAATGCCGCAGATGGGGAACCAATGCTTTCATGGATTCAAAATTTTCATGGATATCCATACCGGCATCTCTGTTTTCAATGGCTTTCTCCACCAGAAGCCCGATGCCGCCTGTGGCTGCCAGGGTATCCACAGAAAGCACTTCTGCGTTTGGATATTTTTCCTTCAGGCTCTCAGCTGCAAGGACGGAACTCTGGTATGTGGAGGAAAGCCCGCTTGACAGGCAGAAATACAGTATGGATTGCCCTTTTTCCAAAAACTGCTGAAAATATTCCTCATACATAAACGGGGATATCTGGGAAGTCTTTGTGAGATCCCCACCTCTCTGTCCGTCGTAGAATTTTTTTAATATTTCTTCACTCTCACAGCCGTGGGATGTGCGCATCTCGTCTCCGAGAGAATATTCCATTGGCACAAATTCAATGCCGTTTTTGCCTGCTGCTTTTTTGAGGATATCTCCTGAAGCATCCATACAAATCATATACTTGTCCATTATGACCTCCCATTGGAATAACATTTATTTTTACCGGTCAATTATATCATCTTCCGTGACAATCCACAATCTACTTTTTATTCCCGCCAGGCAACGAGCCAGGTGGAGTTTTTCATTCTGTCTTTACATGGCTCCAAAGCCATTTTGCCACACCGTCCTTTTCATTGCTTCCAATAATGCCGCTGGCCGCTTCTTTCAATTCAGATACCGCATTTTCTACGGCATAGCATTCATCCGATATTTCAAACATTGGTATATCGTTGATAGCGTCACCAAATGAAACGATCCGGTCACACTTCCACAAACGCTTCAATGTCTTAATCGCCTCTGCCTTTGTTGCCTTTGCAGGCATAATCTCACACCAGTATTCCGGCCGGTACAATTCCTGCTGAATCGTACAGCGGACTCTTTCGTCCTGTGCAACAGCCCCATTGTATACAATAACAGGAACCGTCACAGACAACCCTTCTGCTACTACAGATGCAGAAACCAGGGATCTTGCGGTCGCATAGGTAAAAAGCATCCCTTGTCCGATCAGTTCATTGATGATCCGGATGCTTTTTGGATTGATCCGGTCTCTGGTATTTAATAAGGTTCCGTCCAAATCTGTGACGTATAATGTCTTCATATCTGATGTCCCTTCCCATGCAGTGTTTTATTACCTGAATTTTTTGAAAAATGCGTTTTTCCTGTGATATTGATATCTGAACGCAGAAACCGTATTTACTTATGGTATGGCTCTCCATGGATAATCCGAAAACTCCTGTATATCTGCTCCAGCAGAATCACCCGCATCAGTTGATGGGGAAATGTCATTTTGGAAAAACTGAGTGCAAAATCCGACCTGCCAAGAACCTCTTTTCCCAGCCCGATAGAGCCTCCAATAATAAAAATCAGATGTCCCATTCCCTGTATGCCCAAATGTTCAATCTTTGCAGCCATTTCCTCTGAGGACAACTGCCTGCCATGGATTTCCAACGTAATAATATATGCGTCGTCTTTGATGTATTTCAGTATACGTCCTGACTCTTTACTGCGGATCATCTCATCCATCGCATCACTGGCGTTATCCGGGGTCTTTTCATCCGCAACTTCAATCATCTCAAGCCTGCAGTATCTGCCCAGTCTTTTGCTGTATTCACTGATGGCGTCCCTAAGATATTTTTCCTTTATTTTTCCTACGGTAATCAATGTAATCTTCATCGCTTATTATATTCTTCCAACAGCTCTTCCACATCGTAGATTTCCTGTTCCAGCACTGCTTTGTATACATCCATACTGGAATACCTGTAAAAAACCATACAGATCTCTTTCCAGTAGCTCCTGCTTTATTCCCGCGAAGCAACGAGCCAGGTGGACATGTTTTTGTATGTCCATTTGGCGAC
>CATKXE010000099.1 GCA_949840465.1 uncultured Lachnospiraceae bacterium | reverse complement strand
CCGTGACCACGAGAAGGAGGAACTTTCATTCTACAGCAAAGCGACCACAGATGTGGAATTCCTTTTCCCATTCGGATGGGGAGAACTGTGGGGGATCGCGGATCGGACAAATTATGACTTGTCCCGGCATATGGAAGTATCCAAGCAGGATCTGACGTATTTTGATGATGTGAAGAATGAAAAGTATATTCCTTATGTCATTGAGCCGTCTTTGGGAGCTGACCGTATGGTATTGGCTTTCCTGTGCAGCGCTTATGACGAGGAAGAACTGGAAGGAGGGGACATAAGGACGGTCCTCCATTTCCATCCGGCGCTTGCACCGGTGAAGGTCGGCGTCCTGCCTTTATCCAAGAAGCTGAATGAGGGGGCCGAAAAGGTATTTGCCGAATTGTCAAAATATTATAACTGCGAATATGACGACCGTGGAAATATCGGAAAACGCTACCGCCGTCAGGATGAGATCGGGACCCCGTTCTGTGTGACCTATGACTTTGATTCTCAGGAGGACGGAGCCGTGACCGTGCGTGACCGGGACACCATGGAGCAGGAGAGGGTAAAGATAGAAGATCTGAAGGCATATTTTGAGGAGAAATTCCGATTCTGAAAAAAGAAGAGAGTACCACTTGAAAAAGCCCCGCAGTTTTCTGCGGGGTTTTAGGGGCTGTGGAGAATCTATCCGGTTATGGTTTGCCGGGGCGTGAAACTGCAGGCGGAAAAGACATTTTAACGCCGGAAAAGTATCGAAAAAGTACAGGAGGATAAAATGGAAAAAGAGAATTTATGGCTTACATATGAAGCGGAGCAACTGGAAGAACTGGAGAAGGTGTGCGAAGATTACCGTGCATTTCTGGATGCCGGGAAGACCGAGAGGGAATGTGTGTCTGAGACCATCCGTCAGGCGGAGGAAAAAGGGTACCGTGATCTGTATACAGCAGAAAAGCTTGCGCCCGGGGATAAAGTTTATGCGTCGTGTATGGGGAAGTCGATTGCATTATTCCACATAGGGACAGACGATCTGGAAGACGGTATGAATATCCTTGGGGCGCATATTGATTCACCTCGTCTGGATCTGAAGCAGAATCCACTGTATGAGGAAGGCCGGATGGCCTATTTTGACACCCACTATTACGGCGGGATCAAGAAATACCAGTGGGTGACGGTGCCGCTTGCAATCCATGGCGTGGTCGTGCGCAAGGATGGAACAAAAGAAGTGGTGTCGATCGGGGAAAAGGATACCGACCCGATTTTTGCTGTGACAGACCTTTTGGTCCACCTGTCTTCCAGGCAGATGGAGAAAAAGGCCTCTGCTGTCGTGGAGGGAGAGAATCTGGATATTCTGATCGGGAGCAGGCCTTTAAAGGGAGAAGAAAAAGAGGCTGTCGCCGCACAGATTTTAAAACTGCTTGAAGACACATATCATATTGAAAAAGAGGATCTGATGTCAGCAGAACTGGAGGTCGTACCTGCGGGAAGGGCGAGGGATTGCGGCCTGGACCGGAGTATGATCATGGCATATGGGCAGGACGACAGGATCTGCGCGTATACTTCCCTTGCGGCCATGCTGGATACAGAGGACGTTTCGCGTACTGCCTGCTGCATTCTGGTGGATAAGGAGGAAATCGGCAGTTTAGGGGCAACGGGTATGACATCCCGCTTTTTTGAAAATACAGTTGCAGAATTGTATGAAAAACTGGGCGGCTATTCGGAGCTGAAGCTGCGGCGCACACTGGCGCGGTCTGCCATGGTTTCTTCGGATGTCAGCGCGGCATACGACCCGTTGTATGCAGATGCCTATGACAAAAGATCTTCCAGTTTCTTCGGAAAGGGTCCTGTATTTTATAAATATACCGGTACAAGGGGGAAAGGCCATTCCAATGACGCCAATGCGGAATATATTGCAAAGCTCCGCAGAGTACTTGACGAGAACCAGATCGGGTTCCAGATGGCGGAGCTGGGGCGGATCGACGCAGGCGGGGGCGGGACGATTGCCTATATTCTGGCCGGGTACGGCATGGAAGTGATTGACGGGGGAGTCGCCATCCTCTGCATGCATGCGCCCTGGGAAATCGCAAGCAAGGCGGATGTATACGAGGCATATAGAGGATACTGTGCATTTTTAAAGGATATGAAGTGATCAACGCCCATGGACGGCGTTGGTGATGGAAGCTGCATTTTGAGTATAAAAACAAAAAATCTTTCCATAATATATACCGCATACCGAATTCGTTTACAGCCATGCGCGAAAACGAAAGACCGCCAGTCATGCGTTTGCTGTATGCAGCATGGTAAATCCAGGCGGTCTTGAAGTAGATCTATATTTCAGAAAACGCTTTCCTGGCGGCCTGCTGCGGGGAAGCATGGTAAAGGAGCGGTGATTATGGAGAGAAAAAATGTATGGAAAGTTTATAGTAAAGAAGAGATGATGGCGGTGGAAGAACTCAGTTCTTCGTACCGCCATTTTCTGGATGCGGGAAAGACGGAGCGTGAATGCATTTCGGAGGCGGTCAGGCTTGCCGTGGAAAAAGGGTATCAGGATCTGGAAACCCTGATACAAAGCGGGCGGCCCTTAAAGCCAGGCGATAAGGTATATACCGTGCATATGAAGAAGTCAGCGGTATTTTTCCGGATCGGGGAGGAGCCTCCTGAGCGGGGGTTCAATATCATCGGCTCTCATGTGGATTCCCCCCGCCTGGATATCAAGCAGGTTCCCTGTTATGAAGAGTCGGGAAATGTCTATCTGGATACACATTATTATGGGGGCATAAAGAAATATCAGTGGTTTGCATCCCCTCTGGCGCTGCATGGGACTGTGGTGAAAAAGGATGGGACGGCAGCGGATATCTGTATCGGGGAAAAGGAGGATGACCCGGTGCTGGTGATCACCGACCTTCTGCCCCATCTTGGGAGAGAGCGAAACGAGCAGAAGGTAAAAGATTTTTTTGACGCGGAAAAAATGGACGTGCTGACGGGGAACAGGCCTTTGGGGGAAACGGCGGCAAAGGAGCATATCCTGAATATACTGCGTGAAAAATACGGCATTGAGGAGGAGGACTTCCTTTCTGCGGAGTTAGAGGCAGTGCCCGCGGGGAAAGCGAGAGAGTGCGGGCTTGATCAGAGTATGGTGCTGGCATACGGGCAGGACGACAGGAGCAGCGCGTTTTCATCCCTGACCGCATTATTTGGACTGGAAGATGACAGGAAGCTCGAGAGGACGTCCTGCTGCCTTCTGGTTGACAAGGAGGAAACCGGAAGCAACGGCGCCACGGGAATGAAGTCCCGGTTTTTTGAAAATGCGGCGGCGGAAATCCTTGCCCTGACAGAAGGCGGTTTCCGGGATTGCGGCCCGGATGCGGCTTCCAAGGCGTCTCTTGATTTAAGGCTGCGCCGTTCCCTTATGAATTCCCGGATGCTTTCGGCGGACGTCAGCGCGGCCTTTGACCCCATGTTTGAAAAATATTTTGAAAAGAAAAATTCTGCGTATCTTGCCAACGGCCTGGTATTCAACAAATACAGCGGAAGCGGCGGCAAAGCAGGGGCCAATGACGCAAACCCGGAATACATGGCGTGGCTTCGGAGGATTATGGAAGAACACCATGTGGTTTTCCAGACCGCGGAGCTGGGAGCCGTCGATCAGGGCGGCGGAGGCACGATCGCCTATATTATGGCAAAATACGGGATGGATGTGATTGACTGCGGGATTGCGGTTTTAAGCATGCACGCTCCATGGGAGGTGAGCAGTAAGGCAGACTTATACGAAGCTGTGAAAGGATATGCGGCATTTTTCGGCAGTTGTACGGAAAAATAACTTGACAAAGCCAGACTATTATGATAGTCTAACTATAGACTATTGCAATAGTATGAGGTGGTGAAGTTATGAAGTTTTATGATTCCGAGCTGAAGGTCATGGAATTATTATGGCAGAAGGGAGACATGACGGCAAAGCAGATGGCGGATTTGCTGAGGGAAAGTACAGGATGGAATAAGAATACGACCTATACGGTCATTAAACGGCTGGTGGAAAAGGAGGCGATCCGGCGTACAGAGCCGGGATTTCACTGCCATGCACTGATCGGACAGGAAAGCGCGCGGCAGTCGGCCTTGTCAGAATTTGTGGACAAGTTTTACAAGGGCTCTCTAAGCCTTCTGTTTACTTCGCTTTTAACGCAGGAACAGCTGACGGCAGAAGAGATCAGGCAGCTGCGGGAGTTGATTGATGAGAAAGGGACAGACTGAGAAAGAACTTTCCATGAAAGCTTTGCTGATTCCGTGGGGGTGTTTCTCGGATGGGACAGATTTGATCGGAGAGCACGCTATCGGATTGTTTCCCTGCAGTTTCGAAAGGAGAGGTGATGCTATATTATAGATATACAGATCAGAGCGGCGTTATTGATCCTCTGCATGGCGGCGGGAAGAAAGTTCATTGACCGCTGGCTGCCCGCCAATACGATGGAAGTCCTGTGGCTTATCGTCGCAGCCAGGCTTTTGCTGCCTCCGGATATAGGGATTGCCGTGGCAGGGCGTTTTTGTACCGGCTTTTTTACAGGAAGTGTGCCGGTGGGATTGGGGCAGGTTCGATGGGCCGGTTTTGGGATACTCCTGCTCCTTACAGCCGGAAGTTATGCCAGGTTTTACAGGGGGCTCAGGGACAGGAAGGCTATGGATCAGGCATGTATCAAAGGGTGGAGGCAGAAATATTTCCATGGGCAGGGCTGTCCGGCCTATCAGTCCCGGTCGGTGGCTTCGCCGTTGGCATACGGCCTGTTCTGTCCCTCGATTGTCCTGCCAGAGCAGGAGTACAGTGACGTGGAGTTAGAAATGATTTTACTGCATGAGTGGATGCATATTCATCGGGGCGACCTCTGGAAAAAAGCGTTTATGATGGCCGCATTACTCCTGAACTGGTATAATCCTGCCTGCTGGCTGATGGCCGCGTTGTTTACAAGGGAGATAGAGCTGGGGTGCGACGCAGGGGCGCTTTTCCGTTTGCCTGAGGGGCAGCGCGCCGCCTATGCAGGGGTATTGCTTGACAGTTACAGTAAGATGAACCGGCATGCCGCGACGGCGGCCGGATGGCTGGACGGAGGTTTACAAGAAAGGATTTATAAGATTATGAAGCAGAAAAAAATATCAAACAAGGCAAAAGGCTGCGCCCTGGTTATTGCATGTCTTTTCTTTTTCGCAGCTTTTACAAAAAATGACGTGCATAAGGAAGTGCCGGATCTGACAGGCCGGACAGAGCAGGAAGCGAAGGAGGTACTAAAGGGGCATCATCTTGGGTATTCCATGGCTTACGGTGAGTCAGCCTACTAAAAGGGGAACTGAAATAACAGTATAGAATTTCGATATATGTATGCCGCGATCTCCAGAGGGGATCGTGGTATTTTTTTCCCGCGATGCAACAGGTCAGATGGACAGGTTTTGATTTTTTACTTGACAAAATGATATTAAAATGATATCATAAAAATACAAAAAATAATCATCAGAAATCTAAAAGAGGAGGACAGGAGAGATGAAAGAAATAGTACTTACAAACAAAAAGAACGGTATGGCCGTATTACTGCTGACTTTGCTGCTTTATATGGCGGCGATTGCAGGCTGCGTATGCGGGGGGATCCTTATTGCCCATGGTAGCCTGCCTATCCTGCTGATCATAAGCTGTATCTGGCTTGCGCTGGGCTGGATTCCCTTCTGCGGACTGAAGGTGCTGAAACCGCAGGAAGCGCTGGTGCTGACCCTGTTTGGTCAATATGTGGGGACGCTGAAAGGGGAAGGGTTTTATTATGTGAATCCGTTTTGCACCAGCGTGAACCCTGCGGCAAAGACGAAGCTGAGCCAGAGCGGCGACGTGGACAGAGGTTCCAGAAAAAGCTTTTCTGTTCTGAGCATAAGCGACCCGGCGTCTGCCAATGTGGAGATTACGGCAAACAATAAGATTTCCCTGAAAGTTATGACATTAAATAACAGCCGGCAGAAGATCAATGACTGCCTGGGCAATCCTGTGGAGATTGGGATTGCGGTGATGTGGCGTGTGACCGATACGGCAAAAGCGGTATTCAATGTAGATAATTATAAAGAATACCTTTCCCTGCAGTGTGACAGCGCACTCCGTGACATCGTGCGCATCTATCCTTATGATGTGTCCCCGAATGTGGATACCACCGGCGACGGGGTTGCCGATGAAGGGAGCCTGAGGGGATCCAGTGAGGTGGTCGCTTCCCGTATCCGGGATCAGATCCAGCAGAAGGTGGAGGAAGCCGGTATGGAGATCATCGAGGCCCGTATCACGCATCTGGCCTACGCGCCGGAGATTGCGTCTGTGATGCTCCAGAGGCAGCAGGCTTCCGCAGTTGTGGACGCAAGGAAGATGATCGTGGACGGGGCGGTCGGCATGGTGGAGATGGCGCTGGCCCGGCTCAATAAGACGCAACTGGTGGAATTGGATGAAGAAAGGAAGGCTGCCATGGTTTCGAATATGCTGGTGGTGCTCTGCGGCAACCATGACGCACAGCCAATCGTGAACGCAGGCAGCCTGTATTAAGATGGGTGATATGAAAAAGAAGCAGATTCCTCTCAGACTATCAGAAAAATTGTACAGTGAGATTGCCGCGTGGGCAGAGGACGACTTCCGCTCTGTAAACGGGCAGGTTGAGTATCTGCTGACAGAGTGTGTCAGGCAGAGGAAGAAAAACGGGAAGTATGTGCCGGAACATCTGGACGAACCGCCGGAATTAGAAATTTAACAAAAAAAGAGACGAACACTTCTATAGGAGTGAAAGTCTCTTTTTTTTATCCAATATGTTTTTTAATCGCTTCAAAACTTTCTGCGCTTATGACATGCTCAATCCTGCAGGCATCGGCAACCGCGACTTCCGGATTGACTCCAAGCCGTTCTAACCAGGAGGAGAGCAGTTGATGCCGTTCATAGATACGGTCCGCGATTTCCTGGCCGCTCTCGGTGAGATAAATGAATCCTTCCGGAGTGACGGTGATGTGATTGCTTTCGCGCAGCTTTTTCATGGCAACGCTGACACTGGACTTTTTGAAGTCGAGTTCTGCTGCGATGTCTACGGCGCGTACTACAGGGCGGGATTCGCTGAGGATCAATATGGTTTCTAAATAATTTTCCGCTGATTCATTGGTGTGTTGCAAAAATGAACCCCCCTTCCTCTATTTCCTATATCTAAACAGTATACCATACCCCATGAGACAGGGCAAATAAAAACTTTGGAATTTCCCCCCGTTTTTAGAAATGGCTGAAAGTCCGCTTGCCTATGTCTTGATAAAAACAGAAAATTTGATATAATAAAAATCTGAACCACAAGTCAGGAAGGAGTATACAGAGGATGAGGTTATACATTGTAAGACATGGGGAAACGGACTGGAATAAGGCGCGCAGGGTGCAGGGGCATGCGGACATCCCGCTGAATGAATACGGCATCCATCTGGCGGAGCAGACTGCTGAAGGAATGAAGGATATCCCCTTTGATCTGGCCTATACAAGCCCCCTTATCCGGGCAAGGCAGACCGCTGAGATCCTATTGGCGGGAAGGGATATTCCGGTTTTGGAATCAGAAGGGATCAAGGAACTGGGATTCGGGGCTTACGAAGGAATGTGCTGCAGCGGGGAGAATCGGGATACAGAGAGCGAAAAATTTAAAAGCTTCTTTACGGATACCGGAAATTACGTTCCGGCAGAAGGCGGGGAGAGCATTCAGGCATTGATGGAGAGGACCGGAAAGTTCCTGAGGGAATTATGCGGGGATGCCGCTCTTTCAGGAAAGCAGATTCTGGTCTCAACCCACGGGGCTGCCATGACAGCGCTTTTGAACCAGATCCGGGGCAACTTTGAGATTGCGGATTTCTGGAAATGGCAGGTACCCGCAAACTGCGCGGTCACCATCGTGGAGGCAAAAGGCGGAGTTCCGGCCATAGTGGAAGAGAACATTATCTACTATAAAGAACCTGTAAAAAAGTGGAGTATGGAGTAAAAAAGAAAGGTGTTTTCTCTCCATTCTATCACCACTGTTGTAAGTATACGCTCCCATTATTTAAATTTACTCCCATATATCCATCTCAGACAGGATGCGCCGCGTAATTTCTGCCGCTTTGCTGCCGGAAGCGTTATCGTCAGCGGCGATATTGGCGGCAAAGAACCACGTATTGTCAGGGGCTTCCACGTAGCCTGCAAACCACCCGTTTACGTCCATGCCGTCTATGCGCCCGGTTCCGGTTTTTCCAAAGAGGTTTCCGGCATCAGAAGAGGACAGGAAGATAGAATCCTTTACTGCATTGATATTTGGGGAGCGCAGTCCAAAGCTGTTTTCATAGAGTTTTCGAAGGAGTTCCACCTGTTCAATGGGGGAAATCTTCAGCGATGACTCCATCCAGTAGGAGGAAAGGCCGCTGCCGGTATCCTCATTTCCATATCCGATTTCCCGGATATAGCGGTTAACGGCGGAGATTCCAAGCTGTTCGTCTATCCCCTGAAAATACCAGTTTACGGAAGCGCCCATGGCGGATTGCAGGTTTTGGCCGGCATTCCATTCCTGAAATGGATATCGTTTTCTGTCCCACTCCATGAAGGAATCTTCCGGTGTGATGACTCCGGCCTCCAGTCCGAACAGGGCATCGTAGATTTTATAGGTAGAGTCAGGAGAGACCCGTAAAGCGGCATGTTCCTGTTGAATTCGGCTGCAAAGGGAAAGGCAGGGCAGGACAGTTTTTCGGCAAAATTTATTAATGTCCTTCCATAATCTGCATAGGAATCCGGTTCAAGCATGTGCAGGACGGACGTATCGCAGGCAATCTCCCTGTCGTTGCGCATTTCCCTCAGTGCAATCCCTTGTGCCTGCAGTGCTGCAGTTCGTGCAGCAGTATGTATCTGACCTGGCGGAGCCCGTTTATCCCGGATGTACCTGAATAGCAGGAGTTCCTGTGGGCGGCGCCGCGATTTGTCTCCCTGTAATCTGAAATGATATGAATAGGAAGATAGATACGAGGCCTTAAAAATCCCGTTATCATCGGCGACTGCAAAAATGCGGTACTGTATAGGGGAATCTCTTTTGTGATATGAAGTTCTTTCAGGCAATGACGGTATAATCTGCGGATTGCCGGGTTCTGGAGAGGCAGCGCAGACCGTTTTATATTCTGCAGGCGGAGGGAGGATTTGGCTGTCAGTACAATCATACTAAGGACGCCCGCAAGCCAGATTCCCAGTAAAACGGTTCTGGTAGTGGATGTTGCCTGACTGGTTATGGAAAGCGTAAAATCATTGAGCCAGCCTGTATCTCCCGCAGGAATCGGCATTCTTCCCTGATTCATAGCGCTTCCGGCATCGGACAGGGCGAAGGCGCGGAATGTTTGAAGCCGGGACAAAATTTTTGGAAAGCCTGTCAGGCGAAAGGGCAGGAAGGGGATGGCAAGCAGGCCGAGCAGTAAAAACCACAGGTGATACTGCATTCTCCCAGACAGGATATTTCTCAGTAAATGCCGGGCTGCCAGCAGGATTCCAACCAGAACACTGATAAATAGATTGCATATGAGAAAGCGGATCATAAAATCAGCCATATGTATCGACTCCTTTTTTGTTTTATTCCCCCCAGGCAACGAGCCAGGTGGACATGTTTTTTGTATGTCCAGTTGACGGCTGCCGCGAGGGTCAAATCTCCCGCAGTTTGCTGCGCTGGAAATTTGATGCCCCGTCAGCATGCTGCGGGGGATTTGACGTATCCTTTCTTACAGAAAGAAGGGAGCGAAGTTGTTCCAGCTCTGTATCGGACAGGCCGTCATTCTCTATATACGCGGACAGCATGGCGGTAATATCCCCGCCGTAAAAGCGTTTCAGAAAAGAACGGCTCTTCTGGCCGATGTATTCCCGTTCCAATACAAGCGGGGTGTAGACGAATATACGGCCCTGCTTCTCATGGGAGAGGGCGCCCTTGGTCACCAGACGCTAGATCAGGGTCTGTATGGTCTTGGGGCTCCAGTCGGTGGTTTTCAGTAATTTTTCAGTGATTTCATTCGTATTGATAGGGGCGTACTTCCATACCACCTTCATTACTTCATATTCTGCTTCGGAAATCTGCGGCAGAGCAGCCATTGTAAATCCCTCCAAATCTTACATATGTAATAAAAATATTATAGAGCGTTCGGGGGAGATTGTCAATTTGTAGATGGATTATAATTACTGGGAACAGGATACGGGCAACGCAAGCGTACAGTAATATCGCCTGAATCACGATGAATGAAACAGATAAAGGTACCCTTGCATATGCCTGTTTCAAAGGATGGGCCGTAAGTTTATATGGTTCTATAAAACGGCGGGTATTCTTTTCCTACAGTAAATTTCATTATCTGCATCACAATTTCTTAATGATAAAACCCGAAGAATGTGCTATTATAGAACCGCGACGCATTGTTTAAAAAGAATGCGCCATGATTGTTGCCATAGCATCAGGTCTTAAATATTGCAGAAAAATGTAACGGGTACATAGTCGTGATTATTGCTGCATGAAACAACTTATCTCCTGAATTTGATGGTGGAATTTGGAGGAAGACAATGAAAAAATATTTTCTGCCGCTTCTTATGCTGGCCATATTTGAAACCATTGCAATTACATTGTGGCTGACACAGGACAATATATTTTATTTATTTAACTTTAGCTATATTGGAATATCTATTTCTCTGGGAATATTCCTTTTTATCAAAAAATACAAATATGCCCGCAGAGTTGCACAGCTTTTAGTCGGACTTTATATGTTGGTTTATTTGGGGTTTATTTGTGGTGAAAATATGCAGATTGAAGGATTTTGGTATTATCTTTTTACAGGTGTGTTTGAAGCCGCCACAATTCACTATGCAGTTGCAAAAATTTTTGGTCCGTTACTCTTTGGCAGAGGCTGGTGTGGATATGCCTGTTGGACGGCAATGGTGCTTGATTTTCTTCCGTACAAAGTTTCTGAAACACCAGGAAAAAAGGTTGGGTGGATAAGATATATTACATTTGCAATTTCCCTTATATTTGTTTCGTCACTATTCCTTGCTCATGTCGGTAACATTGAGAAAATTATGTTTTGGGCGTTTATCATAGGAAATGTTATGTACTATGCGGTCGGGATAATATTAGCTTATGTCTTTAAGGATAATCGTGCATTTTGCAAATACATATGCCCGATCACAATATTTTTGAAATCAATGAGTTATTTTTCATTGCTCCGAATTAAATGTGATAAAAGCAAATGTGTATCCTGTGGTAAATGTAAGAAAGTGTGCCCAATGGAAGTAGATGTTACAGATAATTCACGAAAACGAAAGAATGGTACGGAGTGTATTCTTTGCTTTGAGTGTGTGAAGAATTGTCCAAAGGGTGCACTGTGAGGATTCGGAGGGGATGATGTCATGACCTGTATTTATCACGATCAATCGCCTTTAGGCGGCATAACAGTTTCAAGCAATGGCAACGAAATTACAGGATTATGGTTTGACGGCCAGAAATATTTTGGCGATACGCTGCCGAAAGAGTATGAAGAAAAGGATTTGCCTGTTTTTGAAGAAACGAAGAAGTGGCTGGATATTTATTTCAGCGGCAAAGCCCCGGATTTCACGCCGCCGCTTAAAATGGACACAACTTCTTTCCGTAAAGCCGTATGGGAAATCATGCTTACGATTCCATTTGGGCAGACCATGACATATGGAGAGATTGCAAAGAGAATCGCAAAGCAAAAGGGGCTTGCAAAAATGTCTGCACAGGCAGTTGGCGGCGCGGTGGCGCACAATTCCATCTCTTTGATTATCCCATGCCACAGAGTTGTAGGGACAAGCGGAAGTCTGACAGGCTATGCAGGCGGGATTGAGAAAAAAGTGCAGTTACTTACTTTGGAAAAGACAGATATGTCGGCATTTTTTGTGCCGAAGAAAGGAACGGCATTATAAACAGTCAGGAGGATAGCGAATGGCAATGTGAAAATGTATTGAAGGCTTTATGGAATATATTTCAAAAGACCGGGGCGGGGGCTATGGTGACAAAATGAATGGATGAAAGATATCCATAAGCTCCATACTACAGCACCGGGTGCGGAGCAAAAATAACATCAAGGGGGACGGAGATGCAGTACCAGAGAATTGTGCGTCTGAAAAACAATGAAGAATGCCTGATCAGAAATGCAAAGGGGTCCGATGCAAAAGCAGTATA